>NZ_JBDPNU010000001.1:0-64044 GCF_050468105.1 Fictibacillus sp. NRS-1165
GGGTTTGTCGACGTTCTGAATCCTGCTGTAGGAGCAGGATTTTTTTATCTTTTTATTCGTTTTATCGCAGATACACAACCTTATGTTTGCCGTTGAAATCAAGGGGGTGGGATGCCAGCTGTTTTATCCAGTATTTACCATACCGATTAATGTAAGAATAAGTATTCCAAACTCGTTCTTGGAGCACGCCATCTGGAGCAAGATCACACTGGAGATGATCGAACAGAGAAAGAGGTTCTACAAATTCCCTTTTCATCGCACGATCCATTTTATTATGAAGATAGTCCAATTCACTCTTAATCCGATTGAGGTTTACTTCCGAAAGCCTCTCCAAGGACGGATCGATGGAGAGCGCCAATTTTTTCAGTTCAGAGTGTGCCTCTTCGATCTTTGCCACCGTTTTAGAATAAACGTCTTTCGTGTTATAAGGCTTGTGGCTCTCAAACCAAGCCAGTTTACTTGCTTCGGTTCCTTCTCGAAGAACATCCTCCACCTTCAACCCGGTTTCCTTAAGCTGTTTTTCATTCTTTTCCGTCACGATCGTCATGGACAGCCTTGGCACAAGAGGGGTCATTTTAAAGCCAAAAAGATGAAAGACCTCTTTAAGCGCGGACCAGTAGGCAATCTCGCCAGATCCAGCGATAAACGCCAAGGTAGGAAACAAACTCTCCTGCATAACGGGTCTTGTAACAACATTATTGCTGAATAGCTCCGGCTTTTCTTTCGCATAGGTTAAAAGCTGTTCAGAAGTGAACGAAACTTCATCATTTTTTGTCTCGTAGTTGCCGCTTTCATCTCTGAACAATAAAAGTCTTTCCCCATTATGATAAATAAACAGGTGAGCATTGTTTTTCTGCAGCTCTACAGGAGCAGGAAACCCTTGGCGGGTTAATTGATGAATGCCTTCTGTAAAAGCGTTATCCACCTCAGAATTTCTAGCAATCATCCTTTCCAGTGTGGTTGACTGAAGCCGCTTGAACTGTGGTTCCCCCGAATCGACTAAAATCAGTCCATAATCTCCAAATAGATCGGTGATTAACTGAGCAAATGAATGAACCGCTGTTTTGGAAGAGGTAAAGACCTCTTTCACTTTAGAAAGGATTTCCTTCGTAAATTCGGTCTCACCAAATTCCCTAAATACAGACTCAGCCCACTCTGCCGCCTTACCACTATTCCATTCCATCAATGTCGCAGAGGTCTTTAATGGGCTAATCGGTGGGAGAGACCGTTTTTCAGGCCGTCCGTTCCGTTTAATGTTCACATGATTAATCTCATCATAATCATGATCTTCACCGGCAATCCAGAAGACAGGAACGACTGGAATACCAAGCTGCTGTTCCTGTATACAGGCAAATTGTATAATGCTGATGCATTTGTGGATGGTCAGCAGCGGGCCTGTAAGCAATCCCGCCTGTTGCCCTCCAATGACTGCAGCACTTATAGGGTTTCTAAGCTTATCAATGTTCGTTAAAGTTTCTTTTGAACAGGAAAATTGAAAATTATAATCAGAAAGATAATTCGCCAATTTATCGCGCTCATATTCTCTCCTCCCAATATCTAAAACACGCTGCTCCATCATATCAGCATTGAACCCATTGTAATCATAGAGGTTTTTCACTGAAGGATCAGCAGCTGAATATGATGCGGCTATTTGGTTTTTATCTTGAAGAGGGAATTCATCGATCCTCATATAAGTACGTCCTTTCTCTATGTATACAACTGCTTATAGAGTATAGCAAAGTACAGGTTCATCACCAAAACGAAATGCTCGGAGAAGCGTTCTGAAGCCTTGCTTGGCACAATAAGCCCTCTCAATGTAACTTATGCAGAAAAAGAAGCAACATTCAATGCAAGCAATTCCTCTTTACTTTTTTCTTTCTAGAGCTTTAATTCCGAAATAGACAAACCTTGTGTAAGGAACATCCTTCCCCTTGCCTTCAGCAAGCTTCAAGAGATAACCACTGATGGCCTCTATCTCCGTTTGTCTTCCTTCTTCTACATCGATCAACATGGAAGAACGGTTCTCAGCTGTGCTTCGGCAAACCCTGAGAACATGTTCCCATGCATCTGTCGTTTCGTTTATTCCTAAAATGCTGCAGGTTTCTTTAAAAAGAAGCTTTGCCAGCTCGGTCAAGAAGCTGTTCTGTTCGATGTCACCATTTTGAACACGAAACAAAGAGGTCAATGGGTTAATGACACTGTTTACGACAAGCTTTTCCTTCATAATAAATTCAAGTCGGTCTTTTCCTTCGATCTTGAAGCTTCCTGTAATCATTCTTCCCCAAAAAGCTTTGTCAATGCCGCCCCGAAAGGAGGCAATCTTAATTTTCCCCTTGCCCGTGTGCCTTACTTCATGATGGTTTTCCTTTTGTGCACCATGTTCAACAATTCCAACGAGAATATTGTTTTGCGGAAGTGAACGCAGCGGGTCTACATGACCCATGCCATTTTGAATAAAAAGGAGCGTACTGTCTCTAAAAATTGGGCTGGACTGTAAAACCGAACAGACTTCGGGCAGCCGGTGCTGTTTTACACAAATGATCGCATAATGCGGGACTTCACGGTAAGCATCCACCCTTGCAGCAGAAACCCGATGGATTTTACTATAGTCCGGCGCAGCTTGGTACTTTATACCATGTGCGTTAATGGCGTCTGCCTGTTCGGCAGTTCTCGTGCAAACAGTAACATCCTGGCCTTCCTCCGAAAAAAATGCGGCTAGGAGCAGACCGATAGAGCCTCCTCCAACGATGGCGATTTTCATTAACTTCTCCTATCTTTCGTCGAGATTATTTCTTTCATGGTATCATATTTGATCATTAAAAAACCTCCGCCAATCACAGCGGAGGTATCTGCTATACCGGATAGACCGGATGTTTTCTTTCACTGAACACCATTTCTTTTGATTCAAAGAAGACGAGCCGGTGAAAGAGCGTCTCTCTTAAAGCTGAAGGCTCTACGATGTCATCAATGATCAGTTCAGATGCCAATTTATATACGTCTATATGTTCTTTGTATTCCTGTTGTTTTTGCTGGACATAAAGGACACGTTCTTTCGGATCTTCAATTTCATTAATCTTGTTTGAATATACTGCATTCACAGCGGCTTCTGGGCCCATTACAGCAATCTGCGCGGTTGGAAGTGCGATGCAGCAGTCTGGTTCGAACGCGGGGCCTGCCATTGCATAAAGCCCGGCTCCGTAGGCTTTTCGGACAATAACAGAGAGTTTAGGTACGGTAACATCACTCATCGCTGCAATCAGCTTGGCACCGTGACGGATAATACCTGCCCGTTCTACTTTTGTGCCGATCATAAAGCCCGGAACATCCGCCAAAAAGATGACTGGGATGTTAAACGCATCACAAAGTGTGATAAATTTAGCGGCCTTATCCGCAGAATCCACAAAGAGCACACCGCCTTTGACTTTCGGCTGGTTGGCGATCAGACCGACTGGACGGCCTTTAATCCTCGCAAAGCCGGTAACGATCTCTGCAGCAAACAGTTTTTTCATTTCAAAAAAACTGTCCTCATCAACAATCCGGCTGATGAATTCATACATATCAAAAGGGACGTTCTGATTCTTCGGAACAATCTCTCCGGGATCTCTGCCTGAAACAGGCGGTTTCTCTTGTGTTATCGCGGGTTTATGTTTGTAATTAGACGGAAAGTAGGAAAGATATTTTCTCGCATAGGTGATCGCTTCATTTTCATCTGCTGCCAAAATATCACCGCAGCCGCTGACTGAACAGTGCATCCTCGCGCCGCCCATTTCTTCAAGTGTCACCTTCTCGCCGATAACTTTTTCCGCCATCCTTGGTGAACCCAAATACATGGACGCATTCTGGTCCACCATGATTACAACATCACAAAATGCAGGAATATAAGCTCCCCCTGCAGCGGAAGGGCCAAAAAGAAGACAGACTTGGGGAATCATGCCGGACATTTTCACTTGGTTATAAAATATTCTTCCTGCTCCTCTTCGATTTGGGAACATGTCAATCTGGTCAGTTATCCTTGCGCCTGCAGAATCAACGAGATAGAACATCGGAACTTTCAGCCGCTGGGCCATCTCCTGAATCCGAATGATTTTTTCGACGGTGCGCGCACCCCATGAACCTGCTTTTACCGTCGAATCGTTCGCCATCGCACATACGGTCTGGCCGTTAACCTTTCCAGTTGCCGTGATAACTCCATCAGCAGGAAGGTCGCCTGCTTGGCTGTTCGCGAACAGGCCATCTTCCTCTTGGAATTCACCTTCATCAAACAGCAGCGAGAGACGGTCTCTGGCAAACATCTTATTCTGAGCGGCGTTTTTGGCATGATACTTTTCTGCTCCGCCTGCTTTAATTTTGCTGACAAGTACGTCATAGGACGATTCTGTCTTAGTTGAATCCATCGTTATCCCTCCATATCCATTAAAGAATGAGCGCTCGTTCAGTTTATTTTCGTCATATTAGGAAAGTGTAACGAGAACGTCTCCCTCGTTTACAAAATCTCCAACTGCCACTTTAATTTCTTCGACCTTTCCTGCCGACTCGGCTTCAACCGGGATTTCCATCTTCATTGATTCAAGAATGACCACACTTTGTCCTGCTGATACCTGTTCTCCTTCTGATACAGCAATATTCCACACTGTGCCTGCCATTGATGCTATAACTTGTTTCATTTCGCATACACTCCTAGGCTTTAGTTTTTTGTTAGACGACTTTTGGGTTCTCGCTCAAGAAACCGGTTGTATAAACTCCGCTTTGAAAATCAGGGTCCTCAAGAATCTTCCTGAACAATGGGGCATTTGTTTTTATGCCGCTCACCTTAAATGCCTTGAAGAACTGAGCAGCTTTCTTCAAGCACTGTTCCCTGTTGGAATCGCTTACAATAATTTTAGCAATCATCGGATCATAGAAAGGTGAAACGGTGTTGTTTGCTTCATAACCAGCATCAATTCGAATTCCGTCCGCTTCAGGGAATACTAATTCTTCAATTTTCCCTGGCGATGGAAGAAATTTCACTGGATCCTCGGCATATAAGCGGAACTCCATGCTGTGGCCGTTCTGCTGCACTTCATTCTGCAGGAGAGGGAGCGATCGGCCTTCGGCTACATCAATCTGCCATCTAACAAGATCCAAACCTGTGGTCATTTCTGTTACCGGATGCTCGACCTGCAGACGTGTATTCATTTCTAGGAAATAAAAATTCCCTTCACCATCCACGATAAACTCGACGGTTCCCGCATTCGTATAAGAGACAGACCGGGCTGCTTTAACGGCAGCTTCCCCCATTTCTTCCCGCAGTTTTTCAGTTAAATAAGGAGATGGAGATTCTTCGATGACTTTTTGATGACGCCTCTGAATCGAACAATCTCTTTCAAACAAATGAATGATGTTCCCTTGGCTGTCACCAAATATTTGAATTTCAATATGGCGTGCAGGGCTGATAAATTTCTCGATAAACATACGGTCGCTGCCGAAGTACATCTTTGCTCTCTGCTGGCTGGAGAGGAACTGTTTTCGAAGGGTTTCTTCATCATCGCAGCGGACCATGCCGATTCCTCCGCCTCCTGCACTTGCTTTCAGCATAACGGGATAACCGATGTTACCGGCGATAACTGCCGCTTGTTCCACGTCTGCAATCGGATCTGTTGTTCCTGGGACAACAGGAACTCCTGCTTTCTCCATGGTTCTTCTCGCCTCAACTTTGTCTCCCATCGCCTCGACTACGTCTGGTGAAGGACCAATAAAGGTAATGCCCATTTCTTCTATTTTTTTAGCAAACTCCCCATTTTCGGAGAGGAATCCATAGCCTGGATGAATCGCATCAACCTTTTCAGACAGTGCAATCTCAATAATTTTGTCCTGGTTTAAATAAGATTTAATAACTGGCGGCTCTCCAAGATGATAAGCACGGCTGGCCTGCTGAACATAGGGAAGATCCTTATCTGCATCCGAATAAACCACAATCGATTCAATTCCCATTTCAGAACACGTTTTAACGATTCTCCCTGCAATTTCTCCGCGGTTAGCGATCAATAACTTCTTCATTTATATCCTCCCTTCGATGACTCTTGACTTATTCGACAAAAACTAGCATTCTCCTTTTGCAAGCGGCTACAAAACGAATATTTCTTTTTTAAAGAATTTTTTGCATAATTGGTATATACTAAAGGAAAAGATAATCAACAGTCATTTGAGGGGGAACAAAGAATGAGCACCATTGACACGTATACAGTTAAACGCTTAGTCATCAACTATAAAACATTAGAAGAATTTAAGCAGTTCAAAGAATACGGGATTCAAGAGCTGTCCATGCTTGAGGACCTTCAAGATAACATTATTGAAAATGATAGTGAGTCTCCTTTTTACGGCATCTATTTCGGAGACAAACTAGTGGCCAGAATGAGCTTATATCGGATTGAGGCAGCCTACGACCGTTATTTCAGCCCTCCGCAGGACTACTTCGAATTGTGGAAGCTTGAAGTACTCCCGCAGTTCCAAAGGAAAGGCTACGGTAAAGCACTGGTACGATTTGCACAATCTTTCAACCTTCCCATTAAAACCAATGGAAGACAACAGTCGAGCGGTTTCTGGGAAAAAATGGACTTTGAAGGCGTTACGTATAATAAAGAAAGGGACCGCGGGGAAAATCCATATGTGTACTATCCAAAGGGTGTAACAGAACAAACGCAATAAGCAAAAATAAAAAAGATGGCGATAAGCGCCATCTTTTTTATTTTTCCAGTTTTTGTAGACCATCTACTTTGAATGTGAGATGATTGCCCCCATCCTCGTCGGTCGCCACCATTTTTCTCGCACGGTCCATGATTTCGATCAGTGCCTTATAGTCTTCACAAACGAGCTGATATTCATGATTAAGCTTTTGCAGATGCGACTGAAATTGTGCATTTTGCAGCTTCAGTTCCTCTACCTGAGTTCTGAGTTTAGCCAGTTCTTGGTCTGAACGCCGCTCTTCGGTAGATTTAAAATTCTTCAAGAAGACAATGACATCATCAAGAGATAACGACTTTTCTTTCGCAACGACATATTCATCTCTTTTACCAGCATGCATTACATTGTCTTCCCTGCTTTCCTCATAGCCGCTATTCTTACCTTTACTCCGTTCTTTCCGCTGTCTCTTGGCTATGGCAATCGCTGATTCGTATCTTTTTCTGATCAAAGAATTCCATCTGAACCCGCAGGCGGCAGACGTCCTTGACAGTTTTTCACCCACTTCTTCAAAGGCTGCGAGCTGAGTGCTCCCTTCTCTGATATGGCGAAGTACAACATCCGCAAGCAATACATCTTCTTCCTGGTTCCAAGCATCCTGGCGAACAACAGTCAACCTAATCCCTCCATCGTTTATGTCGTTTTTACATAGTTATGCAATTAATAGAAAAGATAGACTTTTGTTCTATTAATAAGAGGTCTCCATCGTACGATTTCCATTTCGCCAGGATACTATACCAAGTATGAAAGGAATGGGAAAATCAATTGGTATTATTGAAAAAAGCAGCCACTGCATGGTGGTGATTTTCTGATTCCCAGAGTTTTGCGCATGTTTTTATTTCTTCATCCACCCGCTTGTTTATTTCATGAAGGGGAAGACTCCTGAGATATACCTGCTTATATGCCTTCAATACATTGACTGAATGTTCTGTGTAGCGTCTTAAATATTTAGTGCATTCCGTTTGAATATCTCCATCTTTGATCAGATACTGTAAGAATCCTTTGTCGGCCGCCTGTTTTGCCGTTAGCTTTCCGGCGCTCCAAAGCATATCCAAAGCATCCAGCTTTCGGACACGCTCCATGAGGTAAGTGCCTCCGCCCCAGCCGGTAGTAATCCCGAGAGTACCCTGCACAAAACCTACTTTTACATTTGCAGAAGCGATTCTGATATCGCAGGCAGCTGCGATTTCACACCCTCCACCCACAGCCGTTCCGTTGATCAATGCCGCAGTCGGCTTAGGAAATAAAAACAGATGCTTTAGCACTTCTCCCATCTTTGACAGCATGGTATGCGCTTGCCTTTCTGTTTTGAGCCCTGAAAACGCCCGCAGGTCGCCTCCTGCACAAAAAGCCTGTTTTCCAGCGCCCCGGATGACAAGTATTTTCACTGTTTCATTTTTACTGGCCTCTGTTATGTAATGATCCAATTGATCCATGACTTGAAAGTCTACGGCATTTCTGACTTCAGGACGGTTGATGGTGATCCATCCGGTTTCGTTTTCGATTGAATACGTTACTTTTTCCATCTTATTCCCCCTTTATGTCACCCATATAGTTCGGTTTTAATATGGGAAATCCCTTTATTGTCCAAAAAAAAACAGGAAGCGGATGTGCTTCCTGTTTCTTTTTATTTGCTAATTACTTCTTTTCCTTTGTATGAACCGCATTCACGGCATACACGGTGAGAAAGTTTGTATTCTCCACATTGTGGACATTTTACCATACCAGGCATTTCAAGCTTGTAATGAGTACGGCGCTTTGCTTGGCGGGTTTGGGAAGTTCTGCGAAAAGGTACTGCCATGTTATCCACCTCCTTAAAATGGGGTATTGGCTTTGTCTGAATCTGCATCAGATTTCCAATTTACGATTTGTCTTTGTCAAAAAACTTGGCAAGATCCGCAAGTCTAGGATCAATCTTGTTCTTGCGTTCTTCCTCTGTAACGACCTGCCATCCTTCTCCTTCAGGCGGAGCCTTTTTATCCTTGGCATCAGGCGAGGCTACCACTTTGATCGGCTTTTCAAGCAGAATATGCTCTTGTATATAAGGCATCAGATTGAGGAAATGCCCTTCAACCGTATGAAGGTTCTCTTCTTCAACCGGTACCTTATATGAGGGATCCAGAAGAAAGATTTCGGTTGTCTTTATCGAAAATGGAAAATGGACATCGGCCAGCGTATTCGAGCAAGGAAGAACCATTTCTCCCTCAATTTTCAGGTAGAATGTGGCCTTTTGCTGTGTTACATCGGCATGTCCGCTAACATGAACAGGCGGTATATCGCGAATTTCTTTATCAAGCGATTTAATTTCACTTGCATCAACATACTCATCAAATTCAAGCGGTTTTCGATAAAAGTTTTTTAATTCCTGTAGTGACCATTTCATCTATTTTCACCTCAAGGCAACAGTAATAATTATATCGGCCATAAAGAGAAATGTCAACATAATATCTTTACAGCATGTTCTTTAAAGAAACAGTAATTCGCGTTAAACTAGAAGTAACAAGAAGGCGATTCAAAAAGGAGGTTAATCCGTGAAGGCCTGCGGAATTATTGTTGAATATAATCCTTTCCATAATGGACATTCTTATCATTTGCAACAATCAAAAAAACAAACAGAAAGTGACATAATTGTTGCCGTCATGAGCGGAAACTTCCTGCAGCGTGGTGAACCCGCCATCCTTTCGAAGTGGGAACGGACAAGAACAGCCCTTATGGGAGGCGCTGACCTGGTTATTGAACTTCCTTACCTGTTCGCCGTCTCACCTGCCCCCGTTTTTGCCCAATCCAGTGTCATTTTGTTAAATGAAATGGGTGTTGACGCTATCTGTTTTGGCAGTGAATCAGGAAACATGGATTCATTCTACCACACCATTTCTGAACTGGAGAAGCAGAAGACACTGTATGATGATTCTTTTCGTTCATACATTAAACAAGGTCATTCCTATCCGAAGGCGTCTTCCCTTGCTGCTGGGGCACTTTCATTAGGTGATCAGGTATTGGATCTGTCCAAGCCTAACAACATTTTAGGCATTGAATATGTGAAATCCATTCTGAGCCACCAATTTCCAATCAGGCCCGAGACGATCAAACGGATTGGCGCTGCGTACCACGATGATCAAATCACTGCACATAAAATCGCAAGTGCTACCGCCATCCGAAAAACATTATTGGAATCTGAAAAAATAGACATCACAATGATTGATGAAGCGGTTCCTGGCTACACGCGGGATATACTAATAAAACATTTGAAGGAATCTGGCACTTTTACCACTTGGGAAAACCTGTACCCGTTGCTAAGATATAAATTGCTCTCATCAACACCAGAGCAGTTGAGAGAGCTGTATGAAACAGAAGAAGGCTTGGAGCATCGTCTCCGTTCAGTCATCACCGGGACCAATGATTTTCATGAGTTTATGTCCGCATTAAAAACAAAGCGCTATACATGGACGAGGCTTCAGAGGATGTGCCTTCATATTTTGCACAATGTGAACAAAAGAGCAGCCGCAGAATGGATCAGCCAAAAGCCTCCCTACATTCGTATCCTCGGGATGAGCGATGAAGGACAGCAATACTTGAAAACACGCAAGAATGAAGTGAACGTTCCGATTGTCTCGACCGTTTCCCAGCACAATCACCCGATGCTTGAACTCGAACAGCGTGTTTCATCGATCTATTATGCAGGATATCCGCAATCCGTTCTAACAAAAAAAATAAAGGAAGAGTACAGTACCCCTCCTTTACGTTATGACAGGAGCAGAAGCCTCTTTCAATAGGCCTCTGCTTTTTATTTTAATTTCTTCAGATAATTGAGGGCGTCATCCATTTTTTTAACGGGTACAATTTTCATATCCGTATTAATATCCTTCGCTGCTTTTTTAGCATCCTTATAATTATTGGCGCTGACTGGCGCAAAGAAAATTTCAGCTCCAGCTTTATCCGCTGCCACAATTTTCTGCTGTATGCCCCCGATCGGGCCAACTTCTTCATTAATATTTATTGTCCCTGTCCCTGCAATCCTATGGCCTTTGGTCATGTCTCCTTTTGTGAGCTGGTTCAATATTTCTAAAGAAAACATTAAACCTGCTGAGGGGCCGCCGATTTCACTTGTTTTGATGTTAATGGGCGGATCCACTTTGATCTCTACATCTGTTACAGGGTATGTAATACCGATACCGGACTTCTTTTCATTATTCTGGCTGAGCTTCTTAGGGAATTTGGCGAGGGCTACAGTCTTTGTGAACGATTTTTTCCCTCTGAGGACTTTTAATTGTACTTTGTCTCCCGCTTTTTTCCCGCCAAGGGTTTCCAAGAGTTCTTCTGTTGTTTTAACCGGTTTTCCATCCAACTCTGTAATTTCATCTCCGACTTTTAGTTTACCTTCCGCAGGCATTCCTGAAATAATTCCAGTGACATATACTCCTTTGCTGATGATCTTTACACTTTTTCCTGCTTTACGATAAGCAACAACAGTTGCAGCATGCTGGGAATCCTGCATCATTTGAAGCTGACGCTGGTTGTACTCTTCATCGGTTTCATCATCAGAACGCACTTCTTTTGCCGGAAGGAGTTCCCGGTAATCGCTTACTTTTGCATATAAATATTGCGGAATATTGGCTTTTCCAATTCGTACTGTGGTCAGCATGAAACTTCCTTTTTCTTTGTCTCCATCTTTCACGTGAATAATGGGTGCAAGTTCATTGGCGCTTCCTGGCGAAGTCACATAGTAGGGCAGTGGATAAAGTGCGATGACAAGTGCCAGCACGATAACCCCGAGAAGTGACAGCTTACTGATCCGGTTCGATCTCCGGGGATTTTGATGGTCTTTCATGATTGTTCTCCTTCCAAGTTTCAATTTTCCTTTTAATCATCCCAATTTTACTCTTTCCTGCTTCTTCACCAATCGAGATGATTTCATTTACATTTTTAAAAGCAGTCGAGCTGTATTGTTCAACCATTGGCCTGATCATAATATCAGCAGAAATTTCATGATATCGAACAATTTCTCTTTGCATGATATCAATGCTCTGGACAATAACGTCCAGAATGGAAGCCATCTCCGGCTGTGCTTTAAAATGGGAGATATCAACAGCGATCACAATATCCGCCCCCATTTCCCTTACAACAGCTGCCGGCACTCTTTCAATCACTCCTCCATCAACAAGCAGCCTGCCGTCTATTTTTTCTGGGACAAAAATGCCCGGAATGGAAATACTTGCACGAACCGCCTCTGCAATCGGACCGTTTCTGAAAACAACCTTTTCACCTTTGATCAAATCTGTGGCGACAATTGAAAGCGGGATGATCGTGTCTTCTATCTTTTTATTTTGTGTGAGCAGACGGACAAGTTCCTTAATTTTTTTCCCAGAAACAAATCCCATTTTGGGAACCGTATAATCCATATAATACTTTCTTTTAAACAAAGTTGCCATTTTTATGAGATTCTCATTGTTATGCCCCATTCCGACCATAGCTCCGACAAGGGCACCCATACTGCTTCCAGCGATCATATCAATCGGTATATCCGCTTCGCGAAGGGCTTTGATCACCCCTATGTGAGCAAACCCCCTAGCTCCTCCTGACCCAAGTGCCAAACCGATGATCGGCCTCTGCATCAAAGACTCCTCCTAACCTATTGTCCTTTTTAAGATATGGTCTAATTTACTTGTCTATACGTATAAATATATAGATGGACAAGGGACCGCTGATCGGTCTCTCTTGATGAAACGGGGGATGAAAGTGAAGTGGAATTTTTACAAGTCGATCGTACTTTCTTTAGGTGCAGTCACACTCGCTGCTGCGGTCATGATCTTTCCAAAAGCGGCTTTTGAAGCTTCACTTGATGGTTTGAAGATGTGGTGGGAGGTAGTATTCCCTTCTCTTTTACCCTTTTTTATCCTTTCTGAGATCTTGATCGGGTTTGGTGTCGTGCATTTTTTCGGAGTCCTTTTTGAACCGTTAATGCGACCTTTGTTTAAGGTGCCCGGTTCAGGTGGATTTGTCTGGGCTATGGGGTTATCCTCCGGTTTCCCGGCAGGGGCCAAACTAACCGCAAGGCTGTGGCAGCAAAAAGAAATTACTACTATTGAAGCAGAAAGACTCGTCTCTTTTACGAACTGTTCCAACCCGCTTTTTATCTTTGGTGCAGTGGCTGTCGGTTTTTTTAATCATCCGACTCTTGGTATCATCCTCGCTTTAAGCCACTATGCCGGAAATATTCTTGTTGGTCTCACGATGAGATTTCATGGAAAGAAAACGAAGAAAGGCAATGAATTGAAAGGTTTGGTCCCGAGATACGAACCATTGAGTGCGCTGCAAAAAATGCATCAAGCCAGGCTGGCTGATGGCCGGCCCATCGGGAAGCTGCTGGGTGATGCTGTTCAATCATCCACGAGTACATTGTTGATGATCGGAGGATTTATCATTTTGTTTTCTGTCATCAATAAAGTTCTGAACCTATTGGCGATTACACCGATTCTTGCACATTTTCTTGATAAAGGTTTATCGATACTTTCCATTTCGAGTTCTTTAAGTTATCCCCTCATTACCGGAATGTTTGAGATCACTATGGGAAGCAAGCTCGCGAGCGAAAGCTCCAGCATCCTTTTACAGCAAGGTGTCATCGTCAGTTTCATTCTGGCGTTCAGCGGGTTTTCTGTTCAGGCACAAGTGGCCAGTATTCTGGCGGAAACGGATATACGATTCAAGCCGTTCTTTTTTGCGAGACTTTTGCACGGACTGTATGCTTCTGTATTGGCCATGCTGTTCTTCCCTTTGTTTCTTTCCAGCAGTTCGAAATCATCGGTTTCAGTCTGGGCGCAGAACCAGTTAACTCTGTTTCCTTGGGAGAAATTTTGGCATATCTTAATCAAATACGGTTCCTGTCTTACCCTTGCTACTCTTATTCTTTCTGTTTTACTATGGGGACTTAAGCATTCTCTTAACAAAAAACACCCCCGTTTCCATTAACGGGGGTTTCTGAATTTCTGTATTAATGCATCCTGTACGCCAGGCGGAACGAGTCCTTCTACGGAAGCATGGTATTTGGCAGCCTCTTTCACGATACTGGAACTTAAGAAGGAATACTGATTATTTGTCATCATAAAAAACGTCTCAATATCTTCATCCAGCTTTTTGTTTATTGAGGCAATCTGCATTTCATATTCAAAATCCGATACGGCCCGAAGTCCGCGAAGAATGACATTCGCGCCTGCACTTTTAACATAGTCGATCAGCAGACCGCTGAAAGAATCGACACGAACATTCGGAATGTCCTTTGTCACTTCCTGAAGCAGGCTCATTCGTTCTTCTACAGAAAACAGCGGGCTCTTATTTTGATTATTGGCTACAACAACGATCACCTCGTCAAAAATCTTTGCCCCCCGGTTAATAATATCCAAATGTCCAAGTGTGACAGGGTCAAAACTTCCAGAACAAACGGCTATATTCGCCATGCTGGCCTCCTCTTGTGTGTATATTTATTCGTCTCTCTTCAAGTACAAAGAGAGCTTCGTGCTCCCATACGTCTCTTCTCTGACTCTTTTTAAACTTCCGATCGAGGAAGGAAGAATTACCCCTGGATCATGTTCTGCAACGACCTGAACCCCATCACTTAACAGTCCATATTCATCCAGCTTTTCCATGTCGTCAGCAATCCGCTGCTTTGCGTAAGGAGGATCAAGAAGAACGAGATCAAATTGAAACTCCCTTTTTTTTAATGCTTTTAATGCCCGATGGGATTCAATTCTATATACTTCAGTCTTCTCTTCATAACCGCATGCTTTAATATTGTTTTTAATCGTCTCTGCGGCTTTAGGATCACGGTCTACAAAGATCATTTTATCCATTCCCCGGCTTAGGGCCTCAATCCCGAGCCCGCCGCTTCCTCCATACAGATCCAGTCCGGCCCCGCCTGCAAAATAAGGACCGATAATATTAAAAAGCGATTCTTTAATTTTATCTGTTGTTGGACGTGTCGACTGTCCAGGAACAGCCTTTAAAGGTCTGCCCTTGCATTCTCCTGAAATTACTCTCATTTTTTCCACACCTAACATGAAGTAATAAAATGGTCTCGCAACGGTCTATGCCGTCATTTCTTCATTATCCTATCACATTTATTTTAGAATAAACAGAAACTGACAGTAATTTTGTCCGTTGAAAGTATAGAAAATCCGGCTGGGGCCATACTAAAGATAACAACATCCCTTAACTGATGTTGTTGCCAACCGCGGAGAAGACTTACTTCCCCATAAGTTCTTCCTCCGGTTTCTCCTCTCCCATCGCCTTAAAGATAGTAAAAGTGTTTTTACTTATCCTTGGGCAACCCGCAGAAGTTCTGCGGGTTTTTTTTATGGAACAGGGCTGGCTTTCACTTTTCAGCCTTAGCCTTGTGTGCTAAAGTCAAAGATAGAAAGGGGGCATCGAATCGTATGATTCAGCGTTTTATAGAGCTTGGAGAAGGCTACTCGGATATTTATGAACTCATGGAAATTGCTGAAACAAACAAAAGAAGAGTCAGTCAGCTGCTCTGTCTGAGAACAGAGATTCATGGCAATCCAAAAGCTTCATTCATTGTCGTTCTGGATCCTGCAAACGAAGGGAATTTTCAGCCGCTGTACATATGCCGTGAAGGAATTCCTGCCGATTCAAAACGTTTTAAGCTTTTTGAAGAGCTCTCACGAAAACTTGAAAAAGAGATCATCATGTTTGACGTGAAACCTTCTGGCGACTTTGAAGAGAAAGAGCTGTATTACCACTATCTGACCGGTATTTTGCGCTTAAACTATCTTATTCCGCCATTGTCATAAGTAAAGCGCATTGCTGAATCTGAGCATAAAAAAAGATGACCCAATCCTGTTTTCGGGTCATCCTACTTCATAATCCCATCTTATAATCATATTCCTTTGCTTTATCCGGAATCTTGCTCTCATATTCTGTTTTAATTTCATGTTTAAAGGATCGTTTCACTTCTTTTACGAAATGAAGAGATTCAAGTTTACTCGCAACATCTTCTATTTTAGAACCATCGCAATAAATTACCGCATATTTCATCCGTTTAGAAATGTAATGCACATTTCCATATCTTCTCAGCTGCTTAGAAAATTTCAATGAATGCAAATAAACCGCAAGCCCCATTCGGTTTCCAATCATAAAATACTCCTTTACCACCATCATTTTTTTTAGTCTAGCACGATTATGATCAGTCTGCAATTTCATCCCATTTAAGAAAGGGAGGGATTTCCTTATGGATCTGGATCACATTTGGAACAGTTTCCTCGAGGCCATACGGCAGACGCCCTTTGTCCACTCGGCCGAAAAGAAACTGATCACCGGTTTGCCCTTTCTCTATATTAGAACGGATGGCACGGCGGATCGAACAAAAATTGAGGAAGAGCTGAAGAACCGCTCGATGCAGGCCATGAAGGGCAGTAGGCTAAATGCAGAATTATCCTATGTACGGACAGATTCTGATTTATATGTATTCCGATTTCGTTTTCTTGTTCCTCAAATGAAGATGTTTTGCTGCGGCAACCTTTGTGAGGATTGTATCCGCTATCATTAATATAGAAAAAATAGAGCTCCGTGAAGAGCTCTTAACTGCAGCTGCATCCTCCGCCGCTTCCGCATCCTCCGCTGCAGCTTTTCGAATCAAAAAATGGATTGCCCGTAGGTACTTTGATATGCTCCGAAACGCTGCCGGCGATCAGAGAACTGCATTCGTTCAACAGACTTTCCAGTTCCTTCTCGGCTTTTTTGAAACCA
Organism: Fictibacillus sp. NRS-1165; assembly: GCF_050468105.1. NCBI lineage: Bacteria > Bacillati > Bacillota > Bacilli > Caryophanales > Fictibacillaceae > Fictibacillus > Fictibacillus sp. NRS-1165. The sequence continues at coordinate 16,477 of NZ_JBDPNU010000001.1, forward strand.
GCGATGGTCTCATTAAAATCAAGTTCCCTTTTTAAAACCCTTACCTTTGTTGATACGGTCTTATAATCAGGATGATATTTTCCAAAACGCTGCACTTCTTCATACAATTCTTTTGCTCTATTGAATTCCATGATAAGTTTCTGTGCGTTTGCGTCTTGTTCAAGATTATATTTACACACTCGGTATTGTATGGCAGCTTCAGATTCAGCTATCATTTTTCCGAGAGAATAGGATTCATCCAGCAGTTCAATATCCAGCACTGATCCCAACATCCCTCTCACTCCCTGCAATGATTACTTATTCTTTTTGGTTTCATCCTATTATAGCTGAATTTTTTACGAGATAAAAGAAAATCAGCCAAATAACGTTGACTCCATTCGTTGAAAAAAAGTATAATACTCTCGTTTGAAAGACTTGGAGAGCGAGGATCCCAAATGAAACTTGTGACGTTTAATCCTTTTAGAACGATTGGAATACCTAATATACAATATGTGAAGCCCGATAACATGTTTAAAGAACTTGATAAAATTAAAGCAGCCGACGTTCTTCTTTTCCCCGAAAATTGGCAGGTAAATTCACTGGTCTATGGTATGAAGAAAAAAATATTTCCTAGCATTGAAAGCATTCAGCTCGGGTACAGCAAAATGGAAATGACACGCGCGCTGTGGACGGTTTGTCCAGAAAACCTTCCCTACACCGAAATCCTCGGAAATTCCAGAGAGAACAAGCGGAAAGTGCTGGAATCGTTTCCATTTCCCTTTGTTGCCAAAGAAATCCGGAATTCGATGGGAAAAGGTGTGTTTCTCATTCATAACGAGCAGGAATTTGATGAGTACGCACAAGCAAACGATGTTTTCTATGTACAGGAATATCTACCGATCGACCGTGACCTTCGAGTATGTGTGGTTGGCGATGAGATTATCGGCAGTTATTGGCGTATAGGCAGCAACGGCTTTCATAATAATGTAAGCCAAGGCGGAACCATTTCATTTGATGACATTCCTCGAGAAGCATTAGAGCTTGTCCTTCGTGTGTCTAAAGAACTAAACATTAATCATGCCGGCTTTGATATCGTTGCGGCGAACGGCCGTTTTTATATCCTGGAATTCAATGTTCTGTTTGGCAACCAGGCGTTTAACCACATCGATGTATCTCCAGAGAAAAAAATCCATGATTACCTTTTATCTTCCGGAAAGAACCGGTAAATTGGATTATTCTTTTTATACGGTGAATAGAGAAGCCTATAGCAGGCCTATAGGTCTTCCCCTTTTCCCATCATACTCAGAAAATCAATCATTAAGCCTACCGTTTTCACTTGGTTGTGAAACTTATCGATCCTCTGGCCAAATGTTCTTCCAAAGAACACATTCGCTTCATTTTCCATAACTTCCAGCAGGAGAGGATTCCTCGAAAGATCGCGATACCATCGAGGCTGTTCCCGAATAAAAAATTTGAGATCCGGCCTTGTATTTAAATAATCGATAATTTCTCTTCTCATCCGGCACACCCCTTAGTCTTTAAAAATAGAAAAATAACTTTCACCTGGTTTGGTCGGCGGACCCTGAACGGGCTTGCTGCCCTGAAATTGCTTTAGCAGCTGGTGAATGCCTTCGATTGCCCCGCTGAACTGGGCAATGTGCTGCTGAAGCTCACTGACATTGATGTCCCGAAACATGGAGAAAACATCGCCGACTGTAATCTCTTTTTTTGGCGGTTGATCAGCTGGTGCCTGTTTCTGCTTTCTTTCTTTCAGCCCCCTGAAATGATCGCTCTTTACCGCCTCCTCATCTGGAACCGACTTGAACGGATCCCAGCTTTCATGTTCTTCTCCGAGGAAATACCAGTCTTCATAAACATCCCTCCACGAACGTTTATTTGAACGGACTTCACTTATCAGCTTAGGATGTTTCTGAACAAATATTCGGAATGCCTCAACGTCTTTTTTCATCTTCTCACCCCCGGCTGTCCTTCAACGACTAGAATTCACCTACTACATGATACAGTTCCGCCTATAAAAAGGTGCGCCTATTTTTGCAGTGCTGATGGTTAAACATCATTGTTAACCTTTGCTCTTTATGTCAAAATTGAAGAGCAGCCGGGTGTTGCAACTAGAGAGAGAGAGAGAGGAAATAAAGATGGGACTTTACGATGAATTGGCTTCCTTCATAGCAGAAGCCTCAGATGAAGAAATTCATCTACTTTCAGGGATAATGAAAAGCCTAAAAAATAAAAGGGAAAATACACGTTCCTCTTACATATCGAGCCTGATGGATATGCATTTGAACATCATTGACGATCATAACCTGGAAATTACCATACCGATTACTCCATTATTAAGCAATACTTTAGGAATGGTGCATGGCGGGCTCACGGCAACTCTGATGGATACCGCTATGGGTACAGCAGCAAGCCTGACACTTCCTGAAGGTTCAGCTGCTGTTACTATGGAAATGAAAGTAAACTATACTTCACCAGGGACAGGAAAATTTCTTCGGTGCAAAGCGGAAGTACTCAGCCGCGGTAAAAAGGTTATTGTTATGGAAGCTAAAGTTTACGGAGACCAAAATCAATTAGTTGCCGTCTCGACCGGAACATTTTTTATCATTAAAAAATAAGGGAGAATCCTCTCCCTTATCCCTCATCAAGGCGTAATAAAATTCTGAGTAAAATTGCTCCTATAAACTCCTACACCCAGCCGGCTATATTCCTTATTTAAGAGCGCTTCCCGGTGACCTTGGCTATTCAGCCATCCTTCGACGGCAGCCGGGCCATCTGTATACTTTGCCGCGATGTTCTCACCAGCTTGTGTATACTTCACTTTTCCCGCATCCAGGCGGTCAGCCAAATCACCGGAAGCTGGGGACGTATGAGAAAAATAGTGGAGATCTTCCATTTCCTTGCTGTGAAGAAACGCTACGTTCGCTGCCCTGCTATCCCATTCCAAAGGTTCCAAACCATGTTGTAGGCGAATAACGTTCGTAATATCCAAAATCTGCTGTTCTTGGCCTTTTTCTATTTTTCTTTGCTTTTCCCTTGAAAATGATGGCTGCTTTTTCAAGCTTCCTCTATATACGACAGAATAAGGCCTTTGTATCAGCAACGTTTCTTTATCCAGATACCTGATACTCGAAAGCTCCTGTGTAAATTTATCAAAATACAGCTGGGCGTATATACCATGAAAAGGAATCAGCGGCCGGGTATTCATTTCTTCCTCCGAAAGTTCAAAACGGAAGAAATCATGACCCTTTTTAACGGTGACCTCACTTTTTACGGGAACGCGCTTAAGAATGGAAGTTACAGGCTGGCCAATCTTAAACGGCTTATTCGGCACTCCATCCCCTGCTGCAAAAATGGTAACCACTTTATTGTCTTTCACGCCAGCCTGCAAATACTGGTTTTCTGATCTGGAATAAACATACCAGTCATAACCATAGGACGATGGGTCGATCCGGTCAGGCGGCCCGAGCCGTTTGGTCAGATAGCTTTCGCCTTTGCCCACCAAATTAGCCACAGTCGACTTTTCAATTTTCAACGTGTGAATACTCTCCTGGGGAATATTATGCTGCTCTTGTCTTCCAGGGTCGTTATACGTATTTTGATCACAGCTGTCCAAAAAGAAAAAAGTAATCAGAATTCCTAAAAAAGTTAGAATTGCAGTTTTCTTCAAAAGTGGTTCTCCCTTCAAAACATACCTGTCATAACTGTATCTCACAAATGTGGAATTTGTCTATAAATTAAAAAAGCACCTTAATTAGGCGCTTTTTTACATAACCTTTTCTTCTGATTTACTGAAGCTGATCTCTATGTTCCGATATTTCACTTAATGCGATACCTGCTTTTGAGTCTGTTTCTTTGTGCACTGCGATGTCACCAAGCGAAACAATTCCAACTAATGTGCTGTTCTCCACAATCGGCAAGCGGCGTATCTGATCCTTGGACATAAGTTTGGAAGCTTCTTCGATGGTCATGTCGGGGCTGCCTGTCACGAGTTCACTGCTCATAACATCTGTCACTCTCGTTGATCCTTGTTTTTTTTCAGCCACCGCCCTGATTACGATATCTCTGTCCGTGATCACCCCGAGAAGTTTCTTTCCTTCACATACTGGAATGACTCCCACATCATCCTGTTTCATTTTCACTGCAATATCATAGATAGTCTCCTGAGGTGAACAAGCATCCACGTTTGTTGTCATAATGTCTCTCATTGTTTTCAAAAGTAATCCCTCCAAACAGATTTTTTATCAGGAATAGTGTTCACTTTAGCAGACATTCTATACAACCTTCATTAAAGGGGAAATATTATGACAACGATTGCATCTTGAACGCTTTCATACTATCATAGATAGGTAAAGGTTTACATGAACAGTGGGAGGTTAAGGAAATGTTATTTGAAGAAAGCGGCCTGAAGGGGCAAGTTGTCCAATTTTCAATTCTTGAACATATCATGCATAACCACGGAATTATCCGGGCAGGACAATGGGATTATGAAAGAATTACATACGATTATAAGTTCGAAGATATGACAAATGGTGATGTATACTACTTGCGTTTCCCATGCCGTGTGACAGAGGGCGAAGTTGAAACCCCTCACGCAAAGATCGAACTCTCTGATCCTTACCTTGGGAAACATTATTATCCTCATGGGGTAGAATATGATGAGGAGTTTCCTAAAAATATTACGGACCATTGCAAAAGACTGATCAATCAAGTGATTGAAGAAATTAAATAGAGCCTGCATGAACAAAAACCCTTTCCTCTCGGAAAGGGTTTACTTTTATTCATGTTTTCCGAGTGAATATCCTTCAAAAAGCCGTCCGCCATATGGCTCGAGAACATGATCCGCAAAACGTACTACATCCTCTTTATCCCTGTTTTTATAGTAGGAATCGAACACCTGAACGAATTGCAGCGCAAACTCTTCGTCAAATTCCTTTAAAGCCCTTACCATCCATTTCCCTTCTCCAATCCAGCACCCATTCACCCGAAGCACGAATTCATGAATCATTTCGGCCAATTTTGAAACGATGAAAAGATCCTCGAATGGATTGTTGGATCCATCAAGATCATCGAGGAGATTTGAGATTCCATAACGGGCAGCATCTACTTCTTTGGATTTCCAAGGTAATGGGCCTCTTTTTAACAGAGCTAAAGATTCGTTTTTAATCGCAGATGCCTGTCCATTGTCTTTCAATATAATACCTTCAGCACACATCTGAGGAAGTGAAGGCCTTGCCCTTTCTCTGTTTTCCTTAAAGAAGACCTTATAGGATTGAAAGCTGTGAACGAAAGCTTCGATTGGCCATCCGTACTCTACATATGATTTTCTAAACGAATGGTCTGCCAAAGCATCAAAAATAACAATATCCAGATCTGAGCTTTCTGTACCCTCTCCTCTGACGATGCTCCCTGCTAGAAAAGCAACCTCACCCGAAGGAAAATAATGATCAACAAATTTTTTGGCGGCTTCAATGGCATTTTGTCTTTTTGGCATCCTATCCTTCTCCTTAAAAAAAGTCATAAATAAAAGGTGTATGCTCTGGGAGCAGTGACTCAAACAATGTAATATCTTCCTCTTTTCCGTAAATCCTTCCATGAAGCAATAGATCTTTCGGTTTTTTATAATTAAAGAGAATGGCAGACAACTCCCTTATTCCAAGGGTAATTCCCCGTTTAGGCGTCACTTGGCATGACTTTTCACCCGCTTTGGCAGGAAAGAAATTTATGTTTGGCCGGCTGCCTTCTGCTGTAATGGCATAGGTTCCTCGATTCCATTCCGCAAAGGCATCTTCCACGTGAAGGAATAAGGTCCCGCCTTCAATCTGATTGAACGGATAATCCTTTAAAGCCTCAAGGACGTTTACAATTCTCCCCATAAAATAACTATGCTGCTCCTGATGAATTTTTGGATCTTCTAAATAATAGCCCAGTTCATCATCGGGAGGAGCAATGATAGTGGCCTCCTCAATCATCGAATCATGATTCCTGATAAAGTTCCAAAGCCCTTCCCAGCTTTCTCGGTCCAGTGCAACAAACTCGTCGATCACCATCACTTTGTCTTTTATGGAATAAAGGATGTAACCTTTGCCTTCATTGTTTTTTCCTCGGTATAGCGCAATTTTCAAGTCACGAAGAACATTATTGTTCCACCAGGCTTCATTCCGCTTCAACGAGCCGTTATAGCGTTCTGAGAAACGTTCGTATATCGGGTATAGGATGTGCCCATCATTGGAAGTGAGCCGTTCCACGCTCCCACTAACCTCGTGGAAGGGCGGGAATTGAGTTTTATGTATTTTGTATTTCTTGTAATCACACGTTAGTTCCCATCCAAAGCTCCTGTAAAATTTCACCGAAAACGGATGAAGCATAGATAGATAGGTTCCTGAGCTATTCATTGCCTCCAAAGAATGTCTGAGCAGTTCCCTGACCAGTCCCTTTCTTCGGTTTTCCGGCCAAGTCGCCACTCCCGCCAAGCCGCCCATTTTCACGGATTTTCCTCCGAAGTAAGCCTCGAAAGGCAGCAAGTGCAGTTTAGCCAATAGCTTTCCATTTTCGTCAAAAGTACCGTAAACTGTAGCAGGATCGAGATTGTTAAGTCTCTTTTCGATTTCTTCTTTTGATAATGTGTACCTGAATGCATATTGAGAAAGCTCAAGAGATTGCATCAGTTCTTTCTTTTCAAGATTTCTTATCACTGGTTTTCCTCCTTATTCTCTCTAGTTAAACATTCGACATAATCGGTTTCAACTCTTTTTTTTCCACAAAAAAAGTTAACCGGCTTGCGGTTAACTTCATGGCTTTATGAATTATTTGCTGCACTCATCTTGATCAGTGCCAAGTCTTCCTTGTCCTTCGCCCGTTCTCTTTTCACCCATTTATAAAAAATGTGTCCAAGAACAAAGCCGTAGACCACCTCTTGAAGAATTTTCATCACAATTCCACCCGTCATTTGGTCTTCCATCGGAGGCAGGAAAGAATACAGCTCTGGAACATTTGCATAGGTGGCATAGAGCAAATCATTGGCAAACATGATCAGAGCACAGGCCGGTGTAAGTAATACACCGCTTGCGAATACATATCCCACTTTCTGCAGGTCAGATAAAGTATTCAACTCTTCAATTGGACATAAAACAGGCCACCACATGGTAAAAGCAGTAAGGAGCAAAATCGTATGGCTTATTAAAGCGATTAACCCGTTTGCCATAACTGCATCAAAGATTACAGGCATATGGTAAATGGAAAAAAGGGTTATAAATAACAAGATCGCGATGAGCGGCTTGGTTAAAAAACTAATGGTATTCATCAGCTTATTTTGCAGTCCGAACCACTTTCTGTAAAAACCATGCGGCATTCCAAGAATCATCAGCGGAGGAACCGCTAAATAGCTCACTGCCATTTCAACCATATGAACGCTGAATAAATAATGATGGCCGATCACATTCAAAGGACTGCCCTTAGCGACATATAAAAAAACAAGGCCTGCAGTAAAAAAGAATTTTTGAAGTTTGGTCGTTTGAAAATTGGAGGTCCTGCTGCCATAAAATTTATAATATAAAATTCCAACCATTAATATTAAGATAAAAATATCCGGCCGATAAAGGCTGTAAAAACTAAAATCACTGATTTTTTCATGTGCCATCGTATGACCCATTATATAAACTCCTTTCCATGGAAAGCAGGGATATTCAAAATTTATGGAAAATGGCTGCACTAAGCAGCCATTTTCCTATTTAAGACGTCCAGATCATGCCTGCGATACCAACCACTGTGATGGCAGCAACAAGAATTCCAGCAGCCATTCCCCAAAGCGGGAAGTCATGGCCCTTATGACTTAAATGCATCCAGATATACAATTGAAAGAACACTTGAACAACTGCAAGTACCAGGATAAATAGTACTGCAAAAGAATCAGCTACTTTATCACTCCAAATGGCGTAAAATGCAATCAGAGTTAAAAGGATCATCATGATGAATGAAACATTATGGTGTTTTCTCTCTTCTTTAAACGCCAATTTACGCTGCAGTGCCTCGCTGCGGTGAACACTGGTTTCAGGGTTGCTGTGATTAGCCATTTCTTAACCCACCTTCCCCATAAGATACACAACAGTGAAAATGAATACCCAAACGACATCTACAAAATGCCAATAGAGGGCAAATAAATAATACTTAGGCGCGTTTACAAGTGTAATTCCGCGATTCCAGTTGCGCACGAGCAGTGTAATGATCCAAAGGCAGCCGAATGCTACGTGGCCTCCATGGAATCCTACCAATGTATAGAAGGCAGAACCAAAAGCACTGCTTGTAAAAGTATGCCCTTCATGAACATATTCCATAAATTCATACACTTCAAGGCCAAGGAACCCAAGCCCTAGTAACAAGGTTACAAGGAACCACCCCTGAAGATTTCGGACACGGTTTTGTTTCAATGCGAGTACAGCATACACGCTCGTTAAAGAACTCGTTAACAGGAGCATTGTTGCCAAAAATACAGTAGGAAGCTTAAACAGCTCCTCAGTCGTCGGTCCGTCCATGTTCATGTGGCGAAGACCTAAATAGGTACCGAACAATGTTGCAAATAAAACGGTTTCTCCTCCAAGAAAGAGCCAAAAGCCTAAAAATTTATTTTTGCCTTCAAGGGTGGCTTTTTCGGGATGTTCTGGAAAGTTAGCATCATTTAATCGTTCATCCGCGTGCATTATTCTTTAACCCCCTTTAAATCAGCTTCAACTTCTTCTTTGTGAATATGGAAGCCATGGTCGTCAATGATTGAACGTAAGAACATGCAAATAAACGTGGCGACTATTCCAATGATTGTTACCGTCATATGATTATAAATTAATCCTAACGCTGCGATAAAAAGCCCGATTGACATAAAGAGCGGGAGGATGGATGGATTAGGCATGTGGATATCCCCCACTGGTTCTGCAGGCGTCATGCCTTTATTCCCAGCTGCTTTTTCAATCCAATAGGCATCAAGTCCCCGAACCAATGGTGTTTGTGCAAAGTTATATTCAGGTGTAGGATACGGAATGGCCCATTCCAATGTTCTTCCATTCCAAGGATCGGAAGAAGGTGCATATTTTTTTGAAGCTGAGATGATAATGTTTATAAATAATACAATCGTACCGATTGCCATCAAGAAGGCACCGATTGAACTGATAAAGTTCAATTGATCCAGCTGCTGCCCAGACAGGTATGTAAATACACGGCGCGGCATACCCATGAGGCCCAAGAAATGCTGAGGGAAGAATGTAAGATGGAAGCCGATAAAGAACGTCCAGAAATGAATTTTTCCAAGAGTTTCATTCAAAACCCTGTTAAACATTCTAGGATACCAATAGTACAGGCCAGCAAATAGTCCAAGTATTACCCCACCCACAATTACATAATGGAAATGGGCAACAACAAAATAGCTGTCATGGAATTGGTAGTCGGCTGAAGGTATGGCAAGCATAACTCCTGTTACCCCACCCATTACGAATGTCGGGATAAATCCAACCGCCCAAAGCATGGCTGTTGAGAATACGATTCTTCCGCCCCACATCGTAAAAAGCCAGTTAAAGATCTTAACACCTGTAGGAACAGCGATAGCCATAGTTGCTACGGCAAAAATCGAGTTAGCTACAGGACCAAGGCCTACCGTAAACATATGGTGGACCCAAACCATGAATCCTAAGAAACCAATCAAAACGGTCGCGAACACCATGGCACTGTATCCGAAAAGACGTTTTCTTGAGAATGTAGCAACTACCTCACTGATCGCACCAAATGAAGGCAAGATCAGGATATAAACTTCCGGGTGTCCGAAGATCCAGAAGATATGCTCCCAAATCAAGATATTCCCGCCATTGTCCGGGTTGAAAAAGTTTGCATCAAAGACCCTGTCAAAAGATAACATAAATAAACCAATCGTTAATGGAGGGAATGCGAATAGAATCAAACCTGACGTAACGAATGCGGTCCAGGTAAACAAAGGCATACGCATGAATGTCATACCAGGTGCACGCATGTTGATGATCGTTACAAGGAAGTTAATCCCCCCTATAAGGGTTCCTATACCCGATATCTGAATTCCGAGTACATAAAAGTCCACTCCTGGTCCTCCGGACGTTGTTGACAGAGGCGCATAAGCCGTCCAACCAGCATCAGGAGCTCCCCCTAAGAGCCAGCTTAAATTCAGTAGTACTCCACCGAAGAAAAATAGCCAGAACCCCAACGCATTAACAAATGGAAAGGCAACGTCCCTTGCACCGATCTGCAATGGGACTACAGCATTCATAAAAGCAAAAATCAACGGCATGGCTGCAAAGAAAATCATGGTAGTACCGTGCATCGTCAGCAATTGGTTAAACGTCTCGGCAGCGACAAAGTCATTTTCCGGTTTTATCAACTGAATACGCATTAACATCGCTTCGATTCCTCCAATAATGAAGAAGAAACCGCCAGCTATAAGGTATAGTATACCGATTTTTTTATGGTCAACAGTAGTGAGCCAGTCCATCAGCCCGCTTCTCTTTGTGTGACTTGCGTGAGTAGACACCTTTTTACCTCCTTTTTACAAACAGCTCCTAATGTCTATTGAAGTTTTAGACTAAGAAGATAGTCAGCTACTGCGTCAACTTCTTCATCGTTAAGGGGCACGTTCGGCATGTTATTGCCTGGCTTTACTTTTTGAGGATTTTTAATCCATTTTTCAACGTTCTCTTTGTTGTGCTCAAGTACACCGGCAACACGCTGTTTATCACCGAAACCAGTAAGGTTAGGGCCGGTGTTTCCGCCGTCTTTGCCTACCGCGTGGCAAGATAAACAGTTCTTTTTAAATATTTCTTGTCCTTCAGCAGCATTTCCTGTAGCATTGCCGCTTGCCTTCTTGAATGAATCTACCCAAGCTTCATATTTTTCTTTGGAAACGACTTTTACTTTGAAATCCATGAGGGCATGAGAAGCACCGCATAATTCAGCACATTTCCCTTTATACACCTGTTCTTTCTTTCCTGTTTCGATCCACATGTAGTTCTTGCTGCCATCACCTGGGTTGGTGTCCGTTTTACCGGCAAGGGATGGAATCCAGAAAGAGTGGATAACATCAGCTGAAGACAGCTCGACGTGTACTTTTGTGTTCACTGGAAGCACGAGTTCCTGTGACGTAATAATCTCTTCTTTCGGATACTCAAATTCCCACCAGTACTGATGGCCGGTAACTTTTAAAGATAGCTCTCCCTTTTTAGGTTTATCTTTCGCAGACACATCGAAAGTCTGCATAACCGTTGGAACCGCCAGAATAATCAGTAAAAGGATTGGAATCGCAGTCCAAAGAATTTCGAGCAGATGGTTTCCTTCCACTTGTTCAGGAATCGTGTCATCGCCCTTGCGCTTTCGAAATTTCACTAAAACAAATACATAAATGATAAAAACGACCAACAATACAAAAATCATAATTGCCAGGCTCAGCACCATTAAAGAGTATTGTTTGGTGGCTACTTCACCTTGCGGCAGAAGCGCAGACAGAGTTGGATCACCACAACCCATCAGCAGAAGCGCCAGCATTGCAAACAAAGGGATTACCCGCCCTTTACGCAGCAAATTTCTCATCACTTCATAAAACCCCACTTTCTCGTTGTAGTTCAGCTACTAAAATCTATTACCTGCTTGTTATAAACGGCCAGTGCCCGTTTACATTAAGCAGCAAATAGCAAATCAATGTAAGCCCTTTTATATAAAAGGTCTTAAATATATTCATCCAGCCGAAACCAAGGGTTGGTCCTGACTGAAATCGATATTAGATGTTTACGAGAATCATAGCGACAAATAAGATAGTCAAGTAATTAAGAGAATAGACAAACATCTGTCTTGCCCATTTGATGTCATCATTTGTCCAGATGCCCGATAAACCAAGGACCAGCCAGCCGATTCCCAAAACAGCGGCTATAGTGGTAAATACCTTTCCAAATGGGTACAAATACAAGGAAACCGGGATGAGAGCAGCTACATACCAGATCATCTGGCGCTTTGTCATTTTAAATCCTGAAACGACTGGAAGCATCGGAATTCCTGCTTTCCTGTACTCTTCACATCTCTTCATGGCTAGTGCCAAAAAATGCGGAGGCTGCCATAGAAACATAATGAGAAAAAGTATCCAAGCCATCAAATCGAGGTTTGCATCGACTGCGGCCCATCCGATCAGCGGCGGCATTGCTCCAGAAATTCCCCCCACAACTGTATTGATAGAATGAGATCTTTTTAGCCACATCGTGTAGACCACCACATACACAAATAAACCAATAAGGCCAAAAACAGCGGCTGTTAGCGTTGTCATTGCAAGGAGAATGACACCAATGGCAGATAAAATAATCCCCATCCACAATGCTTGATGTGCCTCAATCTTTCCAGTTACCGTAGGTCTGTCCATTGTACGATCCATCAAACCGTCAATATCGCGGTCTATGTAATTGTTTAAACAGCAGCCTCCCGCGATCACCAAGGCCGAGCCAACAACAGCAAGAACCAGCACGTTCAGCTCATCTGCAAAAAGAAGTCCGTTAAACTTTATGGCAAGAAAAACACCTGCAAATACAGTGATAAGGTTTGAAATAACGATTCCCATCTTGGCAATTGTGAGGAAATCTTTCCACGTACCTGTCGGATTAGCTTCCGGTAAAGAATCAGCCTTGATCACGTTGTCAGCATCATCAAATGTCGTTTGAGTTTTGCTCACCGTATACACCTCCTTTACAGGCAAGTTTCCTTCCATTTCCGGTTTTTGAGAAACTATCCAGGTAAAATGCCATATTTTATTCTAAATAGTAATGAATCGGAAATCAATATGTAAAACGCCTTTCTTTTCTCACATATTTGCGAAATTTATCACAAAATGTTGTGATACGGCAGACATGTTTCTAAAACATTATAAAACAATTTAAAAGGTTTGTATACTTCGACTCGGATAGACAGATTCCTATATTATTCCTATGTTTTGGCAAACTTTAGTATAAGGCTGAAATTTAACAAATTTGTGAATTTTCTTTGAACTGATCCTCCATAAAAAAAGCATTTCTCACAAAAGAGAAATGCCTTTTAAAAAAGCTATTCTTTTAAAATCAAGGATTTATTCAAGTATCTTACTTAGCCAATTCAATCAATAAATCCCCAATAGATTTATGGGTGCATTCCTACTTTGCTAACTCGATCAATAAATCCCCTGGTGCTATTGCTTCGCTGTTGGATGCGTGGATTTCTTTAACAATTCCATCGTATGGTGCCTGGACGGTGGTTTCCATTTTCATCGCCTCTGTGATCATCAAGTGGTCACCTTTTTTAACTTTTTCGCCCTTTTCTACCAATACCTTGACGACAGTTCCAGGCATGCTTGCGCCAATATGGCCCGGATCGGACGGATCTACTTTTCTTTTTACGGCGACTGCCGATTTGATGCTTTCATCTTTAACGACAACTTCCCTCGGCTGTCCATTGAGCTCAAAATAAACGACCCTCGTACCGTCTTTTTGCGGTTCTCCGATAGATACCAGTTTTACGATAAGGGTTTTACCTTGTTCAATTTCAACCTCAATTTCCTCACCCAGCCTCATGCCATAGAAGAAAGTCGGGGTATCAAGTACTGAAAGATCGCCAAACTGATCATACATTCTCTCCCTATCCAACAAAACCTTCGGATAAAGTGCATAGGATATCGCATCAAAACTGGTCACTTGCCTGTTCAGCTTATGGAACAGCGTCTCTTTAATGTCTATAAAGTCAGCTGCCTCCAGCAATTCACCAGGACGCTGAGTGATATACTCTCTTCCTTTCAGGATCAGCTGCTGAAGTTCTTTAGGAAAGCCCTGATACGGCTGGCCGATATAACCCTGGAAAAACTCAACGACGGAATCAGGGAAATCCAGCTTTTCTCCTTTTTCATACACATCATCTTCTGTTAGATCGTTCTGAACCATAAACAATGCCATATCTCCGACTACTTTTGAGGATGGAGTCACCTTTACAACATCACCGAACATATCGTTGACGCGGCGGTACATTCTTTTCACATCATCCCATTTTTCTTCAAGTCCAACCGCTTTTGCCTGTTGTTTAAGATTGCTGAACTGTCCGCCAGGCATCTCATGCTCATATACTTCTGGATCAGGTGCGTTCATTCCGCTTTCAAATCCTTGGTAATACTTTCGCACATCCTCCCAGTATGAGCTCAGCTCCTGTAGTTTGCCGATATCGGCATCAGGCTGGCGCTCATTTCCTGCAAGGGCGTAGTAGAGCGAGTTCGCTGAAGGCTGGGAAGTCCCCCCTGCCATTGAGCTCACAGCAACGTCTACGATGTCCACTCCTGCATCTATCGCTTTTGAATAAGTGAATATTCCGTTCCCGCTTGTATCATGGGTATGCAGGTGTACAGGAAGGCTGATATTTTCTTTTAACCGTGAAACAAGTTCATAGGCAGCCTGGGGCTTCAGCAGACCCGCCATATCCTTGATGGCAAGGATATGCGCACCAGCGGCTTCTAATTCTTTTGCCATTTTAATATAATACTCTGCATTATACTTCGTCCTCGAAGAATCAAGAATATCGCCTGTATAGCATAGAGCTGCCTCAGCTATTTTTCCGTTCTTCCTGACTGAATCGATCGCAACTGTCATTCCCTCAACCCAGTTCAAACTATCAAAAATACGGAATACATCAATTCCGGCTTCTGAAGATTTTTCTACAAATTCTTCAATGACATTATCAGGATAATTTTTGTAGCCTACTGCATTGGAAGCCCGCAGCAGCATTTGGAATAAAATATTTGGAACTTTTTCACGAAGCTTGAGGAGACGATGCCAAGGGTCTTCGTTCAGGAAACGATACGCTACATCGAAGGTAGCTCCTCCCCACATCTCAAGGGAAAACATAGAAGGCCATAGTTTTGCTGTTGGTTCTGCCGCATGAAGCAGGTCGTTCGTCCTCATCCGGGTAGCCAGCAGGGATTGATGCCCGTCCCTAAAGGTCGTATCGGTCAAAAGAACCTTCTTCTGTTCTTTAATCCAATTCACAAGCCCGTCTGCACCATGCTGTTCAAGGATCTGTTTCGTTCCGTCTGCAGGCTTTTCAATTGTCTTCACATTTGGGAGTCGCGGTTTGGAAAACGCAGGTTTTTTGATTTTTTCCATGCCCGGAAAACCGTTTACAGTTGTGGACCCGATATACGTTAGCATTTTCGTTCCCCGGTCTTTCCTCTTAGGGAAAATGAACAGCTCATTTGATGTGTCAATGAAAGACGTATCATAGTTCCCCGTAAGAAACGACTTGTGCTTTACAACATTCTCAAGGAATTCAATATTCGTTTTTATACCGCGGATACGGAACTCTTTAAGGTTCCTGAGCATCTTAGCAGCCGCTTGATCAAAGGTCAGAGCCCATGTTGAAAGCTTAACAAGCAAAGAATCATAGTGCGGTGTTATGACTGCGCCCTGAAAGCCGTTCCCAGCATCTAAACGGACGCCAAACCCCCCGCCCGAACGATAAACATTAATCTTTCCTGTATCAGGCATGAAATTGTTGGCTGGATCTTCGGTAGTTACCCGGCACTGGATCGCATATCCGTGACAGGAGATATCCTCTTGATGAGGAATGGCAATCACATCACCATGAAGCTGGTTCCCCTGCGCAATCCGGATCTGTGTCTGGACGATATCAACGCCGGTAACCATTTCGGTTATCGTATGTTCTACTTGTACACGCGGATTTACTTCAATAAAATAGTATCTGCCGTCATCCGTAACGAGGAACTCTACCGTTCCAGCGTTTAAATAGTCGATATGTGTCATCAATTGAACAGCCGATTCGCATATTTCCTGCCTTAATTCCTTGCTGAGTGAAACACTTGGCGCCACTTCGACCACTTTTTGGTGCCTTCTCTGTACAGAGCAGTCCCTCTCGAACAAATGGACGATGTTACCATCTGAGTCAGCAAGAATTTGAACTTCGATATGCTTTGGCTTTTCAACAAATTTTTCGACATATACTTGATCCTCACCAAACGCAGCTTTCGCTTCTGATTTGGCTCTTTCGTAACCTTCCGCCAGTGAATTCTCACTTCTAATGATCCGCATTCCTCTTCCGCCGCCGCCTAGAGAGGCCTTGATGATGATGGGATAACCATGTTCCCCGGCAAATGCCCTTACTTCATCAAGGCTGTTCACCGGCCCGTCTGAGCCTGGAATAACGGGAAGCCCTGCACTAACAGCAACTTCTCTTGCTTTCACTTTATCACCGAACATAATAAGGTGCTCCTGCTTCGGTCCGATAAATGTAATATTTTCTTCAGCGCAGCGCTTTGCAAAATGGATGTTCTCCGATAAGAACCCATAGCCGGGGTGAATAGCGTCGATCCCGTTCCTTTTTGCAATGGCGATAATACCTTCAATGTCCAAATAAGCATCAATCGGTTTTTTACCTTCTCCAACCAAATAGGCTTCATCTGCTTTGTATCGATGATAGGAACCTGAATCTTCCTTGGAGTAAATCGCTACCGTACGGATTCCCAGCTCAGTACATGCGCGAAAAATGCGGATGGCAATTTCTCCGCGGTTTGCAACTAAAATTTTTCTGATTTGCTGTTGTGACATCGGTATCTCTCCCTCTAATTATTCCTGGAATTACACCGCGTGAAGTTTCCCTTTTGCAGGTGCAGATTCCGGCTTCTGATGCTTCCTTTTATAATTAACATGACAGGAAATATTGACTAAAATCCCCATGGAAATTAACAACAAGACTAGAGATGAACCACCATACGATATAAAAGGCAAAGGGACACCTGTAATGGGCAGCAGACCGATGGCAGCCCCCAGATTAACGCAGGATTGGATTCCAACCATCCCTGATATTCCAAAAGCAAGCAGGCTTCCATAAGTATCCCTGCTCCTTAGGCCGGTAATGAATCCTTTTATTACGACAAAGCCGATCAACCCGATAATCAGCGCGACTCCCCAAAAGCCAAGCTCTTCTGCTATGACAGCTATGATGAAGTCCGTATGGGGCTCTGGAAGAAAACCATACTTCTGAATACTCTGGCCAAGCCCGTTACCGGAAACGCCTCCAGAACCAATGGCCAAATATGAATTGACGAGCTGGAAACCGTCACCTTGAGGATCTTTGAAAGGTTCATAAGCTGCCGTAAAGCGTGATTTCTGCTCTTTCGTTAAAACCTGTGAACCAAGTCCAATAATCAGAAGTGCTGATGCAATCAGGATCAGTTTATGGCCTGGCTTCATTCCTGAACTTAGAATAATGATGCCCGTAGTCGCAGCAATAATCAGCCCGGTGCCTAAATCCGGCTGTTTCATGATTAAAATAAACATGACAGCAAATACGCTCAAAGGCGGAGCACTTGCCGCAAAGTTTTCGAGCTTGTCCTGTTTTTTTGAAAAGATCGCTGCAAGGTAAATCGCAAGTCCAAGTTTTACAAATTCTGCCGGCTGGAACCCGACAGGTCCTATGTATATCCAGCTCTGTGCGTTGTTTGTTGTTTTTCCGATAAACAAAACCGCGATGAGCAGCATGATGGATCCGAAAACAATGGGTACGATGAGTTTTTTATAGAGCTGATAGGGAATAATCATCGCAATCAAGAAACATACGAGGCCTGCACCTAAAAAAATAAACTGCCGAATAAAGAAGTAATTGCTGGAATAGCCAAAACGGTTAATTGAGACAATGATGCTTGCGCTGTAAACCATGACAAGACCTATCCCGCACAGTGCCAAAATTGCAATTACTAGTGAATAATCGTAGTGCCGAAACATTTTCTTTAACATTATCTTACATCCTTTATGTAGTCTTTTCCCTAACAGTAGTTCGTATATAAAACTTCCTTTCCCTCTGTATGATAAAGTTAAAAATATTTTAACACAACTTTGTAAAATGCTCCTGAAATTGAACGGATCATATAAAAAAACTCAAACCATTCTAATAACGGTTTGAGTTAACTATTATTTCCGCATTGAAGCTTCATGCAAAGCGGAGAGCTGACGTTCAAGTGATTCCAGCAAGCCCTTGCCATCTGCCTCATCAACGAGGTTGAGCCTTACTGCAAAATCAATCTCCCGTGAGAGTCCAAACATTTGTGTATCAAGCACTTCCTCATAGAGGGGACATTGCGGCATCGTCAGGTTTTCCATCTGCACCTCAATTAATTTCAGTATTTTTGCAGCATCCGCCTGTAGCAGTTCAAATGCCTTTTCTCGATGTCCTGTTGCCATCTCAGGTGACAAAATCATCCCTCCGTTCTACTTGGCTTTCTACTCTTTAATATATCGTTTGACAGCTAAAAAATCAACATATTACAGTATGAACTCTATTCATGATAGAATAGACATGGAAAAAATTTAACTTTACATCAAATAGGAGCATGGTAAAATGGATTTTATTTTAGAACTAAAAGGAAAAGTTAAGTATAATCTTTCAATGGATCCCGGCGTATTTATCTTCGATGACAGGAAATTTGATCTTACGACATACTTTGATGACAAGGAATCCTCGGAGAGTAAAGAAGAGAAATATTTAAAAGCAGTTTCTTCCCACTGGGACAAAGAGATTATTGAAGGATCCGCTCCTCCAGAGAAAAAACCATCATCCAGGAAGTCACTAAAGGAGACCATTGCTACGGGCACTTTTGGCATCGGCTTCGGACATTTTATCAAGAATGCTGAACCCGATGCATCTGCCTCCCATATTGAAATCCATACAGAGAACGGCGTGGAAGAGATCACTCTCGAAGACGGGCTGAAGGCTGTGTTAGGTTTTTCATTAAACGGAAAACCCTTAAAGGAAGACGGGCCCGTTCATTTCTATTTCGGTGATGGAAGAAATAAAGAAATTCCTATTAAAAACATCAGAAGCTTTATTATAAAATAAACCTGCCGCGGCAGGTTTATTTCTTTGGTTATCCATTCTTCTAAAGCAAGTCGGCAGCCAGCTGAGCGAGGCTTGAGCGCTCTCCTTTTTCAAGCTTTACATGACCGCTGATGCTCTGGTCCTTAAATTTTTCAACCACATAGGTCAGGCCGTTCGTAAATTCATCGAGGTAAGGGTGATCGATCTGTTTAGGATCGCCTAAAAGGATCACCTTGCTCCCTTCTCCTACCCTTGTTAAAATCGTTTTCACTTCATGCTTCGTAAGGTTTTGAGCTTCATCTATAATGATGAACTGATCGGGCAAACTTCGCCCCCTGATATACGTGAGCGCCTCTACATGGATTGAGCCGATGCCTGCAAGGATTTTTTCCAATTCCCCTTGTTTTTTAGCATTAAACAAATATTCAAGATTGTCATAGATCGGCTGCATCCACGGTTTTAGCTTTTCGTCCTTTTCACCAGGAAGATATCCGATGTCCTTCCCAACGGGTACAATTGGCCTTGCAATAAAGAGTTTAATGTACTTTTTCAAATCCTCGGTCTGCAAAAGCCCTGCTGCAAGGGTTAAGAGGGTTTTGCCCGTCCCCGCTTTGCCGATCAGTGTGACGAGATGGACATCCTTGCGCAAAAGCAGCTCTATCGCCATTTTTTGCTGAACATTCCTGGGTTTTATTCCCCAGATGGAATCCCCTTCAAATAACAGAGGTTTTAGTTTCTTTCCGTTATCTTCTATCCTGGCAAGCGCTGAGACCGAACTTCTATACATGTCTTTCATAATGACAAATTGATGAGGATAGAAGGAGTGGTTAGCGATCTCCAAAACAGGAAGCTCCTGTTTTTCATAAAATTTATCCAGCAGCTCACTGTTCACGTATATTTCCTTATAGCCTAAATACGTTTGCTCATCTCGATCCACCACACGGTCACTGAGAAAATCTTCGGCTTGAATACCGAGTGCATCCGCTTTGACCCTCACGAGCACATCTTTGCTTACCAGAATCACTTGTTTGCTGTTCTCTTTTCCTTTTTCCTCGTTTAATAAATTTAAGGACACAGCCAATATTCTGTTGTCATTGGTTGGTTCAGCAAAGGTCTCCTGAAGCCTTTTAAAAGAGCGGTGATTAAGTTCAACCCTCAATATTCCCCCATTTTCAAGCGGGACTTTTTCATGGAGCTTTCCTTTTACCCTAAGTTTATCGATCAGCCTTGATACTTCCCGTGCATTTCTTCCGATTTCGTCCATGTACCTTTTTTTTGAATCCACTTCCTCGAGCACGATTGCTGGAATGACGACCTCATGATTACCAAATGAGAAAATTGAATAGGGATCCTGTAAAAGAACATTCGTATCAAGGACATATATTTTATTCAAACGTACACAGCCTCCTGACTATTGATTTTCTATGTTTTGGCAGTGTTAATGAATGATGAACGCATGAAGACCGGCCTCACTGATAGATCATAAGCCGGGACGGACTATAGTTAAATGTATGAACTTTTGAATAAAGATAGACGAAAACACAGAAAATAACGGAAAAGAACACGACTGAAAGGATGAAATAATTGAAAACGCTAAGGATGTTGGCCATCATGAGTTCACTCTTGCTGCTTTTTGCTTGCAACTACAATAACAATAAAAGCGCCGAACAGACAGATAATAATGCTCCTCGATTAACAAAGGTAAATCAAACCGCCAATAATAACGGACAAAGAGAAGCACGAAGAAACTCTCAGCAGGTTTCTCGGCATCTTGTCGGAATCGCAACAGGTATACCTGGCGTAGAAGATGCCACCGCAGTAGCGCTCGGAAGGTACGCCGTTGTGGGAATTGACGTGGACTCCAAGCTGGACGCCTCGAGGACGGGGACGATTAAATATTCTGTAGCAGAAGCTTTAAAAAAGGATCCGTATGGGGCTAACGCTTTAGTTACTGCAGATCCTGACACTGTGCAGCGGCTAAGGGGAATGGCAAGTGAAATCAGACGAGGCCATCCGATCGGAGGAATACTCAATGAGCTTGCAGCGATTGTTGGAAGATTAATGCCGCAGGTTCCAAACCGAACGAATTCTGTTAAACCCGCTCCTACAGAAACCAATAACAGCCAGCTTTCTGATCAAGAAAACAAAAGGCTCAATAATCAACAGCAAAAACAAGCAAAAACGACCAAGAATCAGCAGCAATAAGTTATAAACCCCGCTCTTGCCGAGCGGGGTTTTTGCATGTAAATGGTTATTTATAGTGTTTACCTCTTCTTCTTTGATATAATGACTTTAACACCAAAAAGACAGAGGTGATTATCTATGCGAGTAAAGTGTGTGCTATGTGACACCATCCAATCCATTGAAGATCGATCCTCACTGGCTAAACGGCTGAGAAACAGGCCTATCCACACGTACATGTGTGACCGATGCCAGGAGAGGATCACTGATAAAACGAATAAGAGAATCGCAACCGGAAACTTTATGCTATACAGGACTCCTGCTAAAGAGAATGAATGGTAAGCTGATGCTGCCGGTTCTAGGGCCGGCATGCTATATGGCTTTGCCTGATGACCTCACGATTTGTCGCAGGAATATCGGGCTTCACGCTTTCCATTCCCCCGAGTTTTCCCCCTGCTGATATTACTCGTTTTTTATTCTCCTATCCTTTAAGCTAAAAAAAGAGCCATGAACACGGTATGTTCATGACTCAAAATCAAAAGAAATATTCTAATTGTACTTCGGCTCTGCTTCTATCGATTCCCAAAGAGCGTCAATATAGTCGCAGGGGAATTTTTTATGATGCTGAGAATCCCCGATCTTGTAATCCACTTCATAACTGCCATCGATGATGCATACCGCTATGTGTTCTACCCCGTGGTCCTCCCGAAGGATTTCATCGAAAAAACGAAGGGTATCTGCGGCAGCCTGGTCATCTGTTCTTTGTTCTGCCACCTTTTTAATACTTAGCCAATTGTAAAGCGCATCCTGCAAAGTCATAGAAACTCCTTATAGGTGTTCGGCTTTATTTTTTTTGCTCTGGTGCAGCCTGATTTTATAAATAATCAAAACGGCTGCGGCACATAAGAGTCCCTCGGCAACCGGCAGGCCGATTCCGAAAAAGGTAAGCGGAAAACAGCCCAATATTAAAAGAATATAGATGACTGCAGATTTAAGCAGAGGGAGCTTTTTAGCAAATCCAAGCTGATAGACAAGAATGGTCAATATTGTAATGACTAGATACAAAAGAAAAAAACCTGCTACAGGATGTTCGTTTATTCCTAATAGAAGAGCGATGGGTGAAGAATCTTCACCCGTCGCAGACATTACTTTTTTATCATCCACCGCTCACACCACCAGACGCAATCTTAGTTTTGCTTGGCCAATTTGTTTTTCTTAGTCGCACGTTCACGCTCATTTTTATCAAGGATTTTTTTGCGAAGACGTATGCTCTCCGGGGTAACTTCACAATACTCATCCTCGTTCAAATATTCAAGTGATTCTTCAAGAGACATAACCCTAGGCTTTTTCATGCTGACCGTTTGATCCTTGTTAGCAGACCGCATGTTTGTCATCTGTTTTACTTTGGTGATATTAACTGTAATATCATTTTCACGCGTATGTTCACCAACGATCATTCCTTCATAAACTTCAGTACCCGGCTCCACAAATATGGTTCCTCGGTCCTCAACGTTAATGATCCCGTATTGGCTCGCTTTGCCGTGTTCCATGGAGACGAGAACTCCTTGACGGCGTCCTCCCACTTGGCCCTGATGCATCGGCTGATAACTGTCAAACGTATGGTTCAAGATACCGTATCCTCTTGTCTGGGTTAAGAATTCAGTCGAATAACCAATTAATCCGCGAGCTGGGACCATGAACTCAAGTCTTACTTGACCTGAGCCGTTGTTAATCATGTTGAGCATTTCACCTTTTCGTGCCCCAAGCGATTCCATTACAGCGCCCGTATATTCTTCAGGCACATCAATCTGAACACGCTCTACAGGCTCCGAACGAACTCCGTCAACCATACGTACGATAACTTCAGGTTTTGATACTTGAAGCTCGTAGCCTTCCCTTCTCATGTTTTCGATAAGAATGGATAGATGAAGCTCTCCGCGACCGGAAACAATCCAAGCATCCGGAGATTCAGTGTTATCTACACGGAGAGAAACATCCGTCTCCAATTGAGAGCGAAGGCGCTCTTCGATTTTTCTGGAGGTCACATATTTACCTTCACGGCCGGCAAATGGTGAATTATTAACAAGGAACGTCATTTTCAATGTTGGCTCGTCGATTCTTAGTACTGGCAATGCTTCTTCCTGGCCCTCCGGACAAACGGTTTCACCAACGTTGATCTCTTCCATTCCTGATACAGCTACTAGATCACCGGATTTAGCTTCTTGGATTTCCACTCTTTTAAGTCCGAGGAAACCAAAGATTTTCGTTACGCGGAATTTTTTTACAGTACCGTCCAATTTCATGAGTGAAACTGCTTGGCCTACCTGCATCGTACCTCGGAAAACACGGCCGATACCGATACGGCCCAAGTAATCATTATAATCTAACAGAGAAACCTGGAATTGAAGCGGTTCACCACTGTTATCAACCGGTGAAGGAATATTTTCAATGATTGAATCAAATAAAGCTTTCATGTTTTCATCTTGCTGATGAGGATCCGTGCTCGCGGTACCTTTGAGTGCAGAAGCATACACGACTGGGAATTCAAGCTGATCTTCATTGGCACCAAGCTCGATAAACAAATCAATGACTTCATCGACTACTTCTTCAGGACGTGCAAAATCACGGTCAATTTTATTTACGACTACGATTGGAGTCAATTTTTGTTCAAGCGCTTTTTTCAGAACGAAACGAGTTTGCGGCATACATCCTTCGTAAGCGTCTACGACTAAAAGGACACCATCGACCATTTTCATGATCCGCTCAACTTCACCGCCAAAATCGGCATGTCCTGGTGTGTCCATGATGTTAATGCGAGTACCTTCATAATTGATCGCTGTATTTTTTGCCAGGATCGTAATACCGCGTTCCTTTTCCAGATCGTTGGAATCCATTGCACGTTCATTGACATGTTCGTTCGAACGGAAAGTCCCTGATTGGTGAAGCATTTGGTCCACGAGTGTTGTTTTCCCATGGTCAACGTGCGCGATAATCGCGATGTTTTTTATGTCTTTTCTCAAATTCAAAATAATCTCTCCTTAAAAAATCCTATCTTTTTTCTTTATTAAATACCCAGAACCATTCTGGATCTTTATTTCTCTATTGGAATTCAACTTTACTATTATACCACAAAGAACAACAATCTTTTTCTTTTTTGAAAAATTAGTTACACTATAGTTATCGTTTGTATGATTGGAGGACCTTATGAAATTTGAAAATATTATCTTTTTGATCATTGCTGTGTTAACAACGTTCAGTATTGCTTTAATCGGAGTCGCTATCGGCCAGCATAGCTGGCTGATTGCCATCACTGCG
This sequence comes from Fictibacillus sp. NRS-1165, assembly GCF_050468105.1. Taxonomy (NCBI): domain Bacteria; kingdom Bacillati; phylum Bacillota; class Bacilli; order Caryophanales; family Fictibacillaceae; genus Fictibacillus; species Fictibacillus sp. NRS-1165. Next base: position 40,852 of record NZ_JBDPNU010000001.1, read on the forward strand.
ATTATTGCCGTGTTTTTCTTAATGGGGCTTGGTTTTTCACTGAAAAAAAGATTCAGGGAAAGAAATCAGGCTTAGTCTGAGAGGACTTTAATAAATTTTATATATTCTTTTCCCTTTTCATCAGATTCTAGTCCCGCCTGCTCAAATCCAAGTTGATTCAAGAATCGGAGCCAGGCTTCATTTCCAGAAGGACAAGCAGAAAACAATACAGGACTTTGCTTTTTGACAATGGACGAAATTTCCTCAATGATCTTTCGTGCATATCCTTGTTTTCTTTTTACGGGATGAATGACGATGCTGCCAAGCCACGGTTTTTGATTGGATGGAGCAGTGTATACGAGATACGCTGCTCCAATTTTTTGCTCTTCGTCACTCCAGATCAGCCATTCCCCGCCTGTCTCATCGTAACGGTGCAAATAGTCTTTCCACTGTTCATCTATTTCATTTCCTTTTAAACCTTCCTCTTTCATCCAAACAGGTGAGTGCCTGGCCATCTCAATAAAAAAACTCAAATCCTCATCCTTGAATTTCCTATTCTCCATCTTTTGTCGTTCCTGCTTGAATCGTATCCAGAATTTCTTGATGTAAACCTGGTTTTGCTGCAAAAATACTTGTTTTGCTTAACACATTCACATTATCGCCATCTATCGTTGAAATCGTTCCGCCTGCTTCCTGAATAAGAATATACCCCGCTGCAAAGTCCCATGGTGATAGCCTCATCGTCATGTAGGCATCGAGTCTTCCACAGGCAACATAGGCCAATTCAATGGCGGCTGTTCCATAAGACCTGGTTCCACGAGATTTTCTTACAAGAGGAAGGAGCCGCTGGTGATCAATCTTACGGTTGGGTGTGATCCACGTGGCGTTTAAACCGATGACCGCTTTATCCAAGGTCACATTACTTAGCCGAGGAAGTTTTTCTTCATTTAAATGAAGTCCGTGTCCCTCAATGCAATGGAACAACTCGTTTCGTACAACATCGTAAATAAACGCTGCTTTTCCTTGTCCGTTATGAAAAATCGCTACCGAAATGGCAAAGTTGGCTTGCTGATGAACAAAGTTTGTTGTTCCATCAATGGGATCAATGATCCAAACGGTCCCTTCAAGGTCACTCACCTCATCGCCGTAGCCTTCCTCACCCAGAACTTTATGGTCCGGGAATTCTTTTTTTATTTTATCGATAAAGAACTTTTCAATGGCTTTATCCATATCCGTCACTAAATCGGCATAATGAGATTTATATGTAATGTTCAGCTCATTGGAGAATGAAAGCTTAATGACTTCTCCTGCTTCATACACCCAGTTCTTTGCGGTTCCGTATAAGTCCTCGACTTTTGTATTGTCCACTACCATCAGCTCCCAGCGTCGTTCATTGTTTTATTATATGTTACCACTAGTCGTGCTTAACATAACCATACCACGCTCTTTTGTATGGATGAATAATTTATTCCCCAAAAAAAACGACCCTGCTATAGATCAGGTTCGTTTTTTTACCCTGTGTCCGTTGTTATCATGCTTCCAGTCTCACTAGTTCCTGGCGCAGTTTTTCCAGCTTACGCTTGGATTCATTGATCTGCTTCGTATTCTTATTTTGCAATGCTTCGAATAATGTTGCCAGTTCATAGTCGATTTCAAGCTTCAATACAGGTATTCTGCGTTCCGCGTCCGTTCTTTTTAATGTTTGAATGACTTGTTTCATACCTTACACATCCTTTCTACCTTTTATAAGAATACTAAATATTCTGATTTTGGATATTGTCTTCTATCATATGATTGACTTTCACTTAATGCAACCTTGATCTCTTTTTTAAAAAAAATTATATAAAAGTAACATATATTGCGGATTTTCTTTTTCAGCAACCGGTGTGGTAAACTACTAACCACGGTGAACAAAAAGTTCTATCAGGAGGAAATGCAATGAGCTTTTCAGGATTTAAAAAAAATGATTTTTCAGTGTTTGCTATTGAGGGCCTTGAACCTCGAATGGAAAAACTAATCGAGCGGGTTCGCCCTAAGCTTGAAGATTTAGGTGGGCATTTTGCGTCAGAACTTTCTGCATTAACCGGAGAGGAAATGTTTTATCATGTGGCAAAACATGCCCGAAGAACAGTTAATCCGCCAAAAGATACTTGGGTAGCATTCTCGAGCAGTAAGAGAGGATACAAAAAACTTCCGCATTTTCAGATCGGTCTGTTTGAAACCCACGTATTTATCTGGTTTGCTGTGATATATGAGTCTCCCGTAAAAAAAGAGTATGCCGCTGCTCTCCAAAAAGAATTAAAAACAATCACTGCCTCCATTCCAGATTACTTCGTCTGGTCTCAGGACCATATGAAACCTGAAGCGGTGCAGCACAGTGAGATGAAGAACGGAAATCTTTCAGGATTAGTGCGTTCTTTGGCAGAAGTAAAAAAAGCTGAACTGCTATGCGGGATTCACATACCTAAGGATGAGGCTATTCAGATGGACGGAAAGGCTTTCATTCAAAAAGTCGATTCTGTTTTCCGAACGTTAATGCCCCTTTACGAGTTAAAGAAACAGGTTTATTCCGAGTAGCGAATGGAGTGGCAGGAAGGGGAGAAGAAATTCCTCCTCTTCTTACCCTTAGTATATTGTTGAGAATAAAAAGTGTTTGGGTGGAACGTTCAATAATTTTATTTGATGAGCGCTCCCCATTTCTCTTTAATTTGCTCGGCTTCAGAAAGGATCCTGAGAAAAAGCTCTTCAACCGAAGGAACATCCTGAATTCTGCCCATGATTTGTCCAGCCCATCCAAAACCTTCGTCTGATTCCCCTTCATAGATGTATTTCATATTGCGTTTTCCGCTTATAAGATCTTTAATATCCTCATAACCTTTAGCCCTTTTCTCTTCTTCTAGTATAAAATCAGTCCAGCTGCTGCTGATCGCTCGTCCCGGTGCACCAAGCTTGCGTTTGATGACCACCGTCCCTGCTTCAGTTCCTTTAACGAGTGCTTCCTTATATAATGGATGCGCATGCTCACATTCCCTTGTGGCGATGAATCTGGTGCCCATTTCTACCCCTTCGGCACCAAGTGCCAACGCGGCCATCAGACCTCTTCCGTCACCGATTCCGCCAGAAGCGATAACAGGGATGGAAACAGCATCAGCCACTTGGGGTATAAGCACCATCGTACCGACATCGTCTTTTCCAATATGCCCTCCGCCTTCCTGGCCAACAACCATGACAGCATCCGCTCCCAGCTGCTCAGCTTTTACCGCCTGTCGCGTGGAGGCGACTAGAACAAGTTTCTTTACTTCCACTCCCTGTAAAATATCGAATATGCCTGAAGGGTTGCCTCCCGTCATGCTGATTACTGGAACTTTCTCTTCAACAGCAGCTCCCACCATATGGTGAAAAGGCCTTCCATGCTGCCCGATTGCAAAATTAACCCCGAAAGGGCTGGCAGTCATTTTTTTTGTTTTTCTAATCTCCTCTTTTAATGCTTGTGGTGAATCGAGCGACATGGCCGTAATTTGTCCTAGCCCGCCAGCGTTTGAAACGGCCGCCGCAAGTCCAGAATAAGCAAGATAGGCCAACCCTCCCTGAATGATGGGATAACGAATTCCCAATAGCTCTGTTACTTTTGTTTGCATTTCCATATTGCTTCCCCAGCCTTTCTTTTTTTTTATTCTTTGCATACAAAACCGTTAGAATCTGATATACTTCTTTTGTTTTCCTATGTATTTTCATGAGGTAAAGATTATTTTTATTATAGATGAGGTGTCAAAATTGTCACAACACGAAACTCCTTTATTTACCGGATTAAAAGAACACGCAAAACGAAATCCCTATCAGTTTCATATCCCTGGCCATAAAAAAGGCTATGGTATGGACCCTGATTTCAGGGAATTTATGGGTGAGAACGCCCTGTCCATAGATTTGATCAACATCGCTCCACTTGATGACCTCCACCATCCGAAAGGCATGATTAAAAAGGCCCAGGACTTGGCAGCACAGGCATTTGGTGCTGACCATACCTTCTTTTCTGTTCAAGGAACAAGCGGAGCAATCATGACGATGATCATGTCAGTCGTTTCTCCCGGTGATAAAATCATTGTTCCGCGCAACGTTCATAAGTCGATCATGACAGCCATCGTATTCTCTGGAGCGACACCCGTGTTTATTCACCCAGAGATTGACAGGGAGCTTGGTATTTCACATGGCATCACTCCTCAAAGCGTTAAGAGGGCTTTGGAACAGAATCCCGACGCTAAAGGGGTACTCGTCATTAACCCCACGTATTACGGGATTTCAGCGAACCTAAGCGAGATTGTTGAAATCGCCCATAGCTATGATGTACCTGTCCTGGTCGACGAAGCCCATGGTGTACTAATTCACTTTCATGACAAAATGCCCCTCTCTGCCATGCAAGCTGGAGCAGATATGGCTGCGACGTCAGTTCACAAGCTAGGCGGATCACTTACCGGCAGCTCTATCCTTAACATTAAAGAAGGCCTTGTTTCAGCCAAAAGGGTGCAAACGATCCTGAGTATGCTCACGACCACTTCAACGTCCTATATTTTGCTTGCCTCACTAGATACTGCTAGAAAGCGTCTGGCTACTGAGGGATACAGCATCATTGAAAAAACGATTAAACTGGCTAATGCAGCACGGGAAAAAATCAATAAAATTCCACGCCTTTATTGTGTCGGAGAGGAAATTCTGGGCAAAGAAGCGACTTACGACCTCGATCCGACCAAACTGCTTATTTCTGTGAAAGAGCTTGGCATAACGGGTTACGACGCTGAGGTATGGCTTCGAGAGGAACATAATATAGAAGTGGAACTATCCGACCTTTATAACATCCTTTGCTTGATCACAACAGCAGATCATGAGAAGAATATCATGGTTTTAGTTCATGCGCTCGAAGAAATGTCACGCCATTTTGAGAATGCAGGCGAAAAAGCAGCACAGGCAATGCCTGTCCACGTCCCCGATATTCCTGTACTTGCATTATCACCACGTGATGCTTTTTACGCAGATACAGAGAGTGTGCCTTTCGAAGAATCTGCAGGCAGGATCATTGCTGAATTTATTATGGTATATCCGCCAGGTATTCCTATATTTATTCCGGGTGAGATCATTACTCAAGATAATCTTGACTATATAAAAGAAACCATCGAAGCAGGCCTTCCAGTACAAGGTCCTGAAGATCCCGAATTAGGAATGCTAAAAGTGATAAAAGAGCACATTGCCATACGATAGTGCAATTTTTAAAATGGCCAGGACATTTGATATCCTGGCCATTTTTTTATGTTATGATTATCAGCCTGTTGATCCACTTCAAGATTTGTTTTAAAAAGAAAATACCTTGGATTCATCCAAGGTATTTTGTCTAACCTATTTTTGTTCAACATTATGATTCGAACAGTTTGGACATTTATCTGCGTAAAGCTTTGTTACCTTTTCATCCTCAAAATGTTCAATCGTGCTATCACATGTTTGGCAAATGATTTCTCCCATCTCAAAACATCTCCTTTTCATGTAAGCGCTTTTATTCTTATCTCTATAATATTATGTCACATTGATATTGTCAACCACCATTAGCATAACACATTAAAATATTTATGATGATTATTCGTATTGCTCATATGCAGGTATTGATGGTACGGATTCTTCAAAGAAAAGAGAAAGATCTTTTGCTTCATCCAGTGAGTGGATATTAAACACCTTCTGCAAGTACTCATAATTCTGAAGATCATTGGCATCAAGAAGAGATGACCGTCCAGTCTGCATACAAACAACTAATGGTTTACCAAAGAACATGTTCGTATGAATGATGCCAAAGTCATAACGGACATGTTCCGTTGTAAAGCCCACAAACCGAACATTAACGTTCTCATGTTCATCGTAAAGTTTTTCGAATACTTCCACAGAAACCCCTCCTTGAGTATGATTTTGAAGCGGGCCGCTATGTTTGCAGTATATAACAACTATATTCCCTGAAATGTGTTTTTATAACACTCTTAATTTGTATCTTTTTCCCTTCCTGTTTCTTAATTAAACCTCTTTAAGTCGTATTGTCAAAATTTTTAAAATAATGTTAAATTAGATAATAAGAATAGACAAGCTCGCCATTGGCTAAATCAGGGAAAGCGGGGTCTTAAATTGCAGCAGCATGCTTATATCAAACTCGTACCGTCATCAAAGCAACAATCCATCACGACTGATGAAGTAAAGGAACTTTTTTATTATTACAAGGATATAACTTCCAAGACAGGCACACAGCTAGGATGGGAATATGAACAATCGGCATTTCCATATTCCCTGGAAGAAAAAAGGGAAGGCAAGGAACGATGGTTTTATCTGAAGGGGACTGACAAACAGAAATATAAGTACATAATGGTAGGTTTAGATTCAGAGGTAACGGAAGGAACAAACACCTCCTACATTCAAGTGACTTTACCAGAAGGGTTTACACATGGAGATAAAGGAAAAGCCAATGAATTCTGTAAGTTCATGGCGAAGCAGCTTGACGGCGAATTGCATTTATTTAATGGCAGAGTGATGTATTACTATAAACGAAAGTAAACATCCTAATAAGAGGGCCTTTGTACGGATCATAATGGATTAAACGTTCCAAACAGCAGCATTGTCCACTTGGCCAACAAAAATAAAGCGGTGGACAAAATGGTGCTTTTTAGTGCCATTGTCCTTTTTTGGCACAAGGTATGGGACAGCAGATAGGAAAGATATAAAAACATAAGAAACAATACAACCTCAAAGAACACTCGGTCATGTCTGGATAATTGAATCACTGTAAAATATCCGGTCCAAAGAACACAATGTACAGGAATAATGAACAGAAACCATTTCATCTTAATACCCCTCCTATCCTACATTATGCTGTAGTTGAACCGGTCAATACTAAAAAAGCCTTCCCTGTATATCGGGAAGGCTTTTCATATACGATTACTTAACGATGTGGATTGGAGATCCAAGAGCTACCTCAGCAGCCTCCATGGAGATTTCTCCGAAAGTTGGATGGGCATGGATAGTCATAGCAATATCTTCTGCTGTCATTCCAGCTTCGATGGCCAATCCAAGCTCAGCGATCATATCTGATGCATTACCGCCTGCAATTTGCGCTCCAAGAAGCAATCCGTCTTCTTTTCTCGTAATTAGCTTCATGAATCCGTCGGTTTCATTCATGGATAGAGCACGGCCGTTAGCCGCGAATGGGAACTTGGACGCTTTCACGTCAAATCCAGCTTCTTTTGCACTCTTCTCATCATAACCGACAGTTGCTAGTTCAGGATCGGTAAATACAACCGCTGGAATAGCAAGATAGTCAATTTCAGAAGGATGTCCGCTGATCGCTTCAGCAGCAATTTTTCCTTCGTATGATGCTTTATGGGCAAGAGCTGGCCCTTCTACGATATCACCAATCGCATAAATGCCTTTTACACTGGTTTGAGCTTGCTTATCGATCTTAATCAATCCGCGTTCAGTCATTTCGATTCCAACTTGCTCAAGACCAAGTTCCTCTGTGTTTGGACGGCGTCCAACCGTTACCAATACATAATCCGCTTCAAATGTTTTTGTTTCACCTTTAATTTCAGCTGTAACAGTAACTCCGTCTTTCGTTTCTTCAACGCCTTTAGCAAGAGCTTCTGTAAAGATTTCTACATTGCCTTTTTTCTTCAAGCGTTTTGAAACGACTTGGCTCATCTGCTTTTCGAACCCTGGAAGAATCTGTTTGCTTCCTTCAAGCACAGTAATCTCTGTACCAAAGTTAGCAAAAGCTGTTCCAAGCTCCATACCGATGTAGCCTCCGCCGATAACCACCATTTTCTTCGGTACTTCTTGCAGAGCAAGAGCACCAGTTGAAGAAATCACACGGTCACTCCATTTGAATCCGGGAATTTCAATCGGACGGGAACCAGTTGCAATGATACAGTTTTTGAACGTGTAGGTTTGAGATGATTTCTCATCCATGATACGAACGGTGTTTTCGTTGACAAAATAAGCTTCACCACGAATGATTTCAGCTTTATTGCCTTTAAGCAATCCTTGAACACCAGTAGTCAATTTCTTGACGATACCAGATTTCCATTCCTGAACCTTAGAAAAATCTACAGTAACGTTGTCTGCTTTAATCCCCATGTCATCAGAATGCTTCGCGTGTTCAACACGATGGCCGGCATTGATCAATGCTTTAGAAGGAATACATCCTACGTTTAAGCAAACACCGCCCATTTCGCCTCTTTCTGCTACAGCTACCTTTTGGCCAAGCTGAGCTGCACGGATGGCTGCCACATATCCCCCTGGGCCAGATCCTATAACAAGTGTGTCTAATTCAATCGGAAAATCACCTACAACCATTTTCTCTACGCCTCCATTACTAAAAGTTGTGGATCATTCAACAAACGTTTAATATGATTCATTGCGTTTTGAGCAGTTACACCATCAATTAAACGGTGGTCAAAGCTTAATGATAACGCAAGAACTGGTGCTACGACAACTTCTCCGTTTTTCACCACTGCTTTTTCTGCAATACGGCCAATTCCAAGAATGGCAACTTCAGGGTGGTTGATGACCGGAGTAAACCATTGTCCCCCAGCAGAACCGATGTTGGAGATGGTTACAGAACCGCCCTTCATTTCATCTGCAGAAAGCTTTCCGTCACGGGCTTTGACAGCCAGTTCGTTGATTTCAGCAGAAATTTTGAAGATGGATTTGCGGTCAGCATCTTTAACAACAGGAACCATAAGCCCGTTATCTGTATCCGCAGCAATTCCGATATTGTAATAGTTTTTCCAAACGATTTCTTCGTTCGCATCATCGATGGACGCATTGATTGCAGGGAATTCACGCGCAGCAGAAACCAAGGCTTTCACTACATATGGAAGGTAAGTAAGCTTGATTCCTTTATCAGCTGCAGCTTGCTTGAATTTCTTGCGGTGTGCAACAAGCTCAGTCACATCGATTTCATCCATCAAGGTGACGTGCGGAGCAGTATGCTTGGAATTAACCATTGCTTTAGCAATGACTTTGCGGACACCTTTAAGCTTTTCACGGGTCTCATTTTGGCCTGCAGGAATAGCTTTAGGAGCTTCTTTTGCTGCAGGTGCTTGAGCAGCTGTTTCTTTAGTAGCATCCTGAGCTTGAGTTCCCGCATCACCGCTTAAGTACTTGTCGATATCTTCCTTCATTACGCGTCCGTTGTTACCTGATCCTGAAACCTTACGGATTTCAACACCTTTTTCACGAGCATATTTGCGTACGGAAGGCATGGCGATCACTCGCTTGCTTTCATCAACTGGCTCGTCCGAAGCTGCCTCATTTTTTGGTGCCTCTTGTTTAGGAGCTTCTTCTGCAGCTGGTTTCTTCTCTTCTTCAGCTTTTGGCTGTTCAGGAGTGTCATCACCATGTGCAGATGGTGGCGGCTCACTTTCAGATTCAATCGTAACGAGAACATCTCCAACAACAGAAACTGTTCCCTCTTCAACTTTTACTTCCAGAATTTTACCGTCAACCGGTGACGGAATTTCTACTACTGCTTTATCATTCTGCACTTCCAGCAGGATATCGTCTTCTTTTACTTCATCTCCCGCTTTAACAAACCATTTTACAATTTCGCCTTCGTGGATACCTTCACCGATATCGGGAAGCTTAAATTCAAATGCCACTAACAACGCCTCCTAGTAAAAATTAATCATATTTCAAGGGATAAAATGCTGAAAAAGAAATCGGCAAGATTTCTTTTTCAGTCCTGTTGTTCAGCATTAGAAGTTATAAACTGTCTTTGCCTTCTCAACAATATCTTTATAATCAGGAAGCCAAACATCTTCAGCAGCTGCAAACGGGAATACCGTATCCGGAGCAGTGACACGAAGCACTGGTGCTTCCAGGCTTAGGATCGCACGGTCGTTGATTTCAGCAACAACGTTGGCACCAACACCTGCTTGCTTTTGAGCTTCTTGTACCACGATCGCACGTCCCGTTTTCTCAACAGATGCAATGATCGTATCGATATCAAGCGGGCTCACTGTACGAAGGTCGACAACCTCAGCAGAGATCCCTTCTTTTTCAAGTTCTTCTGCTGCTTTAAGGGAAGAGTGAACCATCGCTCCGTAAGTAATGATGGAAACATCTTTTCCTTCACGTTTCACGTCCGCTTTACCGATTTCAATTGTATATTCTTCTTCTGGCACTTCGCCGCGGAAAGAACGATATAGTTTCATATGTTCCAAGTAGACAACTGGGTCGTTATCACGGATCGCAGAAATTAAAAGCCCTTTTGCATCATAAGGGGTTGAAGGAATAACAACTTTTATTCCAGGTGCTTGAGCAACAAGCCCTTCAAGGTTGTCTGCATGCAGTTCAGGGGTTTTAACTCCTCCCCCAAATGGAGAACGGATTGTAATTGGAGAGCTGTATACTCCACCAGACCGATAACGCATACGTGCAGCCTGAGCGACAACAGAGTCCATTACCTCAAAGATAAATCCAAAGAACTGAATTTCCATTACCGGGCGGAATCCAGTAAGTCCTAAACCGATAGCAAGACCGCCGATACCGGACTCAGCAAGCGGAGTATCAAATACTCGGTCTTCACCGAACTCAGATTGAAGACCTTCGGTTGCACGGAACACCCCGCCGTTTTGACCAACGTCTTCACCGAACACAACGACATTTTCATTATTTTTCAATTCAGTGCGCATCGCATCTGTAATTGCTTGAATCATGGTCATTTGAGCCATATTATTTCGACTCCTTTGCTTTGTATTCTTCAAGTTGCTCTTTCAGATTGTGCGGAAGCTCTTCAAACATGAATCCGATAAGATCTGTAACCTTTTGTTTCGGTGCAGCATCCGCTTTTTTGATAGCAGCTTTAATGTCTTCTTTCGCTTGATCCATAACTTTGTTTTCCTGCTCTTCAGACCAGAGGCCTTTATCTTCTAAGAACTTGCGGAAACGCACAAGCGGATCTTTCTTCGTCCATTCGTTATCAAGATCTTCCGTACGATAACGTGTAGGATCATCACCAGCCATTGTATGTGGACCATAGCGGTAAGTTAAAGTTTCGATCAGAGTCGGCCCCTCACCGTTCAACGCACGCTCACGGGCTTGTTTAACTGCAGAATAAACCGCTAATACGTCCATTCCATCAACTTGGATGCCTTCGATACCAGCTGCAACTGCTTTTTGAGCAATCGTTTTAGCAGCAGATTGCTTTTCTACAGGAACTGAGATCGCGAAACGGTTGTTTTGTACGACAAAGATAGTTTGTGCATTGTACGCTCCGGCAAAGTTAAGACCTTCATAGAAATCACCTTGTGAAGCACCGCCGTCACCTGTATAAGTGATCGCAACATTCTTCTTGCCTTTTTTCTTCAATCCTACCCCAACACCTGCAGCCTGAACGATCTGTGCGCCAATGATGATCTGAGGCATAAGAACATTTACTCCTTCAGGAATCTGTCCGCCTTGGAAATGTCCGCGGGAGTATAGGAATGCTTGGTACAGCGGCAATCCGTGGAATACGATTTGAGGAATATCACGATATCCTGGAAGAATCCAGTCCTCTTTATCCAGCGCAAATTGAGAACCTAGCATTGAAGCCTCTTGCCCCGCAACCGGCGCATAGAATCCTAAACGCCCTTGACGGTTCAGAGAAATCGCTCGTTGGTCCCAGATACGCGTATAAACCATACGTGTCATTAATTCCTGTAACTCTTCATCTGAAAGTTTAGGCATAGCAGATTTATTAACTACTTTCCCGTCTTCTGATAAGATCTGAAAGGTTTCAAATTGTTTTTCAACCTGTTCAATCAAACTCATTAACCTTCACCTCTTCCTTCCTTACACCAATGTTATCCGCCATGTATGTAGTCGGCGCTTCTATTAGATTGCCCAATATTTTCCGTATACATGACAAAGTTTTATAAAAAGCCTTTAGGGTTCCGGTGCCACAAATCATTATTGCTGTTTCCCTATCTGGAACGGGGTAAACATGAACTTGTGCACCACGCCTTTTTATAAGGGCTTTCACAAACTGTATTACTATATTATTGAAAATAGAGTAATACAATTTTCTTGATCACAAGAATTAGTTTACACCAGCGTTTAAACACCGTCAATTGATTACTACCAATATATTTTTCATGATTTCAGTTACAGGGAAGACACTCCCCTTACAGCCGATTCCCCACTGTATTACTACTCCGTTGCAACTGTATCAAAACAGTGTTTTTTATAAAAACAGCGTTAAGTCCGCGATTGAACGCCTCTTTTTTATGGTAGAATACAGGAAAAGCCCTTATCATATGAATAAAGAAGATACTTTGAAAATTGGGGGAAACCATATGCTAACTATGAAGGACATTGTCCGGGAAGGCCATCCTATTCTTCGCGAAAAGGCACAAGACGTTGAACTTCCTCCTCAGCAAGAGGATATTGAAACAGCGAAAAAGATGCTCGAATTTCTAAAGAACAGTCAAGATCCTGAAATTGCCCAAAAATATAAACTCCGCCCAGGCATCGGCCTCGCATGTCCACAAATCGGGATCTCTAAACGAATCATTGCGGTTCATACAACTGACGAACAAGGTGAGCTATTCAGCTACGCCCTTTTCAACCCAAAAATCGTCAGCCACTCGGTTAAGGTAACATACCTCGAAGGCGGTGAGGGCTGCTTATCTGTGGACAGAGACGTTCCTGGCCTTGTTCCGCGCTATGCCAAAACGACAGTAAAAGGAACAACCATAGATGGTGAACAGATCGAATTGAAGTTAAAAGGAATGCCTGCTATTGTCTTTCAGCATGAGATTGATCACTTAGACGGCATTATGTTCTATGACCGAATCAACAAGGAGAATCCGTTCTCTCCTCCAACTGCCGTTATACTCAACAGATAGAAACAAATTCAAGAGAGCTCCAGCCAATGATGCTGGAGCTCTTTCTTTGTTTCATTCCACTATTTACCTCGCAAGAGAAAACCGGCCAGCGGCATACTATTACAAAACTACGAACTAAAGGATGGTCGGGCTAAGATGAAACGAAAACGAAGATTTATGAACAAGCTAAAAAAACTAATCAATGAATATCCGTATTTAAAAAGAGCAAAAAAACCTTTTTGCTTGCAATAAAAAGGCTTTTACCGGCTTAGCATTGTCTGACTAATCATGATAAGATGAAAAAAACATGAAAATCATACCTATTTCATTTATAATAAAACGAAGATATTGATAATACTAGCACGGTAAGGAGACGAAAACATGATTTTTAAAGTTTATTTTCAGGAAAACAAAAACGAAGTACCAATCCGCGAAAACACTCAATCGATTTATTTGGAAGCAAATTCAGTCGAGGAAGTCAGAAAAAAATTGTCTGACACCAATTACAATATTGAGTTTGTTCAAGAAATCACAGGAAAATTTCTAGAGTATGAGAAGCAGTCAAACTCTTTTGAAGTGGAGAAAAGATAGTATATGAAATTTGTAAAAAACCATCAAACTGCAGTGTTTGCTCTGGGCGGTTTGGGAGAAATCGGAAAGAACACATACGGAGTCCAATTCCAGGATGAAATTATCCTGATCGATGCCGGTATTAAATTTCCTGAGGACGAACTGCTCGGAATTGACTATGTCATTCCAGACTATACTTATTTGATCAAGAATGAAGATAAAATCAAAGGTTTGTTCATTACCCATGGACATGAAGACCATATCGGCGGCATTCCGTACTTGCTCAGACAAGTAAACGTTCCGATCTACGGCGGAAAGCTTGCCATCGCCCTGATCAAAAACAAATTAGAAGAACACGGTCTATTGCGCACAGCAAAACTGCACGAGATTACTGAAGACCAAGTGATCAAATTCAGAAAAACATCTGTATCTTTCTTCCGAACAACCCACAGTATTCCGGAATCTTTCGGAATTGTCGTCAAGACACCGCCTGGCAATATCGTACATACTGGAGATTTCAAATTTGATTTTACTCCGGTAGGAGAGCCTGCCGATTTAACGAAGATGGCCGAAATCGGAAAGGAAGGTGTTCTGTGTCTTCTATCCGACAGTACGAATGCCGAAGTTCCAGGGTTTACCCTTTCTGAACGCCGGGTCGGAGACAGCATCAATGATATATTCCGCAAGGTGAACGGCCGGGTGATTTTCGCTACATTTGCTTCGAACATCTATCGCCTGCAGCAGGTAGTAGAAGCTTCTGTTCAAAATAACCGAAAGATCGCTGTTTTCGGAAGAAGCATGGACTCTGCGATAACGATTGGACAAGAACTTGGTTTTATAAAGGCACCGAAAGGCACCTTTATCGAGTCTTCACAAATTAACAGACTTCCTGATAATCAGGTAACCATCCTGTGCACAGGCAGCCAGGGCGAGCCTATGGCTGCATTGTCAAGGATTGCAAACGGTACTCACCGCCAGATCCAGATCATTCCTGGCGATACAGTGGTCTTCTCATCATCTCCCATCCCGGGAAATGCATTGAGCGTCAATAAAACCATCAACCAGCTATTCCGTGCAGGAGCAGAAGTCATTCATGGTTCTTTGAATGATATCCATACATCAGGGCACGGCGGTCAGCAGGAACAAAAACTTATGCTGAGGTTGATGAAACCAAAATACTTCCTCCCTATTCACGGGGAATACAGGATGTTGAAGATGCACATCAATCTCGCTACTTCCTGCGATGTTCTGCCTGAGAATTGTTTTACGATGGACAACGGCGAAGTACTTGCCTTGTCAAGCAACGAGGCATCAGTTGCAGGCAAGATCCCTTCAGGTTCTGTCTATGTTGACGGAAGCGGAATCGGTGATATCGGAAATATTGTTCTCAGGGACAGAAAGATCCTGTCTGAGGAAGGACTCGTTGTTGTAGTCGTCAGCCTCAACATGAAAGAATTCAAAATCGAAGCCGGCCCTGACATTATCTCTCGCGGTTTTGTCTATATGAGGGAGTCAGGAGACTTAATCAATGACGCACAACACCTTCTCAGCCAGCACTTGAACGGTCTAATGGAAGAAAAGCGAACCAAACAGTGGTCTGAAATCAAGAACGAGATCACCGATGTTCTATCTCCTTTCCTTTATGAAAAAACAAAAAGACGTCCGATGATTCTACCAATTATCATGGAAATCTAGAATAAGAAAAAGCATGAAAGGATAATCTTTCATGCTTTTTTATGTATGCTTTATCCCTTATACCATTAGATCCTTCTCTAGCCTGCTGATATCCTTCTCGCCGCCAATAACGATCAATATATCTCCTTTCTCCACTTCCTGATCCGCATGAGGAGAAACAAAAACTTCATTGCTACGTTTTATCGCCACCACGTTACAGCCGTATTTCGCCCGGATGTTCATTTCCTGAAGAGACTTTCCACTCATCTTGTCACCTGCTGCCATCTCTGCAATGCTGTATTCATCAGACAACTCCAAGTAATCCAGTACGTTTTTTGAAACGACCTGGTGAGCAATCCTGACTCCCATGTCCCGTTCGGGATGAATGATTCGGTCTGCTCCAATCTTCACCAGTACACGTTCATGGTAATCATTCTGTGCTTTCACAGTGATTTTGGATATACCCATGTCTTTTAAAATTAAGGTTGTCAGAATGCTGGCTTGCAGGTTTTCTCCAATGGCGACGATGACATGTTCAAAGTTACGAATACCCAGGCTTTTAAGTACCCCCTCATCTGTTGAATCCGCAATGACAGCCTGAGTGGCAATGGATGAGTATTCATTCACTCGCTCTTCATCCATATCAATGCCGAGCACTTCCATCCCCTGCTCGCTTAACGCTCGGCAGATGCTTCCTCCAAATCGGCCAAGGCCGATTACTGCATATTGGCGTTTCACCATCAATTCCCCCAACTATATATGTAATGCCTATTATATTAGCATAGATTTCTGAATTGGAAAAAGAAAACCAAGCCTCTCTCAACAAAGAGGTAATAATTGAGAAAATAAAAGGACGGCCAAGGTGATCTTGGCCGTCCTCATTTTGATTATTAAACGTTAAGTGTTTCTTGTCCCGGCTTCCAGTTTGCAGGGCAAAGTCCGCCAGTCTGCAATGCTTGAAGAACACGCAATGTCTCATCAACATCGCGTCCGATGTTGTTGTGGTTTACAACAGCATACATTAATTCACCTTCAGGAGAAATAATGAAAAGACCGCGCAATGCAACACCTTCTTCTTCGATGAGAACACCATAGTCACGTGCTACCACGTGGTTAGTGTCTGCAGCCAATGCATACTTCAGTTCACCTAGACCATTTGAGTCGCGTGGAGTGTTGATCCATGCTTTATGTGTGTGGATCGTATCAGTTGAAACACCGATCACTTCTGCATCTAAATCTTCAAACTCATCAAAACGATCGCTTAAAGATGTAATTTCAGTAGGACATACGAATGTGAAGTCCATTGGGTAGAAGAAAAGCACAGTCCATTTGTCATTTTTCATGTTTTCTTCAAGACTTACTTTCCCGAATTCCTTGTTAGGTAATACCGCATCCATTTCAAATCGTGGAGCTTGTTTTGCTACCATGCGTTCTGCCATACTTAATCCCTCCAACTAATTGTGTTATTGCTTCGTTGCTATTATAAAACAACCTCACTTTTTAGTCAATATTAAATGATAATTAATTTAAATAAGGAGTTTTATTCACAATTCAACATTTACTTTCCCCCATATCATAACAAGTTAATCAAAAGAAGTGAAATAATTGGATTACACCGTTTAGTCGGTTATACTGTAATCCATAATAAAATAGGATACAAGACTTAAAGGAGGACCATGTTTTAATGCCCGATTACAAAAAATTTACAGAAATCGACTGGGGTGCACTCGCCGTAACGACAGGACTTTTAATAGTAAAGCTATTAGCCATCTTTATTGTTTATATCGTTGTACGCAATATCGGCAAAAAAATCATCAGCACCGCCTTTGTACGAATGTCCAACAGGAAAGGCATGTCAAATTTTCGAGCGAAAACGCTCGAAACACTAGTGATCAGCGTATATACATATGCGGTAATTTTCATGGCTTTTGTAGCCGTTTTCGGTCTGTTTAATATTGATATCCGCGGGTTGCTTGCAGGTGCCGGAATCGTAGGCCTTGCCATCGGTTTTGGAGCTCAGGGGCTTGTGAACGATGTCGTTACCGGATTTTTCATTCTGCTCGAAAAACAAATTGATGTCGGTGATTATATTACCACCGGAACATTTAATGGAATTGTGGAGGATGTGGAGCTTCGTACCACTAAAGTTCGGGGATTTGATGGAACGCTTCATTATATTCCAAACCGTTTGATCACAAGTGTCAGCAACCACTCCAGAGGAAACATGAGGGCGCTGGTGGATTTTAAGATCCCTTCGACTCCCCAGGTAGAAGAAGCTTTGCAGATCATTAAAGAAGAGAGCCGAGTGCTCCGGCAGGAAGAGCCTGCGATTCTTGAAGGACCAAACGTCCTTCCTGTAGTCGAAGCTGATACAGGCTTGACGGTGCTCCGCATTCTTGCCAGAACCGAAAATCTCAAACAATGGAGCATGGAACAAAAGATTAAAGAACGGCTGCAGGAACGCTTTAAACAGGCTGGAATCATTCTTCCCTCACCTGAAGACAGCAACAACGAAGGCTCCCCCGAGCCAGGGGCGTAGTGATTAAACCGTCCGTTCATCGGGTATCCCTATAAATAGAATGACACATAGGGAGGTAATACCATGCCATACGATTCCATTAAAGAACTGCCTGATCAAGTAAGGGACAACCTGCCCCATCACGCACAGGAGATCTTTAAAGAGGCCTTCAATTCCGCTTCCGAAGAATATAAAGAAGAAGAAACGGCCTTCAAAGTAGCCTGGAGTGCTGTGAAAAAGAAATATGAAAAAAACAGCAACGATAAATGGGTAAAAAAAGATAAAGCTGACTGATCCGCTGTTTGCGGAAAGTCAGCTTTTATTCATAACAGAGAGCTGTCCACATATATGGAAAAAAGGCAGCTGCCTCGGGGTTACGATTCTGTTCGTGTTTGCTCCTCCGGTATTTTCACTACTTTTAATTTTTTGATCTGATGGCCGTCTGTTTCAATCACCTTAAATAAATAACCTTCATGCTCAATCTCTTCATCCAGCTGAACGCCACCTGGCTGGCTTAAAACCCAACCCCCGATCGTATCCAGATCCGTATCATCCAGATCCAGATGGAACATTTCATTTACTTCAGAGATAAGTACTTTCCCCTCAAGTATGGTTGTGTTTTCATTGACTTTTTTAATCCTGGGCTCTTCATCCTCGTCAAATTCATCCCTAATTTCACCGACGATCTCTTCAATAATATCTTCGACGGTCACGATTCCTGACGTACCTCCGTATTCGTCCATCAAGACAGCCATGTGGACTCTTTCCTTCTGCATCTTTACAAGGAGCTGCTGAATGGGAAACGACTCATGGACAGAAATGATCGGTCTTATGTATTTTTCTAATTCCTCTTCTTCATTTGTTACATGTTCATTAAAAAATTCTTTAATGTTGACGAGGCCAATGATATGGTCTTTGTCATCCACCGCCACCGGGTATCTTGTGAACTTTTCTTCTCTCATGACATTCAGGTTCTCAATAAAACTGTTTTCTTTGTATAAGCAAACGATTTCTGTCCTTGGAACCATGATCTCCTTTGCCAGCCGGTCATCAAACTCAAAGATCCTGTTTACATAACGATATTCTGATTGATTGATCTCTCCGCCCTCAAAGCTTTCAGAGAGCAGATGGCGCAGCTCTTCTTCATTATGCGCCATTTCGTGCTCTTCAGTTCTCTTTAATCCCAAAATTCTTGTCAGTACTGCTGCAGACCGGTTCAGCACAAAAATAAACGGAAACATTATGTAGCTGAAAGCAATTAAAGGCCTTGCTACTGCTAAGCTGATTTCTTCAGCTTTCCTGATGGCAAATGACTTCGGTGCCAGTTCCCCGAGCACCACCTCAAAATACGTAATGGCTGTAAAAGCGATGATAAAGGAAAGGGTATGCAACACTTGCGGCGGCAGATTCACATGATGAAAAAGCGGCTTCAGTAGCGTTTCCACAGTCGGTTCTCCAAGGCCCCCAAGAGCAAGCGACGTAATGGTGATTCCAAGCTGTGTAGAGGAAAGATAACCATCGATGTTTGATAGAATTTTCTTGACAGCTTTTGCGTTTCTATTGCCCTGCTCTGCCAAAAAATCGATTCTGGTCGCACGTACTTTTACGATGGCAAATTCAGAAGCTACAAAAAAAGCGGTGATTAGAATGAGGACGACAATCAGTGCTATATTCATTAGTGCCATATGAGAGTCCTTAACCAATACTGATCAAGGACCTTCACCTCCTGCCAAAAGAATTAGAGTAGGGATAATAAAGGTTACCCTCTCTACCCCGCAGATAAACGCACTTACAACGAAGGAACAGCCTATCTATCAATGGCTGTTCCCCATGCGTTTTATTGCTGAAGTTTGCTTTCTACCGCCTGGCAAACATCATCTGCGCTCATACCATCCGCATTTATAACAGAACCTTGTACCACTGCATTCTGCATTCCCATAACGTTTTGATCCTGCCCTGAGATGACGCAGCAATCACATGCATTCGCATCATTTTCCTGGCGAAGTGCAACTACGTCATATCCTTTAGCTTTTAAAGCATCGGAAACATTAGTTAAGGATTCCTCCACACCAATTCTAGCCATCGTTTCCACCTCCTTAGCATTTTTTAATCTCTCCAACGGAATACTGATTTATCCCATATCTACACAAATTAAAAAAGCGGCCAAAGGCCGCTTTGGTTAGTTCACATTATTGGGACGTTGCTTTCCATTCAATATAAGCTGACAGCGTACGAAGAGCAACTGGAATTGCCTCTTCTTTCGGTTCAATACGTGAGTGATGAAGTCCGAAATCACAATCCACACCGAGCCAGAACATAAACCCGGGTATATCTTTTAAGAAATATCCAAAGTCTTCTCCTGTCATGGCTTCCCGGCAATGATAAAATTCAGCAGGTTTTTCCGTTTTCAAAAAAGAAATAAATTCATCGGTCAATTCTTCATCGTTAAACACTTGGTAATAGTTCGCACCATAATCAATGGCTGCTTCGCATTCAAATGAAGCTTCGATCCCTTTGACAAGCGCTTCGATCCGTGACTTTACCTTAACCATTGACGCTGATGAAAGAGTACGGATCGTTCCTTCCAGCCGGGCGGTTTCAGCAATGATATTCTGCTTTGTTCCGCCCGTTATTTTCCCGACGGTAAGGACGGCTGAATCCAGCGGATCAATGTTCCTTGATACGATAGACTGAAGCTGTGTGACTAGATGGCTTGCTGCAATAACCATATCATTTGAAAGATGTGGATAGGCAGCATGTCCTCCTTTCCCTTTCAGATCAATAAATAACTCAGATGTGTTTGCGAAAAGCAGGCCCTTTTTAACCGCCACCGTTCCAACAGGGTATTCCGGAGCAATGTGAAGAGCTAGCATCATATCCGGCTTGACAGTTTGAAACTCTTTGCACTGCATGAGAGGAAGCGCTCCGCCTGGCCCCTCTTCTGCTGGCTGAAAAATAAACAGCAGATGATCATCCACTGGATGCTTCACGAAATAATCAAGTAGCCCTATCGCGATGGACATATGAAGATCATGTCCACAAGCGTGCATGTATCCATTGTGAACAGATGCGAAATCGCAGCTTGTTTCCTCGAAAATCGGCAGGCCGTCCATATCTGTCCGGTAACCGATTGTTTTCCTTGGATTAAGGCCGGCAACTCTCACGAGGACACCTGTTTTCCACGTTTGGATGTTCAGCCTTTCCTGCGGAAGGCCACTAATAAAGTCCAATATAAACTGCTGTGTTTTAAATTCCTCGAAACCGGGTTCGGGAATCTGGTGCAGCTGCCTTCTAATGTTTATGAAACGCTCTGTATCCATCTTCTTCATTCCTGTTCAGCAGGGTTTAATCGTTCAGCTGGCGAAGTTCTTGTTTGATTTCTGTTTTTGATTTTGTTTTTTCATCGATCTCTTTAATAACACGGGCTGGTGTCCCTGCAACAACAGTATAAGGAGGCACATCTTCAATCACGATGGCACCCGCTGCAACAACAGCTCCTTTACCAACGGTCACTCCTTCAAGTACAACGGCATTCGCGCCAATAACAACATCATCCTCAACGACAACAGGTTTTGCAGAAGGCGGCTCAATGACTCCGGCCAATACTGAACCTGCTCCAATATGGCAGTTCTTGCCGACTGTTGCACGTCCGCCAAGGACTACGTTCATGTCGATCATGGTGCCGTCACCAATCACCGCACCGATATTGATGGAAGCCCCCATCATGATTATCGCATTGTTGCCGATTTCCACTTGATCACGAATAATTGCGCCCGGCTCGATGC
The DNA here is from genome assembly GCF_050468105.1 of Fictibacillus sp. NRS-1165. NCBI lineage: Bacteria > Bacillati > Bacillota > Bacilli > Caryophanales > Fictibacillaceae > Fictibacillus > Fictibacillus sp. NRS-1165. The sequence continues at coordinate 62,265 of NZ_JBDPNU010000001.1, forward strand.
GCGCGTTCACATGCTTCATATCTAAAAGCGGGATCGCTGAATTGCGGCGATCATTTTCCACCACAAAATCTTCGATGTTCTTTTCATTCGTTTTCAAAGCTTCTCCAATTTCTTTCCATTCACCAAAAAGCACGCCAGTACTTCCGTTAATGAAAGACTTCGTGTTCTCACCAAATTGGAGCCCTTCCAGATTCCCTTTAACATATACTTTTACCGGTGTAGATTTCTTGCTGTTCTGTATAAATGAAATAATTTCATTTGCATCCATCATTTTCATGTGTTTGCTCCTCCTTAAATACGTTCTGTCTTGTATTAAACCATTAAATTAAACAACATTCAAACCAAAAATGCTCGAGTCAGGCTTTGTTGACCAATTTCATGAAAGCCTCGACTTGTTTGAGCTCGAGTGTGGCTCCATGACAGATCAACCAAGTATCACGCTTCATCGATTCTCCGTTTTTGTTATGGAGCGGAACTTTATGGAACTCGTCCGCTTCACGCAAAGAAATGGAAGGAAGTATCGCATACCCTATCCCGTGAAGAGCCATCTGCTTGCATGTTTCAATCTGATCCACAATTATGGTTTTCTTTGGCGGAATGCTGAAATGGTCCTGCCACCACTCCTGGATATCCTGATAATAGGTGGAATGGCTTTTGAATTGAATAAAAGGCTTGTCCGTGGTCTGCAGCTCATCAATGGAGGAGATATCTGTATCCGTTAAATAAAGGCTGTCTGAAAACAGATGAATCTTCTCACCCCGCCATTCGGGGTTTCCCCGTACGATGCCAATGTGAATTTGATCTTCATACAGATGCTTGATAATTTCGCTGCTCCAGCCTGTAATCAGCGAAATATTGACTTGAGGATATAAGCTCACATATTGCTTCAAAGCGTTGGGAAGCCAGTATTGTCCAATGATAGATGCGACGGCCAGCCTTAACGTACCGAAGACCTCTTTTGTCAATGATTGGAGTTCCTCTCTCACCCGCTCTTCTTCCTTCAACGTATCATTCACGTGTGCGATGATTTTCTCTCCAGCCGCAGTAAATGCCAAACCCTTTTGTGACCGTAAAAAAATTTTTGTTCCCCAGCTGTTTTCAATCGTTTGAAGACGCTGGCTCAAAGCAGGCTGTGAAACATACAACCGTTCAGATGCCTTTCTCATATTCAATTCCTGGGCAAGAACTTGAAGAATTTTAAATTCGGAAAGCTGCATGCAAACCCCTCCTTTACAACCAATAACACGCGAAAAAGCAATAAGAAAAACTTATGAGTCTATCCTATTATATTCTATTTTCAATTATTTGACGAAATATTTATGATAATGGTAAATCATTCCTTAAACAGAAAGGATACAATGTTATGAAATTAACGATAAAAGGGATTCATCATGTTCAGGTGTGCATTCCTCCTGGGGAAGAGAATACGGCAAGAGATTTTTATACCCATGTGCTCGGTTTATCAGAAATAGAAAAACCAGAGGTTTTGAAGAAAAACGGCGGGCTGTGGTATCAGACAGGAAACCAGGAACTTCATATCGGCGTGGACCGTTCGGATTCATATAAAAGAAAAAGCCACCCCGCGTTTGAGGTGGCTCAGCTGGAGCGTGTTAAACAGCATTTGCAAGCAAACGGAATTACAGTAAATGAAGAAAAGGAAATCCCGGGAATTTCACGGTTTTCCTTCCGTGATCCGTTCGGGAACCGCATTGAGCTCCTCGAAATCTTATCAAAAATTCAATAAAAAACCAGGGATCTATCTGAGCTAACCTAAATAAGT
>NZ_JBDPNU010000002.1:0-76353 GCF_050468105.1 Fictibacillus sp. NRS-1165
AATAACATTGACATTAATAACAATAATTATATCGGATCGTCTGGATCGACCGTTACAGGATGGGGCAGCTCCCCGTCCTACGGTTGCAGACAAGAAAGAACCCGAACAGAATGTGACCGAGAAAGATGTTCAAACTGTTGAGAACATGACAAGAAATCTGCTGAATAACTTTAAAGAAGGTCAAACGAGAACACCGGGACAAATAACCGATATCACCGAACAGATCATGAGCAAAGACTTTTTCGAAAATACGTACACCGTTGAATTCCAGAAAGAGAGATGGCTCGGAATGTACGGTTTAGGATCATTTTACGATGAAGAAGTAAAAACAGGATCGACCCCTTTATCGACCGAAACCGCTTATGTAAAGGGAGAGATCAAACAATTTGAAATCGCTGATATCCAGAAAGATCAAAATAACAACACGATCACAACTTATATCCGATACGATGCTTTTTCACCAAACGAGAAAGAATGGATCGAATGGAGAGACATCCCGGGAGAAGGTTGGAAGATCAACGCCGTTTCGTTTAACGCAAATATCGAAGATATCGAAATCAATATATCACCTAAAAAGGAGTGGGAATAATGAAACTATATGAAACTGCATGGTTCATGGCGATGTGTGCCGCAGAAGAAAAGAAAGGGAAGAAACCGAAACACCGCTTAATCAAAACACTGATCTTCTTTTATCTGCTGTATCACGTATTGAACTACCTTACAACTGAACTTCTGTATTAAAAAGCAGCCGGTGAACTGACCGACTGCTCTTTTTTTATGTATTCGAATTAACCAAAATCTGCTAAAATTAAGGTACTTTACGAAAGGAGAATATATATTGAGAACAAGAGAATATTATAAATCTCAGACCAAGAAAGACCCCACGACTCAACGAAACCTCTGTTTCCAAAAGAAAGTCAAAGATGATCCGCAGATCGTACTTGATCTCTATGAAATTAAGAGATCATTGGATGATGATTTTCGTGAATGGGATTTGGAACGAGGAATCCATTGGCTACTCGGATTTGAAGCCTATGTAAAAGAGAAAAAGATCGGATTTAAATCAAAATACTTAGATTACACTTTCCGCCGGGGAACAATCCTTATGGTCGATTTTTTCGGACACTTCGGTAAAGAATTAACCTATGAACATCCTGCCGTCGTCCTTTATGACGATGGTCATTGTGTCCTGGTTGCCCCTATCTCTTCTCCTTGTTATCAAGATGGAATCGAAACACATGTCAATATTGAGAAAAGAAAAAAAGACCAGGCTAATATGCCGAATAATTGTGGGATTAAACTGGAACAAATTCGGTATGTTTCAAAATCGAGGATCATAGAACAATTCCAATATATAACCAATCGCGATATACTCGCCGAGATTGATATCAAACTTATGGCGTTATTGTCTCCCTTTACCGTCAATGAACTGCTGAACGATAAAGACCTGATGCTCACAACAATGATCGATCAAGAACAAACGATCAACACACAAAAACAAAAAATCGATCATCTGGAGAAACGAATCCAGCTGCTCGAACAAGAATTAGGTGGATCAATTCAACCGGATGAAGATGCGTCATAATCAATGCTATAAAATGTTTCAAAATCTAATATACAACTGTAAGCACTTTTTTGTTGATTTTCGCATATAATGTGTTATATTTATATCTAAATAGGATATATTTAGTAATATACAACATAACAACACCTGACAACACCTATTATTTCCGGGCCTTTGAGTCCATCGCGTTAAGCGCGTAAAGCAGAGTAACCATTTGATCAGAGCCGAAGAGCTCATAACGGAAAAGAAGAAGGATACCATCTTACTAGGCCTTGATGGTGTCCTTCTTCTATTTATTTATTTAACAGACGATCCACGACTTTCTGATCCACCGCGACCGTCCGTTTATCAAAATCGGATGAAACCTCTTTGTCCGCTTCCTGATCTGAAAAGATGCCCGCCTCGTCGATCCTGTTTGTATAACCATGACGATTACCTTTCCAATACGTTGTGATACCGTTTAAAATGCTTCGTTCTAAATCAATCAATATTTTCGGCATTTTACCCTTCCTTGTTCTGATCTATAAAATGTTGCTTCGTTTGTTCCCACTCTTCCGAATTGAGATAGACTAATAATGCATTATTTACAAAAGAACTAAAATCAAGTCCCATTGCATCCCCTGAAACTTCTTCAACTTCTTTGTTCACCCGCTCGATTAACGATTTGTGCATGATGAACCGAACCCATGAATGTTGGTACCTCGCTTCCTCTGTATATCCTTCTGATCCGTCTAATTCAAAGAAATAAACATTTTTACCTTTACCCATGATCTAGCCTCCATTCGTTTAATAAACACCCGGAAATGCTTTCACGACACGATCCCGAAACCGATTGAAAGACTCTTCAACCTCTTTCCGCTTTTCTGCGATAGCTGCAGGTGTGCCGTAAAAATTTCGATACTTCTTTTTCTCGATCTGATCTAATGATAATTCTAACAGAAGGTTAAGTATTTTGCGCTGTTCTTCAATTTGCTTTTCATCCTGAAACAATCCGATCTGGACGTTCACAATTTAATCTCCCCTTTACTTATTAGATTAAGATTTATTCGGAATGTTCACTACTACAAACGTTTATTCCAAGCTTCAATAGCTTCCTCTCGACTGTCGTAAAGGTAAACACCAACAGTCCCACCATCTTCTTCAAAATTCGCTATTGGGCAACCTTTATTACTTTCGTGGTCATGTTGTATTTTAAAGGAAAGCCCAGACCACGGGTCATTTTCATATTCCTCATTGCGATGATTCCCTTCATCATCGCTAACAGAAATTTCTGCCTTTCCTCCACAAAACGGACACGGTTTAAGAATTTTTATTTCTTCCATTTTCATCTCCCTTTCTTCTGGTGATTAAACTGACTGCTCTTTTTTTATATTATCTTCGTAATGCGACTTACACTTCTTCAAATCTTCCTAACATCGTTTGCAAGAAATCACCATTATCATCATTTAATTTTTTCATGCTTTCACCATTTCCCAAGTTCTCCATTTCAACGTCATAAATTCCCCCTTTTGTTAAGCAATCCTCATAATCAATGTTGTTTACACATCTCATTCTTTTGGTTTCAATACTCATTTTTATCCTCCTTTCTGTGTCGCAATTTGGGTCTACTATTCAACTTCTGAACAAGAAAAGAACAGCATTTAACTGCTCTTTTTGATTATCTTCGTAATTAATCAAAATCTTTTCCCTCTTTTGCAACTCCTAATTTGTATTTTAAAGCAAACAAAAACCCCTGATCTTTCCCGAATGAATACCAATCTTTAATAAAAAAGATAAATTTTTTCAAATTAACTACTCCTTCACATTTTACTTTTCTTCCTCTTCTAATTTTTCTCTTATCTGTGAAGCGTGATGACTTGCCCATGCCGCCGCCGTCCTAACGTTTTCAACCTCATTCCGTAAACTCGTAAGCGTGTTTTGTATCTGAGTTAACATCAGAATCATAACGAATGATATTAGACAGATGGGAATTAATATGACTGCAAGTTCCATCAATATCCTTCCTCCTTTTCTAAATCAAAATAAAACTTTCCGACTAAACCTTGACAATAACAGCAATTCAACTCAAAATGCTTGTTCTGTATTTTCATAGATTGAATTACTTTCGGAGGGGTTATTGTCATTTTAGCCCCACAATCACAAGTTATGTTTATAGATACTTGCATTTTAAGAACCCCTTTCTATTGAACTATTCCAAAGATTTTTTCGGATTTTAGCCTAAAATATCTTTGTTTATTTTCTACTTTTGTTTCACACCATCCACGATTCCAAGTAGCTTGGAGGGTAGCAATCAGACTTGGTTTAGGTTTCGCATAATAAACCTCACAACTATTTAATATTTCCTCAATTGTTACCCATTGACCACGTTTTCTATAAGCAAGGAAATCCTTTATGCTGTCGATCATAACTGAATAATCGGTTTTTCCTTCGCCGCCTTTAACTCCTCCAACCTGATCTTTATGATATTCCCTAATAAATTTTCTAATCGAATATTGATTCCTAATTGTTAAACGGTTGAATCTTGCCGGAATTTCAACATGCATGAAACCTTCACCATACATTTCTTTATACAATTCACCATGCATTTCTTTATACATTAATAATCCAATTTTGTTTTCTTCCAAAATCCTTTTTACGCATCTTGGGAGAGGCCCTTTTCTGTTAGGGATAGCAATATATACATAATGGCCATAACTTAACCGTTCAATAGCTTGGTCAATTAATTTGAAACTCAATGTTTTTTTAAGTTCAACTATGATGTTACAAGCACCATTTATTCCTAAAACATCACAATCCAAAACCTCTCCATAAACATCAGAACAACCATTTTCTAAAAGGAATTCTTTTACTGGAGCAAACAATTCAGACTCTTTCAAAACAACCCTCTCCTTTTCTAAAATCTAAACCGTGGCTTTCCCCCACACCCCCGATTCCCCGGCATCGGCCTCGCCTTCAAAACGTTTGGTTTTGAAGTACATAAAAGGGGTAAAAGCAAAGGGCATCCGTCAACTCCTTATCCTCCTTCGTCCGGTACCGTTGACAGACAACCCCTTTAATTCATTTATGAACTCTTCTTGAAACTCTTTTTGAACTGCATCGGCTTGTGATTCTTGTCCTCGCTCATTCGCTCTAAATACTTCTCTAAATACTTTTCACTGATAACCTCTGGAATGTAACCCACTCTCTCCAGAAGAAGATTCTCGACCGCCCACATCCTCCTGGTGATCAACTCGTATTCATTTGCCGCGATCTGCTCCCCTTCTCTGTACTCTGGAGAATCCGCCTTTTTGATCGTTCTCATAAGATCGAAATTCTCTCTCCGTTGCTGGCGTAATATCCTAAGAACCAAAAGGAGATCGAACGTGTGATACGTCATTAACTCACTTAACGGTAATCTGCAATCATCCTCGGAGATCATCTGCTTGATCTCGAATTTGTTGGATCGCGCTCCATCCTCGACCGGATTCACCTTCATTACACATAACTGACAGGTCCAGACGCCCAATGAATAGGCGTCCCTCTTTTTCCTGACTACTTCGCTTCCACAATACGGACAAGTTTTCATGCTTCCACCCCTTCATATTGGTACCGCTTGATAAGATCAAGAACCGCCAAGATTTGCTCTTTCCTGTTGACCTGAACCGCTAAATCCTTTTTACATTCATTGATCCGTTCTTCTTTATGAACATCTAATAGATGCAGCTGCACTCCTAAGAAATGAATTTCTAACTCGATTGACCGGATGTTCTTGTCCAACTTTCCCAATTCATCACTTAATTTCTGTTCTGGATAAGTCATATCGATCACCTACAGCACACCTTTCCGCGATAGTTTCGGCTTTCCCCCGCTACTTCAAACACACATCCATCCGGTCGTAATTCATACCAATTTTCACTCTCGACCGATTTATAATAAGCACCTGTTTCCTGATTTCCGAAATACTGAACCGGTTCATCGACAACCCATGAAACCGATTCAACTACTTTATTACTGCTCATGCTGAACCTTCCTTTATGTCTGATTTCATTCGGCATTGGATCGTCATTGATGGCTTCTGACCGACGATCGGTTCCATCTCTGGATGATTCTTTTTTAAATAAGCTGCCGCATACTGTTTGAACTGTTTTTCATTGGAGAGGAACGCCCGATACATGACGGGCATCCCAATGGAATATATAATATTATTCATTTCGTTGACCTTCTTGTTTAACAAAAACTCGATCCCGGATCACTTTGAAATCCATCGGGAAAAGGATCGATTCAGGATACGTTGCTCCAAACACTGGGTATCCTGCTTTTCCTAGAGATAGAATGACACGTTCGATGTCGCACCCATCGAATATGTACCAATCTGTCCATGTTTCTCCCCATTCCGAAGTATAAACCGTTCCTCGATTGATCTCCCCTTCTACTGGAGAAGGAAAAGGAAAAGAGAAATTTCTTTTGTACCAATCCTTCATCGCTTTTTTCTCATCGCGCGTTGCTTCCGATACTGACATTCCGCAACATCCTTTCGTTTATGAACTTCCTTACAAGTAAATTATACCATACTGTTCTCGAAAAGAGAACATATAAACAGAAAAAAACAGGGATTATTTTCCCTGTTCTAACTGGTTTTTGAACCACAATAACTCCTGAACCCTGCCCTCTAAGATCATCGCCTGATTGTCTGCTTCTTCGTAATCGTCCAATTCTATATCCGTTTGACGTAATACATCTTCTCGATCACTTAATTGATCCTGAACCTCCTGCAAACGATCCTCGACCGCTTTCTTTAATGATAGGCTCATACGTCATATTCCTTTCTGTTTTCAGCAATATAACCGATTTCATACCAAACTTGATCGGCGGCAGACTCGATCAAAATCTCATCCACCTGTTCCATTAATTCTTTTACAGAAAGATCGGTCATCCCCTTATCTCTCATGATCTTTCTGATCTCACCTTTATTAAATTTAAGATGAAACGAAATATAGCTATCATCTTCACACATGAAATTCTCTTTCCATTTTTCCAGATTCCCTTTTGAAATGAAATAAGCATCCTTGTATTCACGACCTGACACCCAATCTAATTCTTGAACCTTATAGAACCCATTGGGCTGTAAACCGAACAGGCGAACTACATGGCCTGTCGTCTTATGAATATACTCTTTATAATCTTGCATAACTTTTACCTCTTCCTTATTGTAAGATTGATAACTCATTCTCTTCGCTTCCTTCCTCTGGAGTAACCCAAATTTCAGTGAATCCTAATTCCCATTCGCCCGCCGCGCTGACCATTAACGCGTATAACATAACGTTCGCGATCGCCTCGGCTGCTTCTGGAGGAACCGCATTTCCGATCCGTTCTCTCCATCTTGCATCGTTCTTTCCTTCTAACTGGAACGGAACTCCATCCTCGAAATGAGACGGGAATCCTTGTAACATGGCTAATTCGAATGTGGTCAATGGACGATGCCAGGTGCCGTCCTCTGCAATAATGACGAACACTCCTTTATCTGTATCCTCTGGAATTCTTGGATCGGCAATTGCTGAACATCCCGCGTGTACATCGCCTGAACCTGTAACTGTCTTTGCCGCTTCGTTCCAATCCATAACACCGAACGTTCCCGATCGCATTGAACATCCGAATCTAGGATCAGGAATGGAGAGAGCACCATTGTTCGGACGATACGCTCCGGTGATCGTGCTTGCTGATTCTTCCCATCTCGTAACCTTGTAAAATGTACTTGATGCATTTTCTTTAAATCCGACTCTTGGATCACTGATCGCAGGTGCGCCGGAACCGAATCGATTACCCGTCACTGTGGGGCTTGATTCGTCCCATTTTTCGATTTTATACACGTTTGGATGTCTGCTATCTCGATCGTTCAATTTTGGATCAGTGACGCCTGTACGATCCCTCTTTTCGACCTTATCATATCCACTCCCATGATAATGATCGATCCTGTAATTCTCCCAATCTATATCTTTTAAATCTCTCCAATCGCCGCCCGCCGGGATCAATGCTAATCTCACCCATGTTTTCCATTGAAGATTCGGCATCTTATGAAGAGGTCCAGCAGCTGCATCATCCGGTAAAGGCAAGGGACCAAATACATCCCCGATCGTCTTTAACTTCTTTTCGACTGGCTTATATACGAACGCGCTCATCTTTTCCTCATTACGTGCGATTAAGAGATATCGTTTTCGATGCTGTGCTAACCCGCCGATCTCGCCGCAATCATGAGACTCATCGCTGACGACATAACCACGGGAAATTAATAACGCTTTAATCTCGTCTAATAACTTCTTTCCTCTCGATGTGATCCTCGGTACATTCTCTAATAAGAAAAGAGACGGAAGATCATGATCGAATGCATCCAAACACAACCGAATGCCGCGAACCGTTAATTTATTCAATGCCTGATACTTACTTGTTTTTGCTGATTTCTCAGGTAACAATCCTGAGAAGCCCTTGCAAGGTGGAGATGTAAACACGACATCAGGTGCTTGGCATCCTGCCGCCATCCAGATATCATCCCCCGTCACTTCTCTCCAATCTTCCGGAGGCTCTTGACCGTGAAAATCGATATATTGATCTCTGGAGAACAAATCCATGCAAACTCCCTTTGAACCTGTGATCCTTTCATAATCCTTAACTATCTCTGGATCGGCATCTATGCCGCATATATTTTCAAATTGACCGACCGCGCCTTTATACTCTGTTTTGGATCTTCCGAATCCTAATGATCCGCCGCCGATCCCGCAAAATAGATGCATCGCCTTATATTTTGTTGTCATTCCGATTCCGCCTTTTCATTTTTTTAAGAAACAATGTCCTGTATTCATTCATGTGGTGGTTAAACTCATCAAACGTCATGATTTTTCCGTAATCGATTCATCGGCAGAATTTCGCAAAAGAGATCACTTGAGGCCGTCTGCCGTACTTCTTCGCGATCGACTTGGATCGTTCATTAAACTCATTGATATAAGGCATGATCTTCTCGGCTGCTTCCTTCCTGCTGATTTTATTGATCTGATAAAGATGTCTCGCCGCTTCTGCCTGTTGCAAAAACTCTGAATTGAACATTATCGATATTCTCCTTTATATAATTATTGATATTGATATTGATATTTAGGGGAAAATAATCTCCCCCGTTTTTACGCTTTTTTGAAACCCTTGTAATAACTTAACGCCTTGCCGATCGCTTGAGCTGCTGTTGGAAATGGATCAGACTGTCCTCCATAACCTTGACCATCCACCAAATCAACCACATAACCACTTTGATCAAAATATAGATAAGTCAAAAACTCTCCTTTGTAATGTACTTCTTTGAACTTCTTGCCAGGTACGGGCTTTACAAAAACCGTCATCTCATCCCTCCGTTTTTATCGTTCTCCTTACGAGAACTTATATTATTAATATACAGGTGTTTATAAAGGAGGTAAAGTATATTTTGGTAAATATTTATATTTTTATAAATAAAAATATCGATATTAATATCGATAATCCAAAACTTTCTTATAAAAAAAAGAGGGCGTCTACGCCCCCATTAATACCCCTCTTGATATTAATTCCTTTTCTATTGCTTCCCTTTGCCCTGTTGTCAATCTCTTATTATGGAGCAAGTACCCTAAAAGTAATGTTGAATTCAATTGGATTAGTTCTTTAATTGTCATTATATTTACCTCCATTTAATTGTTCTCTTTACGAGAACTTATATTATTAATATACAGGTGTTTATAAAGGAGGTAAAGTACATTTCGGTAAATATTTATATTAATATTTATATTATTATCGATAATGATATCGATCTTTTTCTGGACATAAAAAAAGAGATTGAAATCAATCTCCATAAAAACGAAACGAAATATGATTGACATCTACGACCGACTCTTTCCCTGCCAACATATCATTTTTATAAAAATACTTGCTCTTAACATGAAAGATCGATTTTAACTGATTAACTTCGTTCATCCCCGGATCACGATATCCGTTTTCATATTCCCATATGCGCCGCTCATTGACTCCAATTTTGTCCGCTAACGCTTTTTGAGATAAACCATACCAGAAACGCAAATTCTTTAAATTGACCCCAATAAACTTGTTAGCCATGATATACCCTCCTTTAATAAAAAGAGAGAAGATCATCCTCTCTCTTTCTTTTCCTTATGGTATTCTGCAACTCCCTTTAATTGCTATTTATCAACCTTGCTTTCCATTAGATTTTGTAACCATGATTTGAAATCACCGTCAACCACTCCAGAACCTTCACATGAGGGACAAGGTTCTATTTCGAACAGACCCCCATCGTCTCCGCTTCCGTTACAATCTGGACACTCTTTCACATTTCATCTCCTTTTAAATATTCTCTTTATGAGAATTTATATTTTCATAATACGGGCTTTTAATCGGTCGGTAAAGAACTTTTTTATTTTCTTTTCGATGTATAAATCTTATTCATTTTGAGAACACTATTATTATAATTCTATTTCTATAAATCTATTTCAATGAGTCTAGTTCAATGAATATAGTTAGTGCCGTTCTGGGCGACCATCCTAGCCGTTGAGAACGACTACCCCCGCCGTTCTAACAGACTACCCTAGCCGTTGAGAACGACTACCCCCTAGCCGTTGTGATCGGGTACCCTATAAAAAGAAAAAGATGAAGATTCATATGAACCTTCACCTAAATAACAATATTGATATTAATGTTGATATTGATGTTGTTTTAAAAGATTAACCGATTTTTTGCTTTGAAAAATTCTTATTGATGAATTCAATTTCATCTGTTAAAAAGTTGAACACTCCTTGTGGGTAATGTTGCAAACAATGACTGCCGTTTTCTAATTGGATAGATACCGTTTTGGACTCTGGATCAATTTGAATTTTTCCCTCAATCACCATTTGTGGTTTCCTCCTCCGGTTTTGAAAGATTTTTTAATTTCGTGGCACAAGTGGAACAAAGTTTCAAAGAATATTGATCCGAGATGTAGCATTGATGAGTGGCTTTTACCTTTTTGCCAATCTCTTTACAAAAGATACAATCATGATGTTTTGAGATGTCCAGACATCCATCATTGCATTGTGAATAATACGTTCGATTTTCAAAATCATCATGAATATCAACATATCGAACAGGTTTTACTTGTCCGCACTTATCACATTGGCGACAAGGAATTTTTATTGTCATTCTTCATTCTTCTGTCTTTTTATACATTTAGAACATAGACATGCATTATATAAACTGTCTTGTGCACACTCCAAATCTTCTTCCATTTCGTTGATCCATTCAAAATAATCTTGATCCAATCCGTTCCACCATTTAGGTACTTGGTTCCACCATTCTACTGTACTGCCCTTTCTTTCCTCCATTCTCTACCTCCTTTTTCAATTTGCTTAATTCGACCGTGAGAATGATTTATCTGGAGAAACTTATCCCCTTAATTGTTCTCTTTTTGAGAACTCTATATTTATTATTATAGTTACATTAACGGAATCGGTAAAGTGTTTTTTTACAAAAGAATTTAAATATTTGTATTCCTTTCGAGAACAACCTATGGTATTATGTATTTATTCCGGTTCTGCTTTCTGTGGTGGAAAGCGTAATTCAGAACAAACGTCCAACAACGTTAAATTCGACAAGAAAAAAGAGAGAACATCGTTTATTGGAGTAGGCGATGTGGCTCTCTTTTTTCATGCTTTTAATCAAATCCTTTTTTATAAATCATAACAGAATCCCTTAATCCAAAAAGTAACAATCTGTGTACCGGGCATTTATCTGTTGATTTATCCACTCCAATCACCCTATACATTATCTTATTATTCTTTTTAATTTCCTCAGCAAAAACAGGAACTTTATGATAATCATTCTTTAATTTAACAAATATTTCAGCCTCATATTTACTAATCGCTCCCCATGCCAATTTACATGTACATGGCATCCCCGAACCTCCTTCTATACTATACATACTGTTTCAACTCTTCTTCTAATACTTGCTCCGCGATCGATAAAGAGACAGCAGCTGCATGGATGCATTCTTCAAATAAGTTATTGGAATCTGAATCCTTTGCCCATTCCTCATCCTTTTGCATGGCCTCGGCTACTTCTCCGACCTCTTCAACTAAAATCTTCAACCAACGTCCATAAGACATCCTTTGTTTTCCTCTTTTGGCGATCTGCCGCTCACGTTCCTTTTTGACTGCGAAAAGTACAATAGCCCTTAATTCCTGATCCGTCACGAATTGCCTCCTGATTAAAGCCTTTTTCTCACCTTATCATAAAGACTGATCCTCCTGATTATCTTTAATATTTTTTAACTCTGCATAGATCGTTGATCTCGGAACACCTGTCATTTTACTTATATCGTTCACACTCATTTTATTGATCTCTCGTTCTGCATACATCTTTAACGCCCGTTTAATCGCCTTAGCGTCCTGGCTTGGACGTCCTAAATGCTTTCCTTCTCTCTTCGCCCGTTCTCTACCCTCTGATGTTCGCTCGATGATTAAACCCCGTTCAAACTCACTAATTGCCCCTAACATCGTAAACATGAATTTTCCTGCCGGGGTACTGAAATCGATCTGCTCTTTTATGAAAACAAGACTGACACCTTTCTCTTCCAACTCATTCGCGATATTATGAAGATCACGAACGGATCGGGCTAACCTGTCAATTTTGGTGACGACGATCTTATCACCTTCCCGAGCAAATTCTAAAGCTTGATTTAATTCTGGACGATTCTTTGATTTTGCGCCGCTCATTTTTTCTTTAAATATTTTCCCGCATCCATATTTTTCTAACTGCTCGATTTGGCTTTCCAATGTCTGCCCGACGGTCGAAACCCTCGCATAACCGATTAACATTTTACAATTACCCCCAGTTTGTTTAAAAGATTATTTCTTTTAGACGAATAATTTTAGACTAACTTTTAGACAGATAACATATAAAAAAATAGATCAAAATTGATCCGCGTTCTCTCTGTCCAGAACTTGAAACTTTTAGACGTCCACTTCATAATCTAATATACAACACTTTGTACTTTTTATGAAGGGTTGTACGAAATTTTAAAAAATTTTTTCAAAAGAAGGGAGAATATAAAATTCTGAATATTCCTTGACTAAATCAACTCAAAGATTATATACTTTTGGGCGGTAAAGATGAACCAAAAATTGACATGTAAATTATTGTTTTCAATCCCGAAAAATTCTGTTATAATCCCGGCGCTAGGTAATGAACGAACGACGAACTGAAAATAAATGCGCGATAAGATTTCAGACTTCGTATGATTCATTGAAAGGGGGAATGCGATGCAAAAAAAACAAAGAAATAAAATAGATATTTAATCACTTTGTTTCATACTGGATGAAGGGGAATTACAGGGGTTATTTCAGCAACGAAGAGACGGGGTGCTCACATAGGCATGGTAAATGTCTCCAACAGAGAATATAATATAAACAGGTGCTGAAATACCTCCCGAGAAGGGAGACCATCGAATGATAAAAAAACCGCAACAACAAAAAGACCGCGTCTCTAAAAAAGAGACAAAAAAGAAACAACCCGCCAGCAATGGCGAACGCTTTAAAAATGTATGCCTCGGTATCGCCGCTTTGGGTACCATGCTTCTTGGCTACATCCAATTTTTCATGTAAGACAATAGAACACCTTAGAATTACTTAATTGAAGATTGTCTGGAACATGCTCGTGACTCATGGCAGCTGCACTCAGGGACTGACCACCCCTGAGAGGCCATTCAGCACTCGAATCCCGGGAGAGACGATCGAGGATGGGAAAGACTTTCTTTCCATAAAAAAAGAACATCCAGGGAACCACCCCTGAATGCTCTTCGAACGTTAATGATCTTGATGCTTAACGATGTCGTTAAACCATCGAATGACGAGGGAACCACCCTCGCGAGGGAACCACCCCTCGTTGCTAGTTTAATCGACTTGCACCATAAGTATACCATTTTTTAGTGCTCTGTAAACAAAGTTAACGCATTTTCATCATCTTTTCTGAAACAAAAATCCGTTATTTTAATGAGACACGAAAAAAGGAACCCTTTCTATGAGTTCCTTTTTTACTTGCTCATCTATTTTATAGGGGAGTTATAATTCATTTCTTTTCCCCGTTTTTTGATCTGATAAACCTGTTTTTTAAAAAATGATGTTGCTGACGGCCTCTCTGTTGCAATTATCTTTTGATTCCTTTGTAACTATATGATTAATTGCAAATAAAAAAGAAGGGTCTGCCAACCCTTCTCTTTCGTCCGTCCGAGTTATCGCTCAGAACAGATGCAAACACAATTATTGCTGTTTGTTCGCTCCTTACTGTTACGCTGAGGATCGTTCAAATGAGCAATAATAGAACCAAAAAGTAATAAGAAGGGTTTGTGAGCCCCTTCTTTCTTGGCGTTTAGGATATTGCGAGTATCCTAAACATGTAGAAAGGGTTTGCAGCCCCTTCCTAAAAAGCAATACTTTTGTTTAAGGGAAAATATAATCTGAATCTGGGTTCATACACCATAATTTAATACTACCATTAACTGTATACTACTTCAACTACAAAACATTATTAAGATCAAAATAAAGGGGCGTCAATCGCCCCTGAACTTACTTAACCCTTACTAATTTCAATCAAGAAGCCTGATCTTCTTCTTCCTTATCCTTTAATGTTCGTTTGAAATCACCCGCTATAAAATAATTACCGAATTCGTCTTGATGTGGTAATCCTCTGCTATCTGCTAATCGAACAGGCATTTCATGAGAACAATCCGGTTTATGACAATTGATCTTTCTTGCCCCGTCTGGAACGAAATGTTTCCCCTTATTGCCGCATTCTGGGCAAATATAAAACGTTTGGTAATGCTTCGTTCCTAAGATCGTACGGACACCCATTTCCTTCGAATAGCCAGATGTGTTATATTCTGATTGTGGCTTATGTAATCCTTTAATGTCGTTTTTAAATAACTGATACCCTGACTTGTACTGCTTTTCCTGATCCTTCTTGATCTCTTCATCGAAAAAATCGGAAACATCTATATTAAAAGATTTCAATAATCCCTTAACCATAACCTCTTCTTTTTTCTTTTCGTACCCATCCCATTTAAGCTCCATTGTCTTTTCATTATCTGAAACCTTTAATTCTAACATGATCTCACTCCCTATATATGTTATATTATACAATTCGTATGTTGTTCTCTTTACGTGTGCTAAAAAAAGAAAAAGAACCCCATAATTACCATATGAGGTTCTCATTTCTATAGGATTATTAAGGACTTTAGAGGATTGTAAATTTTGTGTAAATTCTCGATTCGACCCTTTTTTATACAAGATTATTCCGTTTCAAGATCGCTTTTTGCTTCTCACCCTTCTTCGTGATGTAATTGTTTTTCCATGTTGCATAGATCACAAAACCAAAAGGAATAAGATTCTCCAAAGCAACTAATTGTTCATCGGTAAAGAAATTATATCCCAATGTGCCGATAAAAACTTTAATAGCTGCTAACATCGCGATTATAAACCTAATCTTGTCCTCGGTTGTATCAACAGACGGGATCATCTACTCGTCCTCCTTTGTAATAATCGCCGTGATTCCTTTCTTTTTCAGATCGGAGACCATTCGTTCCGCGTTTTCACGTAAAGAAAAAGCACCGACCTGAACCTTGTAAATTGCAGAAGGTTCTTGATCCGGTGCTTTTGGTGGTGTTGTTTCTGCTTTTTTCTTGATGCCGTATACATCGGCGATACCCTGTTCGATCGATGTCGCGATCAATTGCTGATACTCTTTTGTTTTTAACAGCTCGCATTCCTCGCGATTTGTCATGAATCCTGATTCAACGAGGATCGCTGGCATTTGAGTTTCACGGACGATATGAAGATTCCCACGTTTAACCCCTCTGTTCTTTCGACCTGTATTACGGATCAATCGATTCTGAACATGAGAGGCAAGGTTTAAAGATTCGTTTGAAGGTTCTGTATAAACCCATGTCTCGATTCCCGCATGATCTGTCCATTCGTTAGTCATCGCGTTTGCATGAATGGAGATGAATATTTGTTTTTCATCTCCTGATTGAATCTTCGCCCGATCATTTACAAACATTGCATTCGCCTTATCTGTTCGGGCTTTGAGAGGGGTATCTTCTGCATGGTTATAGGTCTGAACGACTGTTACATCCTCATATTCCGTTAATGCTCCCATAAGCATGACTGCCGTTGCATGATTGAAAAAATGTTCTCTCAAACTTCCGTCCGGGGATCTTTTTCCGGGTGTATCCGGGCCATGTCCGGCGTCTACATAAACGACCAAATTCATCAATCTGACTCCTTCCTCATTCGAAGTTTTTTAGTGTCATACTGGATTTCTTTTAATGCATCCTGAATGACGATCTGAGTCTCGGAGATTTTGTCTAAAGTTTTTGATTGCTCTTGGATGATACCGAGTAAAAGCGTTCTCTCTCTTATTGCATCCGCTCTGATTTCTGAATGAATTTCATCTAGTTTTGCTTGCCGCATCATGTGAGCTGCCTTGTCGGATTCCCTCACTTCCTTTTGTGTTTCGGCATCGAGAATTTTGGATTTCCACGACATCCACATCATCGCCCCGAGAAACGCGACAAAAAGCATTAACCAGGGTGCTTGACTGTCGGCGAAGGATTCCAACCCCGACACAATCCCATCCATAGGCATCACCACCTTTCAGGCATAAAAAAAAGCCCTGTACAAGGCTTTTACATTTTCTTACCTAGAATGATGTAAGTCCCACTTATACGAGCAAGAATAACAACGTCATTCGCCGCCGGTGTATAACTGGAGAGATACGGATACTGTTTTCCACTCACGAGAGTTTCACCGTCAAAACGAACCTTCGGTCGCCCTGAGACATAACTCGGATCGATCGTTCCTTGAACAAAACTCTCCACTAAATCCCGCCGATCACGAATGACCTGAGTTGAGACTTTCCGAATCAATGAGATAAGGTGATCACTGGATAACACTTAGATCATGACCACCTTTCGCACCTCATGGCGCATTTCTCCCCCAACATCAAAAGGAATGCTCCATGATGTCTCTGAATACTTGCCATCGATGGCAAGATTTGAATTTCGAATATATAAAGTGTCTGCATACCGATGGAACGGCATAATCGCAGTCGTGAATTGAAGTTTTCCATACACTTGAGACGCTTCGAACGCGATCCTCTCCGTGTATGCATCGAGTGATTCCTGATCCGCTATGTTTTCGACCTCCCGATAATCGACGATATTCCTTCCACGACTCGGAATAGATGTGATACTATCAGGATTTTCATTTCGATAAGACGATCTCAAATAGGTTGTATTCGTTCCTTCGCTGTCGATGTTGGAATAGACCACTGTCCAGACGTTAGGAACACTATAGAGATCAAGTTCTTCCTCCATTCCATTGAAGACGACCGACATTTCAAGATCATCAATATACTCATAAGATGGGGTCTTGTCCTGCGGTGAAACATACTTCGATGATGTATAATAACCATACTCATCGACCCAAAACGGAGTAAAATTGATCTGACTTGCAAGATCATTCAGAACTGATCGTTTACTTGTTCCTGGTTCATACTCCATATCGTTTGGAAGAACCTTGTCCGAGAATTCAACATTATATTTCTTGATCCCCGCACTCGATAAGATATCGACCATGACGGAATAATATCCGCTTCCCGCTTTGATCGTGTACCGATCCGAGAACTTATCTTCCTCCAGAACGACCAACCCATCGTAAGCATCGACTTCTCGATAAACTTCTTGATTGACTTCTTTTCTTACTGGAGTGCTGAGAAGAAAAATCCCTAAAGGAAACTCGATCCATCGCCCCTCTTCGAATTCATAATGAGATTCACTGTCCGGTCGATCTTCCATCACCGATGCCGTGTTTAATTCCGCGTTATTCACCGTGACACGCATAAAAACTGCATTGGATGGAGTTGTCCATGTTGGCTGTTGAGTACCCGAAATGTACTTTTTGTCACTGTCATAAAAGGCGACTCCCGCAGAAGCAGAAAGCCTTAATCCTGTACTGACATAAGGGGTTGAAGGATTGACGGAAATCCAATCGCTTGCTGTATTTCCTGCCGAAGATGCCCCGATCGCTCCTGTTGTATAATTGACAAAACTCGCCGTCGTTACCGTGTCTTTATTGAAGAGATTCACCCTCGGATTCTCGACCGTCACTGTCTTTCGCTTGTTTGGCATTTTGAAACAGATTACAGGTTGAATCCGATCACTTAACCAATCGACCTTTTGTCTCGTGACTTCCTGTGATTTGTACGATAAATCCATTAATCGGGCCATAAAAAAACACCTCCTTTAGGGGTGTGCGTTACACATCGACTCGCCAATTCATGACCACATTCCCGGTTCCCGTTGCAGGTGCTGTCTTGAAATTAACTGTCAAATTGGTTGCGTCTGCTGTCACATAACTAATTTCAGAGGTCCCCGCAGCTGCGCTCGCTTCCTGTACGATCCATGAAGAAGGCGTAACTCCCAAACCATGCGCGATCGTGAATGCCGTCTTTGTTCCGTCTCCGTTTTGTGTGGATTGACCGACTTTCGATCTCAAAACCGTTTCGTTCAAAATGGCCACATCACCGGTTGCTCCATAGAGCGTGTAGGGTGAATCAATGATCGTACGCTTACCAGAACCGCTCCCTAAATTGAAGTTAATACCTTGCTGGAGGGCTGAAAAATCTGATCCGATCATAATCACGCGTGCTCCTGTGGTTTGGAACAAGAAACGTCCTGCGGTTTCCGCAGTTGACAACACGTCGGAATTAATGATCGTCATTTTTCCGAAATTGGTTAAATTCATCCCCAGATACTTGTTTCCAAAATGGCAGTTCTCGATCAAAATATTGTCCAATTTACCTGTAGCGCTAGTGAACGGTGATGCAGGAGCAATTTGATACAAATGGTTGTAACTCTGATCATTATACACATTTCGTAAAGTCAAATTGTTGATATTATCCTTTGCCCAGAAATGAACGTTTTTACAATTTTCAATGGTCAGATCGTTGATCGTAACCGTTGGTGCGCTGGCATTGTTCGCCCCTTGAGGAGAACTCATGGCTGCATACAAGATAAACGTTCCGGAAGTTACTACATTACGCAAGGTGATGTTTGAAATCCTGTCTTGACCTGTCCAGGTTCCCCCTGATTGCATGGCACCTACACAACGCAACGAACCCACATTCGGAAAGATCACATTATCGAAAATATAACTGTTCTTCATCGGATCATCCCCCGGTTTATAGGAAGAATCCGTTCGTCCCTTGTGGTGAACCGTACAATTTGTCATTGTACAATTTCCGATGATCGTAAACGAATCAAAATCGCAATTCTCAAAATCGATCTTGATTGCGTTATCATGCAAATCAAAAGCATATTGAACCGAAAATCCTGCCGTTGTCTGCAATTCATGTTCATTAAAGAAGGAACAATTTTTGAAAGAAATACGATCTAGAGGTTCATTGCCGCCGCCTGTATGCCCATGTCGTCCAGATCGGGTATGACAATCCTCATAATGAATATCCCTTGATGATACCGTTGAAAATCCGTATGACCCGCCGGAATTGACGTTTGTCGTACCGCTGACCGTCCAATAATACGCGCGTCCTGTACGGCATGACCTGAACGTTCCCCCTGTGCAAAATACCGGGGTGATGTTCGTATCAAAACCATCGACAAATAAACCCTCGACTTCAAACCCCGCGCATCTTTCCAACTTTACCCCCATGCTTCCTGCTGATACCGATGTTTGGGTGGTGCTTGTCGCTGTATTAATAACATCCATTCGACCTTCGATCTTAACTTGTCCGGGCTTATAGATTTGCACTACATCGATCGCCGCCATACTGAAAGGCAATGCATCCGAGAAATAAATACGGTCTGATTGAACATGAGTGACCACAACAGAACCGCCTTTATAATAATAACTACGGGATGGATGATATTGTTCAGTAGTGGCACAAAACCTCACTAGATCGCCTTTCTCTATTCCTGCCGTTGAAGAAAGAACTAAAAAATCATCGCCCGCATTGTAAGTCGTCGCTGTTGGCGTCAGATTCTTATTCGTTCCGATGAAGGTTAACGCAGTGTTTTTATGCGTAACATTAAACACCGCGTTATACGAAAGAATCTCGATCCTGCCGGTTACTGTCACCGGAGAACTAAGGGTATATGTCCCCCCCACAACCAATCTTTTGTTTTGAGCAACTGCATCATTTAACGCCGTTTGAAATGCCGCTGTATCATCTCCGCCGGACGGAAGAAAAATAATGTCTCCACTTGCTCCGCCTCCAGCTGCTCCATCAAATAATTCCTTTAACAGATCGTCGATGACCCCCATCGTCCTTGTTGTTTCTGGAAGGAATGTTGATCCAAAAGAATCCGTAACATCTGAAGGTTGATACAATCCATAATTCGGTGTGTAATTAGGCATTTTACATTTCCCCCAATCTAAAATCTTGATAAGTTTCCAATGTCGTCGCTTCTGTCAATTTCTCGGTCACGATCTCATCTCGAAGGGAAAAACGTGCGGTTTTTTTAATATCGGAAAAGGCAGACATTTCAACCTGTCCGCCCGTAACTTCGAATAATTCATCTTTTAATTTTTCGTCTTTATCGAGAAGAAGATATTTGAACTTGATTTCCCTTTGACCATAAATCCCATGTAATAGGTTCATCACTTCTTGATGGGTATATCCGTTTCGACTCAAATCTCTCATGATATCCCCTCTTGGAAATAAACTCTTTCAGGATTAAAAGAGATGTTGTATCGCTCTTTTCCTTTACCGTCCTCGATGCTTAAACTGTCTGACGTACAAAACACCCTTCTTCCACGAGAATCGCGAAATAAGAGAGTTTGTTTGCTTTGAATGATATTTTGAATCATGTCCAATTCTTCATCGCTTCTTAATGCGAATGAAAGACTGATTGTATATCCTTCATTCTGACCGAACTCCGAAACTGGATTGACCCGATTATTAAAAGCCATTTGAGCACGAGTAACCGTAAAATCAAACTTTTTCGATGGATTCCATTTCAGAGAGACCCATAAATCAGGATTCGTCACGACCGCGACCTGCGAATCATTTAAAAAGATGGCTGCTGATACGATCATCGAATTGGTAAACGTTCCATTCACTCCCCATGTCTCCACCATATATTCATAACTGATTCCTGAAGCTGGCGTAAAATCGGTAAAATATAGGTTTGGAGGGATCTTGTCTGCGATCTTTAACCAATCGATTTCACCGACTTTTCTTCGATAGATATTGTTATGAATTGCGATGATAGGTGAATTCGATGGATTCTCAATGTCGATCGAAATTGAACCTCTTTCCTCGTCTATCATCAATTCAACGTTCGCCTGAGAAGGAGAAGTAAATTCTGTATTGATGGTAACTGATGCATAATCCGACCAAACTCCGCCGAAATTCTTTACCCTTAACCGAATTTCATAGGTTTGTCCCGTCGAAAGATTATAATCAATCGTTTGAGCCTTGTTTCCCGATACCCTCTCCAAGTCCCACACTTGCGTTCCGCCCTGCCAAACTTCCAGATCAAAACTCTCTTGATCTATGGACGACCATTGCACAACAGGGTTTGAAGTTGATATAGACTCATTCGGGACAGGTGATATAATTTCAGGTCTGTCTGAGGGATTGGCGCCAAAAAACACCCCCAACACTGACCACGGCGACGCCTGTTGCGACTGGTCATACGTTCTGACTTGCCATTCGATATCATCATTCGGGAAAGTGTTCCCATTGAAATTATGAAACTGATCTGTCGTATCTTTTGTAACCGTTGTCCAGGTACTTGTCCCCTGAACTCTCCACCTGATTTCATAACGCGATTGAGCATCACTATCGTTATGAACCCATGTGAATCTCTGAATCTCGCTGATATCAATACTGACACCATTTGCAGGACTTAAATTCGTCGGTGTCGTCGGGCCGATGTTGTGCTTTATGGTGAATACTCCGTCTGAATAATCATAAACACCATAATTCCCGTGATCGTAATCAATGTAGGAATCGAATGCATGTACCGCGACTTTCGCGACTGACGATTCTTTGAACTGACTGAAATCAACTTCTTGAGATAAGACTCCCGCTCCGGTTAACGGAAGATAATTCCATGTCCCATCATATACCGCGACTTGATACCTGAGCTTGCTTTGTGGTTCCTCTGCATCCGTCGCCGCGTTCCATGTAACGGTAGTTGATCCTGAAATCGTCTCTCCGCCGTTAGGATACGTCACTGTCGGCTTTCCGGGTGGTGTATTCCATTCACCAGTTACAAGAACCTTTACCTCATAACCGTTACGAGATGCCCCATATGCCTCCCCGTAATCACTAGGGGTCGTTGAGGTAAGAGCAATCCCTTCATAACCGCTGTTGAATGCCCCGACAAACGTTGACATTTGCCCTGATGCTAACTTTAACGTGTGACCCGCAGGGAAATCCGTTATATTTGTTTCACTGAATATCCCTGTTGCAAAATCTGGATGTAACCCCGTATAATCATGCGCCGGGACTGGGCTTGACGACGTATTCGCTGACGACCGATGCAAATGAATATCCATCTGCGCCCCATTTGTCGCGTAAATCCTTAACTTGACCGTTACCGGGATTTTCGATGAATTGATATCCTCTTTTAATTCAGAATAAAAACCAAATAAGGAAATATAATTAACGCTTCCCCCTGTTTTAATAGGGGTTCCGCCGCCCGTATATGCTCCTGTATCCTGTCTCCAGACACCGAGCCAACGGGCGATATATTCTCTTGTTTCTGCCACTATCTCGCCCCCTTATTGACGGACTGTGTGACTCCATTAATCATAGTAATCATCTTCGATACTTCATTGATCTGATCCGCTTGCACGTTCCAATAATGATTGTGAACCGTACTTCCGCCGATCTCTCCACCGAGAAGAGATTTCAAATTCTGGGCGACTGCTAGGCTGTACGGAAGCATATTTTTCCCGATCAGAGGCAGCGCCATCTCGGGGCCACCCTCGCCAAAAATTCCCATCTGAGCACCGTCTAAGAAGAAGCCGCCTTTTGCATATCCCTTATACGGGCCGCCGCGCATCATGCTTTTGATCCCCGGAACATTGAAGATCGATTTATATCGTTTCTTAATGTATCGGATCGCCGCAACTGCGTTTGCTACCGGATTAAGAATGTTGCCTAACCCCGGAAGCTTATAAGCATTAAAGGTCGGAAGGATAGTTTGCATTAAACCCATCGATGGCGTCCCTCGTTTTGCGTTAATGTCCCAATTATTTCGAGCCAGAGGATTTCCGCCGGATTCATGCTGTGCGATCGTCTGGAGACCGCCCAACCAACTCATTGGTGTATTTGTAAGGGCCATCGCTTGTTTTAACCAACTCGAGACATTGCCGCTTACTTTGCCGCTTACGTTGAATCCGCCTTTTAACCATGACTTGATCGCATCCAAAGAACTAAAGGCTCCGCCCGCGAAATCTTTAAAGACTTTTGTTCCTAACTCTTTTAAATTTCCGGCAGATAGACCG
This sequence comes from Fictibacillus sp. NRS-1165, assembly GCF_050468105.1. Taxonomy (NCBI): domain Bacteria; kingdom Bacillati; phylum Bacillota; class Bacilli; order Caryophanales; family Fictibacillaceae; genus Fictibacillus; species Fictibacillus sp. NRS-1165. Next base: position 23,131 of record NZ_JBDPNU010000002.1, read on the forward strand.
TTGGTTAAACCTGCGATAATATGACCCGCCATATCATAGAAAACGCCTGAAGGTGAATTGATATGAAGGGCTTCCTTAAACCGCTTTACAAGGGCACTTGCAAGGCTCGTCATGGATTTTGTGGCAGAAGAAATCTTTTTGCTGATCGCTGATCCGATCTTCCCCGGAATTTTGCCCGCTTCACTTGCAATATCCCCGATCTTTCCTGTAACCGTCGTCCAAAGGCTGGAAAAGAGACTCGATGTTTTTGTTTTTAATGTCGTCCATCCTTTTGTTACACCACTTGTAATTCTTCCCGCCGCTTTAAGGATGATTGTCCCTAAATTACTCCAGAAAGACCCTGATTTTCTGCTCTGGGTCGAATGGAAATTATCGAATGTCGTTCCGATTCTTCCCCATGTTGTGCTCGCCTTAGAACTTGCCTTGCTATGGAACGAATCAATCTTATTACCTAAGCTAGACCAGAATTTCGATGCACCGGAACTTCCCTTTTTATGAAAGCCATCGATCTTAGACCATAAACCCGACCAAAAGGCGGAAGAATTCTTACTTTCTTTGCTGTGAAATCCATCAATCTTACTTCCGAGATTACTCCAAAAGGTAGATGCTCCCGAACTCGCTTTCTTATGGAAACTATCGATCTTAGTAAAGAAATTGCCCCAAAATGCTGAAGTCTTGGCACTAAAATCCTTATACCATTTATCGATATTGGTAAAGAACGTTCTCAATCCACCGAGAACCTTGTTCACACCGTTTCTGAACTTCTCTGACTTGTTGTATGCTACGAAAAATGCAACACCGAGTCCAACGAGAACCGCGATCACCAAACCGATCGGATTCGCTAGAAGAACCAAATTCAACGCCGCTTGCGCCGCTGTCCAAATCTTTGTAGCAGCTGCGATCCTTCCTGCAGGTGTAAGTAATAACCAAATGGCTTTCGCAAATTTCGAAATGTGTCCCCCTGCAATTAACATCACGATCTGCAATGTCTCGATATATCCTGTCACCTTTTTGATAATGACCCACGTTGCAAACGCCGCTGATATACCGTAAATGATCGGTATCGACCCTTCCCATTGATTCACCCAATCAAGAACTTTACTCAACCAAGTCGCCGCTGTTGAAAGAATTTTAACCAATCCCGCGAATGCATCGATCAAAGGAGGGATCACATACAACGCAAGGTAATTTAAACCTTTTGCCAATAAATCCCCGAGACCCTTCCAAAACGACTTCGCATCCTTCGCATCTTGACCGATTAACGTGTTCAAAAACGTCATGAATGATTCTTTTAAATCTTTCAGAGAATCTTGTAAAGGATAAAGGGCTTGTGATACACCGTTTTTCAACTGAATCCAAAGATTACCGACCGCTGTCCGCAATTTTTCAGAAGATGACCACATCTTCATAAGAGAACCGCCGATTATAACAATCGCCCCTGATGCTATACCGACGACGCCCGCGATCCTTAACATACCTGTCGCAAAAGGTCTGATGATATTAAATACATAAGTAAATGCCGCTCTCATGCCGTTAGCCCTGCCGATACCGATCGCCATTGGAGAAAGGATCAACGACATCGACAACGCAAGATAAGCAAACATTCCCGCCGCCGCTGAAATCGATGGGTTCATTTCGTTTAAACGATTGATAAGATTCGAAATCGATGTTGCTACATCCAACACTTTCGACGCAATCTGTCCCCATAATTCAATAAAAGGCTGTGCCGCCTTTCCTGCCGCATTCTTAAACTTCTCCAGAGAGATGCCGAGAGGGGTTAAACTGTTCTGCAATTCCCGAACCGTTTTTTGTGTTTGCCGCTTCAAATACTCCAATTCGGTCACGGCTGCTTCTCGTGCTAATCGCGACCTTTCTTTCCATAACGCGACGTATTTATCTAATTCAAGACGCGTCATGTTCGCTAATGCCGCAACCTGTCCCGCCGCTTCTGGTCCCAACTCTCGCAAATTCTGAACAAAAGCAGAATTGACGCCGCGCCTAACTAATGTATCGAGATTTTTTTGCCAATCCTGTAAAGCTGTGACCTGGCTTTGAAGATTCTTTATTAAAGTCGTACCTTTTGTTTTCTCGATCGATGCTTTTTCGAAGAATCCCCATGTATTCAAAATCTCTTTCGTTCGATCATCGACCGCTTGCGCGTATTTATCCCACGCGTCCGCCTGTTGCTTCAAGACATCCTGAACGTCAGGCCCCTTTGCCATTTTAAATAATGCCGCAGTGATCAACCCGACCGCGATACTTGTTACCAATGAGACCTGTTGCATTCTCATGAGACCCGTATTTATCACCCGAGTCATGTCCGCTAAATCTTTCATACTGCGATTAGGGCCGAGTATCTTTAATGCAAGACTCGCCGCTGTACCTTGCTTCGCGATGTTCTCCAGACGATCCCCAATACCCAAAAAGAACCGATCCACCCTTTGAATATTAGATGTCTCAGGAAGGAAATCCATCATCTTCTTTGATTGGGTGGACCTCGCTTGCATTTCTTCGACTGAACGAATGAAACGATCCTTATATGCTTCCATTGCGATCGCCATACGGTTCGCCTGAGAACTCGTATTGACGCCTAACTCATGCAACATCTGATCGTACGATCTGCCGCCCTTAGCCGCCGCTCTCATCGCTTTATCGACGTCGGCTAACTTCCGCTCGACAACTCTCATTCCTTCTTCATATGATGCGAAATCGCCCGCATCTCGCAAGGCTTCGAGCTGCCGTTCGGTATCTTTTAACTCGGATCGGAAACGTAATAATCGTTTGGTCGATTCCTCTGGAGAAATCTTGATCTTTCCTTCTTTATTCAATCCAAGAACGGCAAGCTGCGTCTCTTTCGTTGCCTCGTTCAAATCATGGATAGACTTGATCGCCTTTTTACCGCTCCCTGATACACTGAAAAGTTTGTTTAATTCGACTTGTGTTTTAATTGCCGAATCGCTCATCTCATTTAAAGAGACTGATCCGTATTCCGATGTATCCCGCAACTCTTTACGCGTTTTATCCAATGCCTGATGAAATGGTTTTAAATGATTTGGTAAATCACGGATTGGTTTTCCGATCGTCTTTCCGAATCTCTGAACGCCGCGTTCCAATTCTTCAAATGGGGTATAATCGGACATTCTCTTTTTAAATCTCCTGCCGCTCGCTTCGACGGTTTTGAAAAAATTCGTGAATGTCCGATTGGCTTGTCGATCATCTGCTGTGATCTCGATATTGGAACGTCCTATCGTTGCCATGCTCTACCCCCTTTCATCTGAGAAATAAAAAAAGGCTGACAAGTCAGCCCTTCCACCACGTTCCCTCTTTGAATTTCTTTTTCGGTAACTCTTGCTGACGCACTTGATCCCTTGCCGTCTCATAAGATGGAGGCATGATGGAATCGATGTTCTTTCCTTTATTCATGACCATATCCAAGAGAATCGAGAGGCTTTTAAATCCTTCCCATGTCCGCGCCTGTGATTCTTCCCACTTCTCTTTCAAGGCTTGTTCATATTTACGATTGACCCATTCCGGCGTTCTGGAGAGAACGTATTCCTCCGCATACGAAAAATGGGAAGAAACGAATTCCATTTGACGGATCATCAAATCGATTATTTCTTCCCAGCTATAGACTCTCCGCTCTGAACTATCGTCGGTTTCTGTTGCTGTACTTCCTGTTCCTCTTCCACTGGAGGGAACATTCGATCCATCAACGTTTTGAAGTCCGGCATCTCCTTCTTGAACATCTTCTGATAGAGGTCCCGGACTTGAGTAAAAGTCTTTGCAATATTCGTTTTTTCCACAAACACCAATGCGACATCTAACATTTCATTTATATCAAGCTGCAATGTCTGTTCATCATCCAACTCCAAAAGAATCGAGAAGATATGGATCAATGTTTCTTCTTTTAATGACTCCAGAATTACAGCGAGTTTTTCTAAATCCGCTAAATTCTCATCAATCAGGATTTCTCGTGATTCGTTATACAACTTTGATCCATCGACTCCGAGAAACTTCACGATCTTAATGATCTTTAACATGCTCAATTTTGGAACATCAAGGACAGTAACCCCATCCGATAGGGTTACTTGTCCGATGTTCCTTTCAAAATCAAGAGTTTTCAATTTGTTTTCCATTAAATCTCCCCCAGATCACTTATTTCCTTTTTTACGCTTATCTTTGTTACCTCTTCCGCCTTTTGCTTTACCTTTCGACATTACAGATCACCCTTTCGCTTTTATGTGGTCTGCTCGATCTCATAATAGACATTCTCTTCCTGTGGTGCAGAAGAATCAGGATACGCGACCAATTGAAGAGGAAGTAATCGCTTTTCTTTTCCGAATGTCTGCTCTTTATCATCCCCGGATACTTTCGCTTTACGGAATACCGCCATATAAAGTGTCCCGTCCTTCTTCTGACTGATAAGAGCATAGGTTTTGAACGGAACTTCATTCGGTGTCCCATAACCGATCCTGCGAGTTCCTAAAGTCGTAATCGGACTAACTGTTGCCCCTGTTACATGTGCTTCAGCAAGAGAAGTCTCAAGATAGATCGATGTCCCTTCAACACGACTGACCTTTCTTGTCTCTCCGTCCACATCGACATAAGAACCGGGAGTAATACCCGCAACGGATGTCACTGGAACGATTGTGGCTCCAGCTGCTACATCTCCCGTCGTCGTGGTTGCTGTTCCTAGAACGGACGGAGTCTCGATGATCGGTGCACCAATCAACGCTAACTGACGATTTTCCAATGTATTTTCTGCAAGTGTCGTTTCCAGAGTATGCGTCCATGCCGTAATATCTGAATCCACTTCGCCAGGCAACTGATCCACTTCAAACCCCTCTACATCGAATCCGCGACTCGTTGCGATCCCGTCGGATGTTGCTCCGAGATCACTCCATCCCGGCTTGAGATCGTACGGTTCCGTCAAATTCATAACATCTTCGATCGTGTTTGGATAAGGGATTCCGAAATCCGCTACAACCAAACGACCGGGGCCGCCGACGATATTATTACTATTAACCTTGTAAATATCCGCCATTACTTGCCAACCTCCTTAAACGCCCAAGTAGAAGAATTGAGAAGATATTGACCTTCTTCTGCTGTGATCTCTTCTCCGACTGTAAGCTGCTGACCGATCGCGATATCAAGATTCTCTTTGTTCCCTTCTCTCATGAGACGGAAAATCTGTGATCCATTACTTGATTCTTTTGGGCCTTCATTGTAAAGAACGGTGCCTTTTTTTAAAGCCATTTCATACACTCCTTTTCAATGCCAGATTATCCAACCGACGAACAGACCAATAAAAAACGCGATGATCGGCAAACCGACAATCGCGAAATTTAAAATCAATATTAACTTTTGTAATCCTTCCTCATCCTTCATGCCTCGATGTTCTCCATTCTTAAATAACACCATGCTTCAGGACGACCTGTATCATCATCAAACGATGGAATCGGATTTGATTCTGCTTCCATCCAGATCACCCGTAATCCCCTGATCTCGTCAAAACGCTGTAGGAGAAGGTTCATACATTGGATACATAACTGCATCGCGTCTAAATCATTAGTCGCTCTAGCGACCAACTGAATTCGGGAGAAATTGACGCCGCCCGCACTTTTGACAAGGACTGCCGGTAGAGTCGTAGTTGTTGGGAACGTGTTTCCATAAATACGAGGTTCCATATAATCATCCAATAACTTCCGAACCGGAGGTATTGGGTCTTTATACCCGATCATTGAATCCCCCTCTTTACTTACATACACATACAACATATAGAAAGTGATCAACTTAACTTAATGAACCAAATAGAAATAAAGCAAACAAAATCCTGATAGAACCCCGCTCAAAAAGAAGAACAGACAATACCAAAAAATATCATTCTTCATGATCTCACACCCTTACTTTCCAAAAAGGGTTTTATGGATTTGAGTTTCTGCAACTCTTCTCATTCGATCCTCTGCCCGATCCAATCCCCGCGCCATGAGGTTATACCGCTTTTCCAATATCTCCGCATACTCCACATTTGAACCGATAATCAGTCGGGATTGATCGTCTGATTCAGACAATTCATAGACAACATCTTCCTCCGTTGCAACCCGCTTTCCTTTGCCGGATTTATTCGTGTCTGGATAATCCGTGACATACCCGATCGAATTCACATAAAGGGACGTATCGATATGACCATCCTCTCTTGTGACCGATTTCGTCTCATCCGCCCAAACCATTCCCGCCGCTTGAACTGCCCTTGAACGCGCCTCACGGAGTTTTTCAGGTGCCTTTTTTGTGAAATACTCGGTTGTCGTTTTACCTACCCGAAATTCGTATTTCATCGATCTTCCCGCCATGAAATCACTCCCTTTGAAGCATAACCTCATAATGATGGACAAAACGCCGCCGATAGATCGGCATCATCGAACGAACGGAATAAGAACCCGGTAACACGAGTTTCCCTTGACGATCAAAGATATCGACGATCTTCATATCCAATTGAACTTCGACCGATCCCTCAATAAACAGAACGTTCGTTAAAATAAAGTCAGTACCCGTTTGGGAAACGGATACCGACTCTCTGATTTGATCCGCCTTGCATGGTACATTTCCAATCGTGACACTTTCGAAGATGTCCCGACCGTAATCATCTACACCCTTAATCTGACCCGGAAGGACTAAAGAACACCGATGAACCAATAACCGCTTAAATGATGGATTCATACTTCATCCCTGCTTGGCCCCGACACTCGAAAGATGTTTCCAATGCTCGGTTTGTATCGATAAGATTTTAGAATCTGATCTAACTCCTTGATGCCCGTTTCCTCTCCCGGCATCGCTTGCTCCATCTGATTCAGGTTTTTATAACCAACGGAATATGATCCTAACCGCTCCCCGTCATAAGGCCCCATCGTCGTCTCTCGTATCTCTGGATTATCCCAATACCATAAATACTCGACCAACATTAAAGACGCGACCTGTATATCTTGACGGATATATTCATCCGCATCCTCAGTAAAGACACGGCCTGTCGCCCTCCTGATCCACGAATCCGCCCGATCGATTAATCTCTGGATCACTCCAGAATCAAGAGCCGCGACCTCTTCAAACGTGGTCAACGCCTTGACATCCTCGACGGTGAGATACATGTTAAGCCTTTACAATGAAACCGGATCGAATACGCGCGATTAATTCCGTTGAGGGATCTTCTGGGAGAGGCTTTTCCTGATCTCCTGCCAATGTGAAATCTGGATCACTGTATGACGTCTCTGGGTCTTTCAATTTGTATTTAACTTCTCCGCCGACTTCACCCTGAGCAACTTCTAACGCCGCTTTCTCGGACTCTGACAACTTCACATTTTCGTTTTCAACGTCTTGGGTGAAGAAAGACCCCTCCTGCGCTTCTTTTCGTTCCTGTGCCGCTTTAGAACGAGCCTCCGACTGCTTCTCTTGGGTCAATGCTTCTTCTTGGGCTTTTGCCTCTTGTTCTTTCGCTTCTACTTCCTGAGACCTCGCCTCGTTTTTCTTTGCCATGCGATTAAACCTCCTTTATTTACATTTGATTCAATGACTTTGATAAATGGTCTTGGAGTACGGTGCTTTCATAACTTGCTAATGTTGTCATGACTACACCCCTACTAGGGACGGGCAGTATCGATGGTCAAGATCACACGAGCATTCTTTTCGAAAGGAACAAACTCGCTGATCTCTGAACCGTAGCTGCCCTCGACCTGTGTTTTTGCTGAACGTTCTGATTCAACACCGAACGGCTTCCCTTCATAACGAACCAATGCGAAATTCGTATCGACGAGAATAATTCGATTGTCTGGAACCTGATTTGAAATGAAAGGTGCAGAATTGACCACATCTGCGAAATTGCCGCTCTGCATTTCCTGACGATACAGATACGCGCCGTTATCTCGAAGATTCGTGATCGTATATGCTGTATTCAGGTTCATAATTGCAAGATTCGGAGTAAACCCTAATTCCTGCTCCTGATACTTGGAAGCGTAAAAAATATCGCCAAGGGTAAGGGTTCCCGCTGTTTCTACACCAACCGTAGGTGCCGCGTCCACGCCGTCCGAGAAGTACCCATTTAACAGACGACTAACTGCCACATTTTCGTACTGACGCCCCAACTGTTTCCCGAGTTGTTGCAACCAGAGTCGAACCATGTCGATATTTGCGCGGCGACTTTCATCCGACCATTCCAAGCCTCTCCCACGCTTCGACATGCGAATGGAATTTTCGCCAAGAGCGATAGTACCGACCGGAATCGGTGCCGCCTGACCTACATCTCGAAGTTCATACCAATCATCATCGTGCTCCAGGTAATACCACTGTTGAGACAACTGATCGGAATTGACCGTCTGGGCGACGAGTTGTTGCCAATTAGACTGCTTCTGCCAACCCATACGAAGCCCGTCCTCAACGATGGCATTAAAAAGAGGCTTAGTCCCGTCATTATCTAAAAGTTCCCTGACGTTCACAGCCCCGATATTGTCATATCCTAATGCTCTAACCACTTCTTTGATCCCCAACCCGTTATCGGCAAGGTACCTTTTGTAATGATAAGATGATGCGCTTTTAAAAGATTCTGTTCCATAACGTTTTTCCATTTCGTTCTTTAAATCAGAACCCGTTGCAATTTCTATGCTCTGATTATTTCGGTTTTTAATTTTCAACACTATATTTCCCTCCTTTACGGCAATAGAACTTCAACATAAGATCGAGTCGTATCCACATAAACAACTCGTGAACCGTTATCAACACCCGCAGTAGCAGCACGTACGCCGCCTGTACCATTCGCGACAACGCTTGTTCCAAGTCCGGGTGCCGTTCCTGAATAGGTCAACCTTTCAACACGGCTGAACCCGTATACATAGACGCCTAGAGGCGTTAAAGGATCAGAAACCGGATGTTTTGCAACTAAATCCACTTCCGCGCCGTCTGCCGCCGGAACCGCTGTATAATTGCCGGTAGCTGACCATGACAGAACGTCTCCTTGCTCGATAGGATTCGCTTCTGATGCCGTTGAAACATAAACAGACAGAGACAATCCATAGCTATCAGGTAAAGTGCCGTTAACTCTTGGCATTACTTAACACCTTCCTCAAAGAAATTTTCATTTAAATCGATCTTGACTGGATCGCGAACTTCTTCTGGTTCTTCATTTCGTGGTTCTGGTTTTTCCGGTTCTGTTTGACGACCCGGAACAAAACGTTCCTTCGCCAATCGTTGATAGGCGTCGATCTCTTCTTTAATCACATCGATATCAGAAGAATCGCGAAGCATCTGACGATAAGAATCCACGTTAAACGTTGATCCCTGCGCTCTGACACGCGCCGAAACTGCATCGTCGATCATGTCCGCAAGGTAACGGCGTCCCTGCTGTGCTTCCTTCTTTAACTGACGGATCGCCTCGGTACGTGTATACTCACGACCTAATTCATTTCTGAGAGAGATGTCGTCCGGCTGACGGAACGGTTCGCCCTCTTCTGTTAAAATGTCGTAAATACGACCCTTCTCCATCTTGTTCTCTCTGATTGCTTGACGTAGGTTATCAAGTAACTCTTTCATTGAGACATTGCCCTCCTTCGTTTCTTGTTTTGGTGGCATATAAAAAGAACGCTTTCCATCATCCAATCGGACTTGATAAGCGCTCTCTAACCTTTGTATTTTTTTATGAGACAACTCACCTTGATCCACATACATCCTTGCTTTCTCGATATAAGCACTAGGCATAGTTTGCGCTCCCGGGGTTGCCCCTTTGTAAACCGTACTCACTTCTCTTAAATGCGCATCAACGATCCATGCGAAAGTACGTTCATCGTTCTCATCTTCTAAACCAGGGAAATGATTACATCCTGAATCCCATAAACTTCGATTACAAGTTGAGCACCTGTACCAAATATCATTCCCGCCAAATCCGACGGACATATCTCTCGTTATGCCCGCTTTGATTGCTCGGATCGTATCATCCGTATTTTCACCATTAATCATGGTGTTCCGCATGATATACCAATGACCTCTGACCGCTGTTCCTCCCTCATCCCTTTGAAGGGAAAGAACCTCTCCGTCATAACTTCGACCATATGGACTCTTTGAAATATCATGCCCTGATAACAACGCGACTCCTGATTGTAAATCCTCCGCATAATTTCGGAGAGTGGTCATCGGGTCCATCTTCGTATGGTACGAATCAAGTCGATCGTTCGAACAGACGCCGCTAAATACATAGAGATCGTCAATCGATTGAAAGGGTTCTAACGTGTGACGATTAATCAATTCCAATGTTTCATCCTTGTTTTTCTCTTCCGCTCGATTCGTTTCAAGACGAACCGGCAAATATAAGTTTTCACTCAATGGATATCACCCCCTTTCAAGTGAAATGGTACGAAATTGATATCCGGCAAGATTTCCTCAATATTGACCACGACAATCAATCCCTCGTATTCAAAATGATAGAGAAGAACCTTTGAAAGAACTTCCGATTCTTCATCACACCAAATAACGGCTGCCATTGGATTTTCATCTAAAAAATAATGAACGATGAATGACCTCAATACCGATGAACCTCTCTTTTCAACGCTTGCATGAATGCATGAATCTGTTCATCCGAAAACCCGAATTCTTTTCTTAATACCTTTCTGGCTGAACGTTGAAAGATCGCTGATTCCAATTTCCGATCCGGGCCTTTCGGTTCCATTCGATTAAAAGGTGTTGGTTCTGTCATTTCTTCCACCCCTAACTCTTCATAACAAAAAACACAAAGGATCATTCCCTCGTGTTCCACAATTGCCCATCCCTCATCGGACGGTATATTCTGTTCGCATCTAACACACTTATTCATTCAAGAACACCAAACAGATAATTAATGCCAAGAACGCCGCGATCGCCAATATGACATAAGCCCCGCCATCCATGACTATAAATCCTCCGCTGAGAAATATCTTTCGACATCGATATTACATACTGAACAATGCCAATGGGAGACGATCACATCTTCGAATTCGATCTCTCCGCTCCAATCACTCTGCCAGATTAAAGGCTTTAAACATGAAGGACATACCACAAGATCACCCCTTCAATAAATCCTCTTCACCTTCTAAAATCCGCTTGTACCAACATCGACACTGGATCACATTGTCCGGTGAACTTCCGAGAGAAGTATCTCCAGGGAACATTAACATTTCATATTGCCCTTCCTTGTTTGCTACCGAAAAAGGTTCGTTCAAACGAACGACCTGTTGATCCGCTTCTTGATGTCCCTTCCTTGTCCGCTGATCTAACGTCGATTGCCATATCTTCCCGATCACCATTCCAGATTGAACATCCGCGTGATATTGCCCGGATCGTCCCGCTGAAATAATTTCCGTTCGGGCAATGGTTCGCGCTCGATTCTTTGAAAATGCGAATTCTTCCCGTAATGCCTTTTCCGCTTTATCGATGGAATACTTCTCATCATAGACCACATCCCAAAGCGTCATTATGACTCTTTCATCACTCACACCCTGAATCAATTCCGCGTCTCTTCTGGAACGATCTGAAAGCCATCTGAGCAAATTCTCGTCCTTCATATCGAATTCATAATCGATATCAAGATCGATCAATGTCGATGAACCTGTTAAATAGACCGCCTCTTCTAATAAATCCATCTGCAATTCTGCAAGTTTCCCTGTGTATTCTTCTGAATCATAAAGAATGTAAGTACGAACCCAATCCTCGAAATCATCGGATGGATCAGGTATCGGATCGTCCGCCCGCGTGACCTTTTTCAAACACGAGATATCAACCTCGACACGGGAAGGTATTTCTCCCGCTTCTCGTAATCGTTTGATATAACGATCCCTCTGTTCTTTTAAGAACTCGTGATAATCATAGGCCGCGCTTGATGCCATCTGCGCTAATTCCGACGACCAACCCTCGCCCATCTCACTGACGAATTCATCCTGATCCGCTCTCGATTGAGTCCGATAGAACTTTTTTCTCGGATATAACCGATCCTCTTCAGAAGATGATCCGATGTCTGGATTCATGATTCCTGCGTTCGGCTGCATGGAAGTACTGACTTTAAACGGAACAACTGGATCATTAACCGCCTTATGACCGACCATTTCCTCCGCCGCTTCGTCGTTATCAATCCATCCTTGAAGTTGCTGAGTGATTTTGACGCGCGTTTCCGTCTCTTCCGCCTGTGCCTCTTTCAATCGATCATTTACTCGAATCGTATTGAATGTAAGTCTAGCCGTACGGGGTTTTCCATAGATTTGTAAGGCGACATTATATGCCTTTTCCATAATCCGCTTAATCACCCGCTGAACGGATTCAATACCCGCGACATAAATTTGCCATTGCACCGTACCGTGTGCTTCTGTGACCGTATCGTTTCTCCCTAGAAGAATCGGCATCTGTTTTAATGCTGTTGTGATCTGCTGATTAATCACTTCAATAACTGCCCTTGCATCGAGAGAACCTTTCATCGTGCCGCCCGCTGTATTGATCTGAACGCTGTCCGTATGGAAGAAATCATCATCCGGCTCCAGGTTCTTCATCTGATACTGAATGTCGTCAACATATGAACTGACATATCGTGCGATCGCTTCCGGGCCTTCGCTTTTAACTTCTTCAGGCATGTTCTGAATGATCGCCTCTTCCACAACCGATATATCAAATCGTTCATACCCCTGATGATGGACAGCCCGCCGTAAATCCCTCAATACTTCCATCTGAAAGAATACGACTTGTAATACCGAAAGGAATGGAGGTCGCCCATATGGGTCTTCAATGTCTGAATCGAAAGGTTGATAGAACACTGTCTCCCGATTCAACACCTTGTAAGTACCGTCCGGCTGTTTCTGGACTAACTGTAATTCCCCGGTCTCTTTATCCCGACGAAAATCCAATTTTGTAGGATCAACCGCGTGAAAATCGACGACATCTGTTAAACTCTCATTCAATTCCACTTCTAACGCAATCGCCCCATAAGTTAAGGCAGAGATCAAAAGAACGTTGATTAACTGATCCGTTCCGCCTCCATAAATCTCACCGACTCGACCCGCTAACTTATTGATAAGATCGGTACTGGATTTTTCAGGCTTTCCATTCGACTGCAAAGCCTCTAATTCATGTGAATTGTTGGCGAGACGGAGGAAATTCCATACGGCCATCCCGGCATCAGGATTCATATCTCGAATCAATTTCAGATTGTTCATGACGTTTTTAGTCCTGAATTCGCCTTTCGGGATTAACCCCTCATAAAGAAAGAAACTCGAATCATCGATAGACCGTGTTTGCCTGTTGGATGCCCGGATTCTTCCGATCGCCGCTGACGCTTGATGATGAACGATATTTTTTAAATCGTTGTTTGTTTTCTTGAATAATCGATCTAAAAGTCCCAATTAATCACCCCCTTACCTCTTTCGTAACATCATAAAAACCACAAAAAGAATAAGGATGAAAAACAGGATACAGGTGATCAAATCTTCCCGGATCACGTTGTCCCGCTCCCTTCAAAACTATGAACAATAATTCTTTTTGATAAAATCGACCAATTCCCTTAAAGATGCATCCCTGAACCTCACCAGACCGTTCCCCTCGCTACTTTTACGGAATCCGAGGGTTTCTGTACACTTAACCAATTGCGCGTAAATTTCCGCCTCTGAGAGTCCTCTCGCGAACTCCTTCTCCGCTTTTTGGATTAACAATGCGATCGCCCCGGATACATGTGGGGTTGCCATTGAAGTACCTGATAATCTTGCATACCTTGAACCCGGATATGTAGAAACGATATCCACGCCCGGAGCGACGACATCGATCTCCGCATTATTATTCGAGAAATACGCGAGCATCGAATCATAATCCACCGCGCCCACTTCGATCACCTCGTTATAAGCCGCAGGATACGCATATTCGAACGTTTCCTCTTTGTCGTCTCCTTCATTCCCTGCCGCTACAACGAACGAAATTCCCTGGCTTACGGCGTTCTGGATCAACTTCTGCAACCCCGGAACTTCCTCGGGACCACCTAACGACATACTAATGACGCGAACCCTCTCACCGTTTGGGCCTCTCCATTTGACTGCATAATCGATCCCTTTCATGATGGAATCGAATGTTCCTGATCCATCACCCCTGAGCACCTTACAGATCAATAACTTCGCAGCTGGCGCAACCCCGACCACACCCTGTCCATTTTGGACGGCTGCTATCGTTCCCGCTACATGGGTACCGTGACCGTTATTGTCCGCATACATGCCTGTATTGCCGCCATAATCCGTTGTGAAATTCTTTCCGTCGATCACTGAACTAATCAAATCGGGGTGATCCATTTGACAACCGGTATCAAGAACCGCGACGACGATCCCCTCTCCTTTGTATCCCTGATCCCAAAGATGAGGTGCTCCGATCATCTTTACCCCTTCCGGGACTTCATTTGTCTGATTTTGAACCGCGTGTACTTCAAACGGAATTAAATGGACATCTCTTCTTATCATCTCTTCCTCCTTGCCTCGGATTTCGATATAACTTCCTCTGGAATACCGAATCCACATGATCCTATCTCCTTTTAAACCCTGCAATCGTAGGTTTAACCGCGAATCTCTGATCCTTTATTTCATGAAGCTTTGAATAAGCCGCACTCGCCGCATCGACCTGATCTTTCTTCCCATAAGGGAATCCTGCCGCCTCATCGAGAAAATCACCGTTCCAATCTCCAGAAATTAAAAAGACGTTTCCTGCCTCAGCCGCTGAACTGAGAGGATTCGCCCGGAGTTCTTTATTCCCTGTGACCTTATCTGCATAGAATGCAAAACCTTTTAAGACCTGACGCCGATAATGATCGATCGTATTTACACCCGATGATCCCGGCTCCTGCTCCATCCATATCTCGACGCCCTTTCCGTCGATCATCGCTGTTTGATGGATGAGATTTTCAACATTTTTTGGTGTGGCCTGGGTACGAACCACATCCATGATCCAATACTGCCCGTCTTGCTCCAATACTTTAACACCCGCTGTATATGCCGGGTCTTTTCCGGGTGCCGGTTCGGTGGCTGCTAAATCCCAATACCTGACGACCCTCCCCTGAGATGGAGCACCATCAACAATCTTGAACCAATGCCTCTTAAATTTCTTTCCATCTGTACGGACGTTCCAATCCCCGTCTAGTAACTGTTGCCGCGTGATTGGATCGAGTTCCGCTAATGACTGCAAATAATCCTCTTCGTCCAGATGGGGATTATCTCTCAATGTCGCCGGAACAAATATCCGTCCTTTGCTTTGACCTTCTCGGATCATTCTTTGAAGAACCCAATCATGTCCCAACCCGCCCGGATTGCTTGCAGATCGAATCCTGATTGGAACCTTTGATCCTTTTAATCTCCTTAAACGAGAAAAAAGATATCGATACTGACTTTCCTCGAATTGAGTTAACTCATCGAAAAAAATCCCTTGAAATTCTGCCCCTTGATACCGATATTTATCGTTCTCATGTTGTAAGTATCCGAAAGAGATCGTCGCCCCGCTCGGAAAGACCCATGTTTTCTTTTTATCTGACCAATGTGCATCGGTGCCGTCTAGCCACATATGCGCCCGATCCATCAAGGCTCCAGGTAAAGCTAAATCCTGATAAGTACGACGAAACAAGATCGCCGCATAACCCGGAACATCAACATACTGCAACGCCGCCATTAATAATGCATCTGATTTTCCAACATCGCCGGGTAGACCCGGCTATCCGCCTCCTGCCGCGCCGCCATACAATGACTCACGCGCTTGAAGTAATAAGAATTCTGCTTGTTTAGGTGTTGGATCATGCGGAATATAAGGATTTTCAAGAATGGTCGCCCTCATAACTGCTTTCAACCTTGCCGCGGTCTGCGAGTTTGGAATAGACGTCCTCATATTGTTCGATTCGAGTGGTGATGTCGTATTCATGTCTGTTCGTCACCTGCCCTTTATGTTCAACATCTGCCGACACTTTTTCACGACGACCCCATCGATCAGGATGTTTCCTCTCCAGAAAGGCCATCGCCGCCGTCCACAACCTCGGATCGTTTTCCGCTTCTGCCGCCGCTCTCTGGATGATCTGAACATTTCGGATTTCGGCGTGTGCTTCCGCCCTTTTTATAGCATGGTAAAATTGGTTTTTTAAACCGGATTCTTCCTGCTCTCCTTCTCTTAACCAACGATAAAAGGTACTCGGATCAATGCCCAAGTACCTGCAAACCGTCTCATTATAATTTCCTGCCCGGATCAATTGCGCCGCTTCTTCGATTAATTCAGGCGTTAATTTCATCTTTCGTCCTGCCATTTATCTCACCCCGTTTCCGTTGTAACCTTTGATGAGTACCGATATCATCCCAATCAAAAAAACCCTCGACGATCTTCAATCGATGGGTTCTTTTAATAATGCTCTCTTCGAACTGCCGCGCGTCCATTTGATAAAGATCACGATCCGCAGCAGACATCATTTCAGGTTCAAACCGATGGAACTCTTTCATCATGTCCGATAATCGATAAACATAGATCGCCGTATTCCAAAGGAATCCTTCATCAATCAAAATCTTTGCCAAACCTTGCTTTGGTTTTTCAATGAAATCATGAAAGAGATGATTCTGCCTCTTTTTCATGTATCCATAATTCGGATCAGGAGAAGAAGGTTTTACCCCGATTGCCACGATCTTGCCTTTCCTTGCATGAACGATCGATTCTTTTAATGCTAAAAAGAAAGAAGGATCGACATCGATATAATGATCCGATGGTGTCTGGATCACAATACAATCATTCTCGATCTCCTTTATCTCTCGTAATCCATATAAAACAGAAAAAGCCGATTCTTTACGATCCGGCTCATAAAACATCCTCGGTATTCTGCTCTGAATCCATTTTCGATAACGCTCCAATGTAACCCCATAAACCTCATCCACATAAGGAAGGAACCGAAACATCGTGTTTTCAATCATTGTTCGATCGTTATACAACCTTAAAAACTGCTTCGGTTTATCCTCTGTACTTAATGGATATAGTCTCGATCCCTTACCACTGGCAAGAATCAGACTTACAACCCTCATGATGATTACCCCTTTTCTTTAAATCCCCTTTAATGGAACCTTAACGATCGGATCAACATCCTTTTTGATGTTATATTTAACGACCTTGTTCCCCCATTTCTTTTGCATGATCTCCAATTGCTCGATCTCTTTTTGTTTCGTCCGGTATGAAACAACGCCGCCCGCTTTGTTAAAATGATTGACCTTGTAATAATACTTATTGAATCTGAGAATCTTATGATACTTTTGCAAGACCTGGAGACTCATATCATAATCCTCTTTCAGATAAACCCGTTCATCATATCTCAATGGATTATTACAGAACGCTTGGAATGGGCCTAAACAAACGGAAAGCATCGAGAACGGTGAATACTCCCGATAGAACTGTTTATCATGGGTGACGTTCAATCCCCACATAACCGTTCCTAAATCCCGGCACATCTGAAAACCATTCTCCAGAAGGCGATCCACTCCGTCTAGGTCTAATCCGTATAACTTCCGCCCTTCGATATATCCGATCTCGTCATAATCATCATCGACGATAACCATGTTTCCATCGCACATGTCGGAGAAATGATCCATGATGTAATTCCGCTTTTTAACGATGTTCCCGTCTCCCCAATCAGGAATCGGCAACAACTCGCACCCGTTATAATAATGGTGCTTCTTATATTCTTCATACTGACTTTCGGGAATGACGATCTTTGCATTTCGAAACACTCGGTCGCTTGTGACTGCTCCTGCCCGCTTATAAGAAATGATGAAAACTTGATATTTCATTGGATTCGATCAAGGAATTCAGAACCATTAAAGACCCGTCCTGTCCCTTTCCTTTCATATCCTTCTTTACTGTCTAAACCCGCTTTTGGTTTAACACCGAATTTCTCTTTCGCGACCTGCCAATCCATCGAATTATCAAAATAAAGGACGATGTAATTATGTTCCTCCATTAACTCTTCTGAGAATTCGACCTCCGGCTGCTGAATCAATTCATCCGAATCATGCAATAACTTTTCGATCTCGTCATAACCGAAACCCGTCATTTCGACATCGTAATTCTTTTCATCGAGATATAAGAAATAATCTGCTAACTTGTTTTTATCCCAATCACCCTGAGCCTTGTTTAAAGCTGCATTCGCCGTCATTTCTTTTTCTTCGTCGAAATCGACCACGAATACATCCAACTCTTCATACCCTAAATCTTTAAGTACGGTCCATCTTTGATGTCCTCCGACGATGTTCGACGTTCGTTGGTTAAATGTGATCGGACTGATATATCCAAAATCTAAAATCGATTTCCTGATCCGCTGATATTCCTCGTCATGTGGCTTTAAACTTTTACGAGGATTATATAAAGCCGGTTGCAGATCATGAATATTCATTTTCTTCATACCGATGATCTTGTTTTCCATTTGTCCCCCGTTCCTCCTATTGCATGAACTGAACTGCCAACCCCTCGACAACTAACAACGCATTCACGTTCACACCATCGACCCATAAATCCGCAAGCCAACGCCCGAACGCATCTGTCTTGGCTGTTTTGATGATTACCTCTTTATTTAATACCAATTCTTCCAATCTCGTTTTTGTCTGATATCCACTTTCACGCGTCACTCCATGTATTTCGGGAGCATTGATACCAATCAACCTGAATTTCAATTCTTTTAAATGGATATAGAATCCTAAATCCACATTAGCGACTAGGGTATCCCCATCGATCACCCGGATTACATTCGCTTTATAGGTATACATGTTTTCACTCCCTTTCAAACAAAAAACCCCGCCGTTAAGGCAGGGCCGGATGGAGGACGCAAAGTGGCTTAGACTTTGCAACAACCAAGAGACGAATAATCTTACTGGGGGTAAGACTATGATTTCATATTATCACCCGTCAGATTAAAATTTCTCTCGGGTTTTTATTGTGATTTTCCAGATAAATTACGGAATTAATACAAGGTCTTTGCAACCGATGAGAAGTCGCTTCCTGACCTCATTTTTGAATTCATATGCTGAACTGAGAGACACGTTCATTTGCTGAGATACCTTCTCCATTGATTGATCCTCAATATATCTGGCGATCACGAAATCGCGTTCCTCTTTTTTTAAATCCCGAAGCGTTTTATCGATACTATCGATGATTAACTGATACCTCTTCATTTCCTCCACGATATCCAACGCCCGTTTTGATTCGATTCGATCGATTGCATATTTTTCAGTATCCGATTTAAAGGTAAAGACGCCGACACTCCCCTCCCTTAATTCATAAGAACTTGTGATATTCGGCATGATATAATCCAGTTTCCTCTTGAAGTTATGTATTCCGGCTTTGTATAACTTGTAATTCCGCAAATGATCCTCGATAATCTTGAAATTCCTTTTTTCTGTTTTCGTAACCATGCCTCTCCCCCTATCAATTATTCTCGATTCGCTCCAGGTTCCCGTTCCGATCCATCCTGAAAGAAACTGACGCTTGATTCTGATCTTTTAATTGATCCTGAAACTTCATCATCTTTCTGGATCGTTCATGGATCGCGATGGAAAGATCATAATATTCCTTGTACTCCTGCAATTCTTGTTTTAACTGCATGTTTTCGGATTTCAGATGTTGAAGATGCGCGATAATATCATCGGTCGTTATGTCCGAAGAAGATTCCTGATCCTTTGGCGAATCGACCGATGGTGCAGCTGCCATAGGTGAAACGACCATTGGTTCTTTGTTTCGATGCTTCTTTTGTTCTTTTAATCCCTTATACTCCTTTAAATATCTCTTCTTTAAAACATGTTGCCATCGATTCTGTACGGATTTCGCGTTTCGATCCATTGCCGCCGCTAACTCTTCATACCGATCCTTAATCAACATCCCTTTTCTAACTGCATCTAATACACCTTCAACGATCATTTCATCTTCAAAACTGCTAAATCGATTCCTCTCACCCATTTTAAAAACCTCCTAAGATCAAAAGATTAATCGTTCGGCACTAGGCCGTCTCCATTGGTATGGGAAAACCGTCCAGACCAATGAAGATCGGTCAACATACGATTAAGGCATGCGTCAACTCTTATCCTCACTACGTTCCGGTACGTTGACACACAAAACCTATGACGTCTGTCCAAATATTTCAGGAAAAACACATTTCAAAAAATCAAGCTGCATGAACCGACTGTGGCTTACTTTCGGACAATTCATATCGAACCATTTTTTCGGGATCGACTTTTTCCCATCCCTGATAAATCCCTGCCACCATTCATAGACCTGATCGAACGTGATATAAAACACTTCACCTGTTTTCGCGAATTCGATTAAAAAGAAACAGACACCGCCCTGATCTTGGGTATCCCGCAAATAATAGATTTGATGTTCCTCAATGTTCTTTAATGGAAAACGCGTATGTTCAATCGTGCTTTTCGCTTCAAATGCAATCGATCGCCCTTGCGATGTCCCTTCAAAATCAACCGTTGATTTTTTTTCGAAAACACCGGTACGGATATGAGAATGTTTTCTCTGATGATCCGTAAAGACTTTGAACGGTGTCGGTACTTTTGAAATGACCGCCTTTCCCGCGATCCTGTATTGTTCACATGCATTAATAAGTCGTTTTTCGAGAAAATCACCTGACGTTCTCGCCATTAAATCACCCCTTTTTGACGATGCCCCATTGTTTCTTTAACTCCCAAAGAAAATCTTTATCGATCCCATGAATACGGCAGACCGATTTATCATCATATCCTCGGAAAATCAAATCTTTATATCGAAACCGATCCAATTCGTTCACATCATGAGTTAGATGATTCCGCTTATTCAATCTACACTTTGGCTTTCCGTACTTTTTTATAACCTCTTCTAATTCTTCTGGAGAGAGTTGATAAGTGATCACATCTCCATGACCTGACATCATTTCTCATCCCTTTCAATCATGTTTTTGAGATTTAAAATTACATAATCATAGATAGCTAAAGGCATTTCTTTAGGATGGAAATCACCCAAATTAAAAACGTTTTTTTCAAGCAGTTCACGCTTATCCTCCAGATCACTTATGAACCTTTTAATCTGTCTTTGCATCGATCATCATCCTTTCAAATTTTTGTAGCTATAGAAGAAAGGCAAAGGATGAAACTCCCCCGCCTTAACCCTGTTTTAATAACTCCTGTAACCATTTTTGATTCGCTTCTTCTTCTGCTGTTTGATCAAAATCATTCAATTTTGGATCATCTTTTTTCTCTTCTTCCTTTAACCATTCAGGCATCGGCTTAGATGGAACTTGATTTCGATTCGGACGCTTCTTTAATTCCTGGTACTTCTGTTCTGCCGCTTTCGCTTGTTCGATCGTCCTGATCCCATCCTTCACCCATGAATGAAAAATCTTTTCCGCATACCTGAAATTCGCGCCCGCTAATCCCGTTTGTTCTAACCCATAAATAATGAGATCATCGGATAACCCTTCTTGCTGAAATTGCATCATTGATTGAGTCTGGATCGGTGTCTCCACTTTTCCGAATGTTTGATAAAACACTTCATAGATCGAGATTTTCTTTTCTTCTTCTTTAGGTGCAGCTGCAACCTGTTCTGGAACAAACCCCGAGACCGGGATGGACGAGATCATCGGAGGAATCTCGTAAACATTGGAATGATTTGATCCGTTCTCTTTTTTCCGGGGTTCCTTTCGCACCAGACCCAACCTCATCAGATTTTTAATAGACTTGTCCACCCGATCGACGGAACATCTCGCCTTTTTTGCGATCGTCGGACGCGAAGGCCACGCTTTCCCATCTTCATTTCCTGCATAACGATTGATAATCATGAAAACCATTTTGTCGTAAATATCTAAATGTTCTTCATCGTCAATGACCGCGATATCGACCATAACGAACGGAACTTGTCTTTTTAACATCCTTTTCAAACCCTTTCTATAGATAAAGGGGCGTCCATCGCCCCCTCTTTATTTCGTGTTTACTGGTTCTTTCGGTGCTTCGATTGATCCTTTCACTCGACCATTCAGATAATTAATCGCCCGAGACGCTTCACCGACCGCAATAACTTCAATCTTCATTTCTTCATCCTGAGAAACCCGATTCAAATTGATTTTCTGTTTACCTTTTGCTAACTCTGTGAGAACAGCATCCCGCGAGGTTCCTTCCTTTTTCGCTAAATCATTTACTAATCGATTCAAATATCCGAGTTGTGCTGTACTTGCATCCTTGCCTGATTGCTCCTGCTTCTTCTGCTGTCTTTGCTGATCGTACTGCTGGCGTCCCTGACTGATTCCCTGACGGCTTCCCTGATCCTGATCCACTGAGATTCCGTTTCCATCGTCGTCCTCTTCACTAGAAAGACCGAGCATCGATTCTAACTGATATCTACGTCCGTAGGTGACACCGATACCGACTGTTTGCGCGTTTAATTCCTTGTCGCCGTTCTTCTTGTCCTTCCATGCAGGGAGACGTAAAGGCTCACTTTCCAACCATTCGCCCGACTCATGCATTAACAACGTCGTCAATGAAACATAACCATCTTCATGTTTTGGACTCTGGACGTACGATAAACCGTATTTCGATAATGGCAATTTACCTGTATTGATTACTTCATCCAACGGAGCATAACTGCTGTTATAATAATCATTTTTGTTTGTACGTTTTGGATTCTTAACCTCTCCCTGAAACTTGGCCAATGCTTTTGCGATTTCCCCGATGGTTTCCGATCTATTCATTTGTTACTTTCTCCTTTTCCGATTCTTCTTTCTGTTCTGGAACCTCTGGAGAGACCTCCTGATCCCCCTGAGCTTCCTCTTCTTCGTCCAACAATTCCGCAGCTTCCTTCGCTCTTCTCTCGATAAGATCGATATAATAATCAAAATCCGCTAATTTCATTTCAAATAATTCCAATTTATCGATTCTATCCAGAACTTCATTTTGATGAAAATCAATCGATTCTTTGAGATCATATATATCCTTTTTGCAATTCCTACGGAGCCGTTTAAACTCTTCCAACGCCGTCTCAACATTGAACATGAACCGATCCGCCATTAAAACTCCACCTTTCGAGGCCCGTTCAAAGGAATAATTTCCTCGCAACCTTTATAGGCTTCAATCGTATGACCCGCATTTCTCGCCCACTTGTAAGCCGAATCATAATCAGGAGCATCAACTCCGAGTTTGTTATACATCAACGTTCTGAAAAAGAACGTGTACATTTTCTGTTGTTTTTCCATTATTTTGTTTCTCCTTATTGAAAAGGCAGAACGATCATGGTAATCTATCAGAGAACTTTACATTTTCTCATTCTGCCTTTTAGAATGTGAATTTCCTTACTTAGACTTGGTCTCGCACACCAGGTCTTTGTTCATTTCTGCATATCTTCTCGCACAAGATACGCTCGGATTAATTAACTCTTCATAAACCGTACTCATTAGATAATTCTTATCGTTTGTTTCGTCGATCAACGTTCCGCACCCACAAGCACATTCAATCTCTTCGATCTCTTCCTTTACTTCAATTTCTGGAACATCTGCGAAATAATTCATTCCGCTCCTTAAATCAATTTCACTTATAACCATGCCGTTTTCGACTGACATTTTACATTCTCCTTTACTTGTTCGTTCTCTTTTCGAGAACTTCTTACAAGCATAGAGTACAGGTTTTTCAGACGGCGGTAAACTATTTTTGATCACTTTTTTCCTGAAATTCATAAAATTTTTTCCACTCGAAATCGAAGAATTTACCCAATCTGTAAGCCTTTTCAGGAGACGGATTTTTCTTCCCTTTCTCGATCCCGCATATGTGATTCTTAGATAATCCGACCGCGTTTCCGACATCGGATTGAGTCAATTCCTTTTGTTTCCGCATATCTATTAACCAACTTCTTTCTTTTTCCATAAAATTAGACATCCTTCCCATAAGTTTCTATTGATTTTCTCTTTCCGAGAATCGTATAATTAGAATATACTCGTTCCGAGAACTTGGTCAAGAGTACAATTCAATTCAAAATAAAAAAGGTAAAAACGTCCTTTTAAGTTACTCTTTAAGAGAAGTTTTATAGTTGTAAGGTTGTAATTTAATCTAAATTATTATTTAATGTTAATAATCGAAGATTTCTTTTCGAGAACACGTAATGTTTTATTACATTAATGGAATTCTTTATAACTATCTAAATAAAATCTAAAAATTAAAACCTATTTAAAAACACAAAAGTTCCCGTTTCGGGAACAATCACTCTTTCAACATAATCCTGCTTTTTGTTGAAAGACTGACATAAACTTAAATAATTAATAGAACTATTAGAAATGAGAAGTTAGGGTAACTAGAGGAATATACTTACTATTACTGGGGGAGAAGATATAATGTTTAGAGGCGACCGCGCACGAAAAAGAAGATTAGAATTAGGTTTAAAATTACCTGAAGTAGCAGAATTAACCGGAAAAGCAAAATCGACGATTGCAGGTTATGAAAAAGAAGAAACACCCGGAAAATATTTCAGGACTCCGCTTGCAAAAGACCTTTCCAAACTGGCTGACGCTTTACAGACTACATCTGATTATCTGATTGATAGAACGGATAATCCATATAACCCACACATTAATCTTTTGCAATACATCAAGTATGAAAAAGACTTTACGATCGGTGGAAAAACGATGAGTGAAAATGATATGAACTTCTTAATTCGAACATTGGAAAACATCGCGAACCTTCCATCAAAATCGGAAAATCAAACAGACGAAATCAAATCGAATAAATAAAGAAATAAAAAGAGACTAGGTTCTGATCCTTAGTCTCTTCTTATTTCTATATAATTCAAATTCATTTCCCGATAGAGATCGAACATCGATTTCCCTGTCTTTTCATCCATTTTTTTCTTTAAACTCTCCGCGCAATATACAACCGACGGTTCGGTGCGACCTAACGCAGCTGCCATCAACCTCACGCCATCATGCTCGTAAAACTTGCATAGATACTCCAGATCATTCATCGTCCAGGCTTTCCC
Source organism: Fictibacillus sp. NRS-1165 (assembly GCF_050468105.1). Classification (NCBI taxonomy): domain Bacteria; kingdom Bacillati; phylum Bacillota; class Bacilli; order Caryophanales; family Fictibacillaceae; genus Fictibacillus; species Fictibacillus sp. NRS-1165. The sequence goes on from NZ_JBDPNU010000002.1 coordinate 48,151, forward strand.
CTGATTTGGATGGATGTCGGGGTGATATTCCAATCGACCCCGCGCATCATATTTATAAATATCATTATCTTTATCGTTATTAATATTGATATTATTATTGATATTAAGCAATGACCTTCTCCCCTTTATAAACAATATGTTTTTTACATTTCCTGCAATGATGCCTGTCAAAATTTCTTCGCGTTTTGAATTTCCATTCCGAACATCCTGACGCGCATCCATACGTGTAAATCTCGCCTTTAAATTGATATGTTCTTGTCAATGCTACCCCTAACCGTCTGCATGTACTTTTGAAATTCTCGTCTTTATCTTTGTACGGCTGCTGTAACATGTATAACGCATAATGGATCAATTCGTGTCTCAATACATCGATCGATACCTCTGGATCATGATGTGTTAACATTTTTTCCGATAACTTAATCTCGATCGGACGATTCCACGATCTGTAATGTTTAAAGCATCCCATTGTACGCGTCATTCGTGCCGCAACACGGATCGGAACTTCTAAACTTAAACCGAAATGCTCATTTAAAAAATTCTCCGCCTCTTGATACAACTCCACCATTGAAACTTTTAACATTTTCTCTTTCCCCCAATAAGATTATTTAATTTGATTTATAAGGGGCGATTTACGCCCCAATGTTTTCTTGTGTCGGTAAGATAGGTTGAACTTCTTTCCACATCCATCCGAATCTCAAGCAACGGATCGTTTGATTCGATACTCCATATTCACGGGCCAGATGAGCTTGCTTCTCCCCTGCCGCTAACTTTGTTTTGATCTCTGAAACGATCTCAGCCGTTAACTTCGGTTTGAATTTATCCGTTCTTACTGATCCATCCTTTTTCAATGCTGATCGAGAATGTTTCCTCGGCTGATCCTCTTTCTTTTGTTCTTGCTTTTTAACTTTGATTACTTTTTTCTTCGGTGCAGCTTCCTTCTTGATTTCCTCTTTTTTCACTTCTGGAACGATCTCTTCACCGAGAACGAAATGACGTTTGATCGTTGCCGCTTTGATCTCTTTCTCCTTGCCTGTTGAACTTTCGATTGTTAGATATTTATCTTCACCAAGAACCACGACGACGAACTCTTTACCGCTTCTTTTATTTACTGCTTTAAATTTTTTCATTCTTTGAATCCTCCAATAAGATGTTTTATCGTTCTCTTTACGAGAACTTCTATATTTATATAATACAGGTATTCCAAATAATGGTAAAGTCTTTTTATAAATCTTTTTGAGTATATTTATAAATTTATTTTTCTCATTAAATTGATAGATAAAGACATAAATAAAGGCATTCACCTAAAGATGAACACCGATATCATTATCAATATTTATATAGATATTGTTATTTAGATCATTCTTTATATATTTAACTTGAATCCTTTCGCCTCAATCTCTGCCTGATGATCTCTTGCCAGCTGCTTCACATATAAGATCGCCGCGCTTCGTTCTTTGCCGGGAAACATCTTATGATGCGATCCGACTCCGATGATCCATTTGCCGCCGACACGATCCGTATCTAACACAGGCCGATCGTCCAGATGGACATAATACTCAACGCGTTTAGAACTCCAATTCTCACGCCGCTGAATGACTGCATATTTCTTAAAGGACGTCTGGATCACGTTCTGAACATGCTCATGGATTCCCAACTGATATTCCCGGCACTTCTTTATTGCTTCCAAACATCGCTCGATATCCCGTTCCGCGTATTCGGCATAATTCTTTAATGTATTCAGATCGTAAATGTGCTTAAAATCGTAATCCGTCGAATTGATATACACTCGTCTCATCCCCCTATAAAAACAATCGGAGCATTAAGCCCCGATCGCTTTCCTTTCCGGTTTGTCATATCGGACAACCGCTGATCCATGCATATTTCGAATATCGTCCATCGTGTATTCCTTTTTACCTTTGCGCTTGTACTCTCCTTCATGCCAATACCACGCTTTTTTCTTGTTTGCCCACTTAAACCCTAGAGACTTTAATTCTTCCTTTACGGGCTTTGTATCGCCTGTCACCCACACCCATGTTCCGACGATCTCAATCGTTAGATCGAATTTCATTAACCCGTCGATGATGTCCGCGAATTGATCCATTTCCTGAGCAGATGCTCCAGATGCTTTTCTTCCTGATTTGAACCCTTCCAAGATTCTTTCGTATTCCGCTCTCATTGCAACGAAATCCTCGTGCTTGCCGCCCGCGTCTGGATGATGAACCTTGCATAACTTTCTATAAGCTTTCTTTAACTCTTCCAATGTTTCGATGTTCTTAAAATATCTCATGATTCCGATCTCCTTTTTTATTGTTCTGTGGTGGATTCTCTTTTCGAGAACTTCTATACTCTTATTTTATAGGTCATGGATACGGCGGTAAAGTCTTTATTCTCATATTGTGAATAAATTTATTGATATTATTATCAATATTGATATCTTTATTGATAAAATTATAGCTATACTTGTATTTAAAGAGATATCTAACATTCTGGAGGTTAATATAAATATCGTTAAAAATCTAAATCGGGTTATTTTTGAGGATATTCACCTTTCGGATCATAAAGTTATTGATAAAAAGAAGAACAAAAAAAGAGCCGCTTGGCTCCTTTTTCTCATAACTGATTCATTTCTTTTGCTCTTGTTCTTGCTATGTTGTATTTCCCGTCGATCAACTCTGGAAGTAACGCCCATTCATTCGTAGTGTTATCTTTAACACCCCACATGTTTTTCCAAATCTCTTTTCCATTTTCATCTTCACCTATGCACCATTCTTCGCACCATGCAACATATCTCTTGTTCATTTCGTCGCCTCCTTCATAATCCGCTCAGCACGCTCGAGATAATGCTTCTGATTTTTAATCGATAAGTCATCGAACATATCCCAGAACATTTCTGTTAAAGCACCGTCACCGATTACATCTGCAATTTCCTGAAGTTTTTCACGATTCTTTTCTTTTGCAGCGCTCATTTCGTATAATCCCATCTAGTCAATTCAACAACCTCTCCTAATTCAATCACTTTCCATTCGACTGAAGGGAATCGTTCAACATATCTTTTTTGTACTTCTTCTGCTGTCGTGCTGTTCGCGTCCATATATTCAGTTAGGTTATGCTCGCTAGTCTTAGTTTTTCTATTTACGTTAATTTTCACCGCTCTTTTTAGTGGCTTATGCGGTGTTTTGCCAATAACCTCTATAACGTCGGCAACGCTTCCGCCGATTTCGTGTATTTTGATAAGCCCGCGTTTTTCAAGAGCCTGTAAGGTTTTAGTATCTGCTGTGATTCCGAACATACCATCATGATAAATCCAAGTATCTGTAAAACCAATCGAGAATCGACCTTTATCGTTATGAAATATGATGCTGTGATTCTTTTCCCCGACGACTTGATAATAATGTTCCGCTTCCTCAAACTGATTCATAACCTTTTGCATTGTTTTAGATAATTTAGCCATTCATTAACAACCCTTTCGATTCGTTCTCTTTACGAGAACTTCTATATTCATATAATAACAGTATTTTGGAGCATGGTAAAGCCTTTTTCGGTAAAAAAGTTCTCTATTTGCGAATTAATTTTATTGTTTTTGTTTCCTCTTCATGGTATATTAGATTACAAGAAGTCAATACAACTTCATACAGGTGTATACAAAATAGTCAATACAACTGTATACATCTCAATACAAAAAGGAGAGGTTAGAATGACGTTTAAAGCAGGCGCAGACGCCGGAAACAACGGTTTAAAACTATGTGTAAAGGACATGAATCCCCTTATGATTCAATCGGTTTACAGCCTTTACATGGGCGAGAAATCGACGGAACTTGATGCAAAAGACATCGCCCCGGAGGAACTTCATAACAACATCGATGTGACGATCGCAAGTAAATCACTGATCGGAGATAAAGCCCGTCGATACATCATCGGCGAAAAGGTAATGACTGATATGCTTGATCCGATTGAAATGGAGAAGAGATCGGACAAATCAACCGATGAGATGCCGCTTATCCTCACACTAGCCGGACTCGCGATCCAATCCATTCGAATGAACAAAGATTCAGACTTGATCCATATCAAATATGATCTATCTGTAGCATTACCGATCAAAACGATCACACCAGAAACCGCAAAAGAAAACGCTGATCGCTTCATGGGTAAACACGACGTCACATTTCATCATCCTTCTGGACGCGATGTGAAAATCGTGATTGATATTGAATACTGTGTATGTCTCCCTGAAGGTGCAGCTGGAGCATGGGGAATCGTCTTTGATTCCAACGGGAACACCGTCCCGCGAAAAATTGAAGTAAATGAAGAAATCATAACCGTCGATTTTAGAAACCGATCGATGTTGATCTTCGATATCGGTTCAGGAACAACGGAAATGGTGGTTATGAAAGGGGTTCGCTACATTGCGAAACTATCAGAAGGATTAGGTTACGGGGTGAAAAAAACGATCCTTGAAATCATTAAACGATGGAATCACATGAAATCGAAAGAGATTGATTCAATTGCAGAATTTAACGAAATCTATTTCGATTCAGAACATCCGAGACATAACGATCTCGTTCAATTTGCTGAAACCGGATTGTACGGTCTTGCTCTCCAGATGTCCCAGGCGATCATTAACAAGATCGACGAGATGAAAGATGTTCCGCATGTATTTATTTGCGGTGGTGGTGCCGCTGTTACTCATAACTACCTGTTTCAAATCCTGAAACAAAAGAAACGCCTATCGACCGTCACTTTCCTGAAAGACCCGATGTTCGTTAATGCTCTCGGCTTACTGGTGTATACCGTTTCCCCGCGATTTGAACAACGAAAAGAAGAATATTTCGAAACCGCATGAGAGAAAGAATCTTAACGCATGGCAGCCGCGTCCCTTTCTACCTGAAAAAAAGTCTGCCGCATGAATTTCTGGATTGGATCAACCAACAATCTGAAATCACTGATTTCGTTTTGTACGCGATCGAAGAACTGTATAAAAAAACAGGTCCGATCGACATCGGTTCGATCCTTCCGAAAAACCACAAATTTCAGCTTGTAGAAGGGGCAGAAGGGGATAACACTCCTGAACCCCCGAAACTCGCTCAAATCGCAAATACGGACGTCAGGGAGACGGATACACCGCCGAAAGAATGGGATACGATCGATGATTTAGACGATGACTATAGTTAAATAAAACGGAGGGATACAAGATGGAAAAGATGATTTCGGAAATGTTGATAAAAACTGCTGTTGCTTCACATGAAAAACGGGTACCTGATTTTACGTTTATCAGAGAAAAAGAGAATAACCAAATTCACTTGATTATGGATGCGACGGAAACAGGAAAGAAATGGGGGCATGGGAGATACTTATATCACTTGAAAGACTCGGATTCTGCCTTGTATCGTACCGAATTTGAGGTAATTGAAGAAAGGGGAACACGACATTGAATAGTTATAAACTCTATCAAATCCTTTGTGACATTGCCGGATATGCTTATCCAGACGAAGAATATCCAGATAATAAATTCACGAAATTCTTTATCGAGGTCAGTAATAAAGAATTGAAATCTAAACATGGACACTATCAACGCGGTATGGGAAAAAGAAAGATTGTGATTTTTAATCTTTCTCGACCAAATGAACATATCATCACGACGACGATCCATGAACTCGCTCATCATATCGATTCTTGTCTGAGAGGTAAATCGGATCACACAAAAGAATTTTACGCCGTACATTATCGTTTGCTTTGTACCGCAATCGGAATGGGGATCATATCAAAAGATTCTTGTTTAACTGCAACCGACAACGCCGATCCCGAACGATTAGATAAATACTTCGGCGATATTGAATCCTGGGACATCCCAGAGATCAACTATAAAAAGGACTCGGTAATCATCAAGGTATTTAACTCCTTCCTGATAAAAGATTTATTAAGAGAAAGAGGATACCGCTATAATAAAAACGATTCCAGTTGGGAAAAAGAAATCCCGACCACGATTCAAGAATCTGAACTCGGTGTTGTCTCGGAATGGGTTGATCCGCAATATATAAAAGTAATAGCAGCAACCGATATCACAATCGAAAAAACCTTATATATTCTCGTCTCGGATTGCTACAAACATAAAGAATACTTAAGTCAAAACGGGTATCGATGGCAAGCATTTAATTTTAAAAAATCATGGAACAAACGAATCTCGTCACAAAATTTAAAATCGGAGAAATCCATGATCGAACAATTAGACGGCGTAAAAATAAAAGTCAAATAAAACATAAAAACCCCTTACCAAATCGGTGAGGGGTTTCTACTAATCTAATTTTAAGAGCAAGAAAACAATATCATGCATTTAAACTAAACACAAAACATTAATTTACTTTTTTACCAATACCCTTTTTCTTTCAATGCTCTTTTAAGTACGGCATTCGCGAATTCAGATTGAAATCCTTTACCTTTTGCTTCTTTCAATTCGATCATTTTTTTCTTCACTTCTGGATCAACAAAAACCGTATGAGGGAGGGTTGAACTCTTTTTCTTTGAATACTTTTGTTCTAATTCATCCAATTCATCAATATCATTCTCATTATCATTATCAATATTGATATTTTCATCCAGAGGAACTTTTTCCTCTGATTGCTCGTGTACTTCTGGATCACCCATTAACGCCTGATGCACATTTCTTTTTTGCTGTTTCTTCAAGATTTTATCTTTGTACGTTTCCGCCTTGCTTTTCTTTTCATTGCTTTGATCCTGCGGCAGCTCCGACACGCTCCATCAACTCCTTATAGAAATCACGATATTGTTTAACTGCTTCGTTAAACTCTTTATTATCATACAGACCATCGATAGCCACCCGTCCTGTGGACGCCTTACGCTTGATTATCGTATCAAAAACGAGATCGGGATGGGTTTCCCCTATCAACTCCACAAACGCCTTAGAATCCGCTCTCCTTGCGTCATTCATCGTCCTTAAAATTCCGAGTATTTCCAGATGGGGAACGTAATTCATTTTCGCCGCCTGAACCGTCTCGATGAATCGAGGAATAGCGTCATAGGCCCATTTTGAACTTTCCGCCATGATTAACACATAATCCGACGCGCACACGCTATTGATTAACGGCTCGCTTAATGATGGAGGGGTATCGATGATAATGTAATCGTATTGATCCCTTACCTTCTCCAGAACATGATGTAAGGCTAAAGACGGGTGTAAATTGACGCCTTTTACCACTCCGTATAGATAACGTGCCAATGTGGCTAAATAATCGTCTGAGGGCAAAATATGAAGGTTCTCCGCGATTTGATAGATATAGGGACTCGCATCTTCTTCGACAATCGCTTCCAATACCGTTTTTCCCTCAAATTCTTCTGTATCCAAACCGGTTAACAGATCAGTCATATTGCCCTGGCTGTCCATATCGACCGCTAATACTTTATAACCATTCTGTGATAGGAAATATGAAATAATTCCAGAGGTTGTGCTTTTGCCGCAACCTCCTTTTTGTATACCGAAAGTAATAATTTTTGCTGACATGACTTTCACCCCCGGAATCCATGTTATCAAAAAGAGAACTTTTTGACATTGGTTAGTTATTCTTTGTTTTGGGGGGATTTTCCTTTTTGTCTGTTCATTTCCTCGATGATCTTATCGTATTCTAATTCCTTTATCATCTGCCGGATTTCTTCGACTTCGCACTCCTGATCCATGAGATCAACCCCGTAACGCTCCGCCTGATCCCGGTTCTCATCTAACCATTTTTCCAGATCAATTAAACGATAATGCAAAGCACTACCGATCAATAACTTTTCCGGTAGGCTCATCGTCACGATTGCACCGGAATCTATCATTAACACTTCATTTCTGATGTTTTCGATCTTCATTCTTCTTCTCTCCCTTTTTTGCAAGTTCCCCTAATATACCAAACTTTTGGTTAGGGTACAGATTCCCGATCAACGGCAGACAATCTAAACAATACTGCCGCTCTAAATCGGGTTTTCCTTCTTCGTATAAAGGCATTAACATCTCTGGATCAATAAATTCCAGACAATAGGTGCATTGGATTTTCTCTTGATCTTTGCCCATGATTAAATCTCCTTCAATAAATCCTCAAGCCATTTCTGATTCTCTTCTTCTTCCTTCGTTGCAGCTGCTTCCTGATCTCCGAACACCGTATTATAATAATCATTTTCTTTACTGAATCCTGAATCCTTAGAGGCCGGTTGATCGTCTACGATCTTTTTGGATCGATTTTTTATGTATGTAGCAATAGATGCTTTGACCAATGAATCAAAATTCGTTTTAATCCCTACACGTAACATCGTATTAACGATATTCGCATATTCTGCAGGCGTCAATCCTGAAACTTTATAATTCAATTCAACATCCAATAGATCAACATCGAAGAGAATCAATCTATCAATCTTCTTTTCTAACACTCTTTTAACATCGATCGGTAAATCTATATGTTTAATCTGTTCCTGATAGATAGATTCTTTTTCTATTTGCTTATTCTTATTGGCTTTTTCCTTTTTCTTATTAGTAGGAACTTCTGGTTCCTGTACTACCGGAACTTCCGGTTCCTGTACTACCGGAACTTCTGGTTCCTGTACTACCGGAACTTTTGGTTCCTGTAGCTTTTTCTTCTTCTTTTTCTTGATAACGACGCCGTTTTCAGGCTTGTCCTTCTTCTCTGTAAACTTCAAACACGCTTCGATCAAGGGTGCAAACGAATAATAATTCGATGTCCGCTTGCCGTTCTTGTATCGATAACCCGCCTCGATCAAACCTTTATCCTCGATGCTACTGATTAACTTCCTCAACGCTCTTTCGCTTTTATCTGGATGATACTTATCGGCATAGAATATCCTGGCGAGGGTTTCCTGAGACGGAAAGATATCATCGGAACCATGTTTGAACGACATCATGATCGTTAACAAACCCCATTCCGCATGACTCAAACCGACCCTCGTATAATTCAATAAAATGAGATTCGGAATGTTCGTAAACCCTTCATCCAGAATCGGATTCCCCCAGACGATCTCAACCGGCATTAAATCTCTATCTTTTTTTTCCATCACAAAAAAGCCCCTTATCCTTTTGTATTAGACAAAAGAACCCGAAGCCTTTCCCGAAATCGCCCGTAATTTTACTTAAATTTCCCAATCTGAAAGGGTTGTAAAGTTCTCTCAAAATGGGTATAATATAAACAAATAATATGTTTTCAAAGTTTTTCTCTATCTTTTTTTACGGGAGATGGGAACAAACTTGCGGGCCTGTTTCGAATCAAACTTTGGCGAGGGAGATTCTTAACAGGTTTTTTCATTTGTCCGATTTATTTTAATAAATTATACCTTATAATTCTCGAAAAGAAAACCCATGATTTTCCCCTCTTGCCCATTCTGAATACCCAATCATACTTTTCGACTATTTTATCTAAATCATACCAAAGCCTTGCAAATTGTGACAAAAAGATTTTATACTAAAACAACATAACGGAGACTGTTCATAATATTTAATCACTTGATTGGGAGGATTACCTTGGAACACTTGTTTAACTTAAAAACCACCGATCATACAGGTCACGATCTTTTCTGTTGCCTTGACTTGACAAAAAGGCAAGTCAACATATTGAACTTAATTGCCCGTCTGACAATAAGCGACAACCAAGAAACATGCATTATTCCTAAACTAAATGACTTTGAATTCTGCGCCGGGGTCGATGAATCAAAAGTTAAAAAAGTACTGGGAGACCTTGAAGATAAAAAAGTGATCTTCTGGAAAAGAAAAAAACATCGTAATGATTTCCACGAATTCCAGATCAATTCAAATGTGGAGGAATGGGAAATAGATCGGTATGAGAAATTTGACTGTAACCGTTTGCAGCAATTAATCGATCTTAACTCAAACTAGGGGGATTCATTGGTATGAATAGAAAAGTTAAAGTCTTGCAAAAAACAGGTAATACCCTGCACACTTTAAGATACTGCTTCCAAAATCCAATCCTAAAAAGAAAAACGATCTTACTGCTAACTGAGATTGAAAAAAAACATAATATTCCTGGCTTATCAAAAGAAAGAGAAGTAGAACGAATTTTTGCTATTCTGAAGCACAACAAACTTTTATCTGTAATTCCGCCATTGATAACAATTTTTTTTTAGACCAACAGCCCTTCCAATTGAGGTAGGGCTTTTTTAAACCCTTCCACCTTTTGAAAAAGGTTCGCCAAAACTTTTCAATTTAAATCCCAAAAGAAACCCCTATTTTTTTCTTGCCCTCAAAACACGATGTGTTTTAAGGCGTTCCATAGGGTCTTGGTGACAGAACCCGTCAACTCCTTAAATTCCCTTCGGTCAGACATTTACCGTTGACAGGTGCCATATCTCCCTCACTCCAGAAAAAAGAGGGCTGCCATGTGACAACCCCCTTATGATGATCTTTTCTTCAATTTTGTTTTATCGATCACCCATGTTTTCCCGATCTTCTTTGCCGTGATCTTGCCAGCTGCACAATGGTTTTTGATCGTTCCTTCTGGAATGCCGGTAATCCTTGATGCTTCTTCTACACCGATCGCGTATTCAAGTACATTTCATAAATCGTCTTTCCCTCGATTTAGAACATCATCCATATCGAAAACCATAACCTGATAATAACTTTCACATTCCTTTTTGGCTTCTTCGATAATTTCTTGATAATGTTCGTCAGAATCGCAAACTTCCCATTTCTTCTTTTGATTTTCCCAATCATACCAAAGAACTAATTTGTCACCCATTAAAATCATCCTCCAAAAATTTTATAGTCTTTCCACCTACCCCGAAATAACCCGGGGTAACGCTCTGAGCTTAAGGACCTCTTTAACGTCGCTCAGACGACTTTTAACCGCTTCTATGGTGATTTCTAAAACCACTTGATCGTATAAAACATAAGTGGCCCGCTCCTTCTTGCCCTTCCAATAAGGGGCGTTTTTCTTACAAGATACTTCTATCCATTTCAGAACCGATTTTTTAATCATCTTCTAACCTCCATATGATCTTTTTGCCACCTATGGCCGCCCGGAAGATCCGCGCGGCCGTTTTGTTTTCTATTCATTAAGTTTTTTAAGCCCCTCGCCAAATACCGCCTTTACACATTCGCTCCCAAAAATCCATTCTTCCTCGTATCGGTTCATAGCTGTAAAGATATGGCCCGTTTTTAATTTCTTACCACATTTAGCGCATTCCAGACCGCCAACGTACTTTTTATATCCTGCATAAAGCAATATGATATGTTCGTTATTTTCAAAATAAGAAAACTCAAGCCATAAATATTTTTCGTATCGGTTCGCCATTTGAAAACCTCCATATGATCTTTTTGCCACCTATGGCCGGGAACTCTGAGAGCGCCCGGCCTTTTAGCTATATTTAAAGGTGTTCATAACCCTCAATTCTGTTTGCTACCATCCAATTCTCTATTTCCGCTTGTCTAACCCTTTCCATGTCTTCTTGTTCTTCCAACCATCGGTTCTCGTCTTCTTCATGAACGAATCCTTTAGGTGTTGGATCATAATTTAATTTTCCAGTTCCGTTACACTTATAGCAAAATCCGTTGTCAACGTGTGAAAAGAATTCAATTCTTCCGTCCGTACATTTGTCGCATTCGAATTGTTTTTTCATCTTTGTTACCTCCCTTTGTTTTGTTTTTTGCCACCTATGGCCGCCCAGGTTATACCCGCGCGGCCTAGTGATTGCTTTAATTTCCTTGAACCCGTTTTGCATGTTTTAAGCTTACTTTGCTTTGTTTGTACCATTTTTCGATTTGTGGCTTTCTGTAGTTTCCGATAACTCTTTGGGTTAAGTGGAAAGCCCAATCATCCGAATGTTTCAAAACTCTGTTCAATATTTCTTTTTTATCTGGATTTTTGTGTTTTAGTTCTAAACCGATTTTTTTAATTTCTTTTAAGGTTGTTTCCATTTCTTTTATCATTTTTTCGATTGTCATTTTTATAACCTCCGTATGTTTAGTTCTCTTTTCGAGAACTTCTATACTCTTATTATAATAGTGCGGTGACGCATTGTCAACAGAATATGGTAAAAAACAAAAAAAGAATGTTGCCATGTGACAACATTCAAACCTCCTGTGTGATATCGAATTGATCGACTAACCATTTGCCCTTAATGTACTTGATCTGATACGTGATCTTATTGATCGTCGTCTCCTTCTCCCTCCCTGACTGGTACTGGTGCGCGAATGTGACGATTACCTGAGCACGATCCGCCGCTGTTTGATTATAAATCGATTTCTTTATCGTTATCTTGGATACTAGATCACGAGAACCCTCAGAATCCTCGTCATGCTGTTTTTTCATGTCCCTGAGACGTTTACCATTCAGACGGGGTGTAGATTGCTTCTGGAGCCATTCTAGGCGTTCTTGCTTCCTTCCTGATACGAACAGATGTTTCGTATATGCTTCACCCAACTGGATCAAAACATCTTCTTTGTTGCCTCGTTCTGCTTCTAACTTCTTTTTGACCTCTCTTAATTCTTGTTTGACAGCTGCCGTCTCCTTCTTCTGTTCGTTGTATCTCGATAAGAATGATAAGTTCGATATAATTAAAATGATCAAGATGATTGAAGATATAATTATTGTTTTTAATGACATGATTAATGTCCTCCTGATTATTGATATTTTTATAGTTATTAATATCGTTATTGTTATTTATTTTACATACGGGGTTGGATTGACCGCTTCTCCGCCGATATGTAGTTCGAAATGGAGATGCATTCCGGTACTTGATCCCGTCGTCCCACACTTGCCGATGATCTGTCCGGCTTCAACTTTTTGTCCTGGCTTGACTAACATTTTGGAAAGATGCCCGTAAACTGTGACGAGATTCTTATCATGTTGAATGTAAATCCTTTGACCATAACCCGCTCGATGATTAAAGGGGTTTTGCCAACCCGCTTTTTGAATGGTCCCGGCTTTAGCAGCTGCGATCGGAACAGGTTTTTGATTGCAACTATAATCATTTCCTCGGTGCATTTTATAAACGCCGGTAATCGGATGATATCTCATTCCGTACTCATCCGTTAAAGGAAGATTGATCGGTTTTACAAATCCGTATTCGTTTGGTTTCCCTGCGATCACGCCTCCAGATAAATATCTGAGCACATTATCAACGTAATTCGGATCGCCGTATCTGCTCCATCCCATCTTCTTCGCCATCATGTGACTGAAATCTATTGCGACTTTCTTCGAATATCCGCCATGGGCGAACGCGTAATCGATAAATCCACCGCCGAAGTTGTACGATTGAAGCGAGATTTTGACATCGCCTTTTGCTTCTTTAATGATCTTGCTGAAATAATAAACTCCCGCGCGAATACTCAACTCTGGATCGGTGATAGAATTCGGAGGCATCCCCAAACTTTCGGAGGACTGCATCGGATCGCCGCCCCTCCCTCCTGACTCCTGCATCATCTTGGCTAACAATAACTCTGTATATCCTTCGACTCCGAACTGCTTCGCGTACTTTGCGACGAGAGGTTCATATCTGCGAACTAAAGGGGAGACATTGGCTGTTCCCCCCGTTCCATCTCCTGTATATTCCCCCTGATCCTCCGGCTGTGTAAATAATAGAGATAAACCCATCGTCATTAATAACAAGAAGCCGATGATACATTCCTTCCAATGCTTTTTGATAAAGAGGCCCGCTTGAATGTATCCCATGTTAAGCCCCTTTACCTAAATCTTTTTCATAGATTTTTTTATACTTTTTCGGATCTATTAATTTCATTTCTAATGGAGAGTGATCAACTTCGATATGAACTCGGATTCGACCGACAACATAAATCCCTTCCCCCTGCTCCATCTTCCTCAAGATTCTTTCCTCTTCAGCAGACAACTTAATGACCTTGAATCGTTTTAAATCGTCGATGTCCCCATCTTCTAATCCTAAGATCATCTTGGATAGAGAACTTCCGATGATTGCCTTTCCGTAATTTCTTGCTCCTTCAATTGCAGATAAGAAATCTGCGATCGCTTGTGTAGCAACCGTACAACCGCCGAAATATTTACGGATACGCTTATAGATTTGATACAAGAATTTCATTGCTCTCGGATTGTCTGGATCAGCCATCTTGTGCGCTTCATCGACATACAATTTAATGAATCGATCATGTCCTTCTGTGATCTCATCCCAGAGATAAGAGAGAATGTTATACATAGCTGCTGGCTGTGAATCCCCTTCATCCTCCAGGTACTTCAGGTTAAACGAGACGACACGATTTTTTAGATCGACGTTTGTATGACCATTGAACATCCTGGCATTGGTCCCGGTAACGTACGTTCTGAGAATTTCAATGAAATCCGCGAGTTTCGGATGATCTTCTGCTTCCAACACTTTCAATAGATCGGACAGGATCGGATAATCTGTTGGTTTGAATTGGGTAAAATCCGTTCCGACTCTCATATCAAAACTTTCATACATCTTGAACAACGCGTTTTCGAGGATCGCCCCTTCTAATACTGTTAAATCCTTCTTAATCGTTTTGAACCAAATTTTAAGCCGCTGAATCTTCTGGCTTAATAATTCGATCACTTCTTCTTCCTCATCATCCTTTGCCTCGCTGTTTATATCCGCGCGATCCGCTCTCGGACGAATCTCCAGAGGATTAATGATATGACCGCTTGATGCTGAAATGTGAAGAACCACACCGCCGATCTTATTAACAATACTGCTGAACTCATTCTCTGGATCGATAATGAAGATTTTATCGCCTTTCATGTAATGGCGAAGCATATCCTTTTTGATGTAAAACGATTTCCCCATCCCCGTCTGTCCGACCACATATTCATTATGAGAAGGTAAACCTTTTTGATCGACCATGATAATTGAGTCTGTTTTCTTGTTTCTTCCTTTCATGATCGCATCCTTTGACTGATGGAATAATTCTGATTCATCGAACGGGAATAAAGATGAAGCCGCGTCCGCATCCATATTCCGATAAGTATATTCCGGAAGTGTGTTCTTATTGATTGGAAGAACTGCCTCGAATGCTTGCAAGATATTATCGTGTGGTATATGAGATTTTAATCCCAACTTATTAAGGGTTTTATTTACCTTTTTCGTAATCCGTTCCAATTCCTCATGACTCTCCGCCACGATATGGACGTAAGTATGAACGTGAAGGATCAACGCGTTATCCTCTTCTAACAACTTTGACAACATGGATTCCGCTGAATCCAATCTCTTTTTCACTTCGATCCTTCGTCTTGGTTTTAATGCCTGATCCAACTGCGACTCATATTCTTCCACCGAATCACTTAAATGTTTAATCATCTTATCTGCCGGATAGGGTTTGTAATGGGTTACGGTCGTTACATTTCCCTTGTATCGATATAACTTAGACGCCCACGCGCCCGCCTTTCTTGTCGGATACTCGATCACACATAACGTCCGGGCGAAATTTTCGCCTAACTGGATATGATCTTTCGGACGTTTATCAATAATGGAAGGAGCAATAAGATCATTGATCTCCATATGCTCGATCCTCTTTTTTCCCCATTCAGTGACCGTTTCATCTTTTTGGTTACGCAATTTCAATTTCATATGATTTCCCTCCTATGATCAATTGTGGTACATCTGTATCTTTAATTGGCGCGTTCTGCGCTGATTGATAATCAAAGAAAGTATGGAACAACCGGACGACCTCGATATCTGACGCGACCTCAACTTTTAAACTGACCTCTTTCAATCCGTTGATGAAATCTTCTGTTTGAGTCTCGATCAACCGAAGAGCATCCTCATATCCCTTTTCGTTTAACTCTTCAATCTGCTGACTTATCACGATATACCGATGCCGCTTGATGATCTCGCTTGATGTCTCGATGTTGTTCAAATACTTGATGTGATCTTCTAATAACAACCGCTGAAAATAGAGAACATCATCATCCTGATCTAAAATCTCTTGCTGTGCCTTGATATACGACTTTAAATTCATTGGCTGAGGGACGTTTTGAGTCATGAATTCATCTTGGATCGACCCCAAAAACGCCGCATAACTTTCTAATATCTCATCGACCTCATCATCGCTCATAAGCTGCAAGTTAACCGATGAAACTGTTAACGCCCGGATCATCCGATTATCTTTTGTTACATAAACCCCACTATCGAGAGATTTCAGAGGTATGAAATCTTGTGCGGATAGTGCTTCCTTCTGTTCTGGAGACAACTTCTCTTTTTTCTTCGAATTCTTGAATAGGTTGAACAAGCTTGATCCCTTCTTTCTTGTAATAATAGACTTGCTGGCTTTGTGTATCTTTGATCCACCACATCAAATGTTTATAAAACGGAATGTTATCCCTGACAGGCCTTGCAAGGATCATCGCTGACGGTAAAGCCAGAGATATAATCACCGCGACGCCCTTTACGGGATAGAGACCTTCAACGAAACAGAACAACGCCGCATCGATCGCAAATCCCGGTAAATACCATAAGAAACTTTTTAAAGTGAAATTCTGGAATATCTCATAATCAGAACTGACGTTTTCAGGTATTAAAAACTCTCTTTTACTCACTTGGAACCTCCTTAAAAGAAAAGCACCCTATCGCTAGAGTGCTTTTTGTTTTTGTTTTGCTTAACCAATTGCCCCAAGAATCCATTTGACAAGGCCGCCCGCCATCATGATTAATGCCGCGATTGCTAATGTGGATTTGATATGTTCTTTGTTATCAGATTTTTTGCCGCGATCTGTACTGAACTTCGCCATGAATCCGAACCACATCACCATCGCCGTCGCCGCGAGTGGGCAGAGAATCAAACCGAAATCGATGATTGTTTCGAAGATTCCTTGAACTCCCGCCTCGAAATTCGCATTCGCCGCGAACGCTGAGGTCGGAAATAACGCGACTCCTGCTGTAGCTGCCATTGCATAACCTTTTTGAACTGCACCGGATACCTTGATTTTTAGATTTTTTAACATTCAAATCTCTCCTTTTTCAATTTGTTTTATAGTAGATTAAATTACTTAACAACAATTTTAGAAACGATGCGACGACCGTAATCGTCAACGGAATAATGAGAATAACGCGTTCTTTGTTGCTGTACCGACGATCCCGTCAGCTACTAACTTCTTTTCCTTTTGGAACTTGATTACCGCTGTTTTTGTTCCTGTTCCGAAAATCCCATCAACTTTTCCGACGCTGAATTCCAACTCATTCAATCGATTTTGAAGAACAATCACATCATTTCCGCGACTACCATATTTAAGGGTGCGCTTGATCTGATCTGCCGGATTAGAAAAGATGGTATATCCTTTTTCTTTGGCGATATCAGCGAATGATTTATATGAACTTGTGATATAAACTGGAGTGTTCAATAGAACATCTGGATATAATTTGTTCTCGATTTCCTCATCCAACATTCTGATGCATCCTCCAGAGGCGTAAGTACCGATAGATGCCGGGTTATTGTTTCCGTGAATCCCGTAAACTCCACCCCATGAGGCTGCTGAACCTTTGTTTGGTATCGCAATACCTAACCATCTATTTCCTAATGGATTTCTTGGATCGCCGCCTGGTATCTTTCCTGTATAATACGGACGATTGACAATCTTTTGGGCAATCTTGAAATTCCCTTCTGGTGTTAAATCCTTTGTTTTTCCTGTTGCGACCGAGAATTGATATTTCAATTTCCCGTCCTGAATGAACACTTCTTCGTTTACTGCTTTATTAATGATGATAAGATCGTCCGATGATTTGTTGTTTGCGGCACTCGCACTTGTGCCGATTCCTCCGATTAATGCTCCCGCGATTGCTGTAGTTACGATTAACTTTTTCATTTTTCTCATTTCTCCCCAGTGATTTAAATTTTCTAATATAAGTATAGTAGATTAAAAGAAATAAGGTTATTTGTAATAAACCTTTCCACTACCTTTGATCTTTGCTTTAACAGGTTCAACTCTTATCGAATATTTACCTTTGGATTTCTTTCCATAATCATAGGTACGAGAAAGCTTTTTCCCTGTTAAAGTGATAGTGTTCTTTCTTACTACTACATAAGAACCTTTTCTTTTTTCTTTCAGAAGATATACATACATTTTCTTGTGTTTCGTTCCTGTTACACTGACCTTATTTTTAACTGCACGCTTAGAACTTTTTACAGAAAACCTAGCATATTCCACATCGTTTTTATGTTTTATATTGATGCTATAAGACTTGATCGTGCTACTAGAAGCAGAAGCAGAATCAACTCCGACAAAACACATTGCACTTAAAGCTGTAGCAGATATTAACGCTTTAACATTTTTATTCAACTGAATCATCCTCCAATTTTTAGATAGTAGATTAAAATCAATTGTATTTTTTAGACTTTAAACGATTTAAAACTTCTCTGACCTGATTCGGGGTTAACCCCTGATCTCTAGCCTCTTTCATTAATGCGATCCACTCATCATCCATCGCTTCCCCCCTTTTGCAATCATCTTTTCGTCTGTTGTAATGCATCACCCCCTTTCATGTAAACTTTTAATCCGGCATCACCCCCTCTAAAGAATTAACCATAATGATAATAAGAACAACGCTCCTAAACTAAATAAACGAAAAATGAAATTCCTGTTTTTCTTTCCTGTTTGGATGATACGATCTATCAACTGGACATCATCTGGTGATAATAAAGAATAACTATCGAGTTCACGGATGTACCATCGTGCTTTTGAAATATCAGCCTCATCTAACCAAACAAAACTTTTATTTAATTCTTTAATGATTTTTTTTGCCGTCTTATCTTTAAACCGATAACCTATAGACAAATTCACTTCCCCACCTTCTTTCCTTCCAGATCATCCAGATACGTATCAATCGCAAGTGCCGCGATGTCTTTCATATCCATTCCAACTGTAGCAGCTGCAACCTTTAATCTGTTTTTGATCTTGACCGGGATATCACAACTTAATTTCGTTTCCGGCTCTCGATCCTCTCCTTTCCTCCCTGCCACTGCATCACCGCCTTTCATAGATTTGTAGTATTTCAGATTAAACATGAGATTTATTCTTTTTCATTTCTCCATAGATGGTGCAGACAAGAAGAATAGGGAGACCGATAAACCCTATAACAACGGAGAGAAAATCCTCGATCAACAATGATCTCAACCCCTTTATTCATATATTGTCTTGCAACCTCCCCCTGATCCGGGGGAACGCTCTCCGCTTCATGCACTCTTTATACTGGCGAAGTCCAGTTATTGACGATACCTCTGCAATTGAATTTCAACCGCGATTAACATGATTGATCCGATAACTAAACAACCAATGATTAAAGTTAATTCATTTAATGAGGACGCCCATTTACAAATTTCTCTGAAATACTTGATTATGAGAATAAGGGCCGTTCCATATCCTATCGCTTGTATTGCTCCTAAAATATTTCGCCCGAATATACAAGCCACAATCACTAAAGCACACAATGTCGATACAACATAGATTGCGATCATTTCCATTTTTAATTCCTCCTATTTACGACTGTCTTTCCGATTTGTTGTATAGAAGATTAAACTGACATCTTATCGATCCAGACAAGGAATGTAATGATACCCAACATTAGAAAGAAAACAGCTTGTAATAAACTTGAATCTCTTCGCAATGAAACAACTACAATTACAATGATTGACAAGACAATTACAATACATCCACCCATAAAAACTATATAATCCCATAAATGCTCGATGATTGGTTACCCCCTTTTTTCCTTGTTGGGAACCTCGTACCCTCTTACCCTCGTTCCCTTCTGTAATCTAGTATACAATAGAATGGGAATAAGCGCAATACTTTTTGTTCTCTTTTCGAGAAATAATTCTGGTTTTTTGATCTTCTATACTATATAATGATGATAAGCAACACCACCACAAATTAAAGGAGATGATTGGATGTACAAGGTTTATCTGCAAAAAGAAGAGAAACATCTTACTCGCGATGGGCGAACCGGGGATGTTAAATCGCAAAGGGATTCGGATTACACGTTCCCGACGAAACAAGAGGCTGAAAGATCATTACGCCGCCATCTGGATCGTAAATCGGAACGTGATCGGGATCGTGAACGACCATTGATCTACAGCGATACAATGGTTCCTGAATTAAAGAATGGTTTGGAACGCTATTATAAAGGAAAGATCGAGATGTCGCAGGATACACCGTCAGGATTCGCCGCTGTCATTAAAGATAATAAGACCGGGCGTTACGGTGTCGCTTTTGTAAACATGGATACACAAGATGTTTTCTCTAAAGGAGGATTCCAGAGGAAAAGAACCGCCGTTGATCTCACTGACGAAATTAAAGATCGCGATATCAAATTTAACGATCCTAATCGATTAAGATTCGATAAACCGGATTTTAATATGAAACAACTGGAGACCAGGGAGAAGGTCGTTCATATAGAAGGATTGAATCGAGGCTTTGATCGATAAACAAAGAACTTCCTATTTAAACAAATCAAAAGGAGATGAATAGAACGTGACACAAATTATTAAACTTGAAGGTGGAAATACACGAAAAAGCATTGCAACTTGGAACAATCATAAGGAGGACTTCACTGATCCGACTTACATTCTGATTACTCGCAATGATACGGATATGATCGAACGAGGATATTTTCAACAATCAAACCATGAATACTCAGATGGTACATCTTCTGTGATCGCCCCTTCATTGGTTATAAGAAATCATTGGGGTGATGAACTCTGGATCGATGGATGTAATTGTGGTTATGGGGGCGAGGGACCTCATGGCAGCGAGAAGATTTTGAAAGACATTGGACTTCCGAGGGAGATCATTCATCAAGTATTCTACCGTCATGTTTATGAACTGGAACGGAAACAAGAAGAAGATGGAACCTATGAATTTATTGGTGATGGATCAAGTAAATATACCGATAACCCAACTTTAAATAAAGGACACATCCTTATTAAAGATGGAAACCTAATCATTCAACATAAAGAGAAATATTCGGACTTAGAAGATACGATCGAATTTACTAAACATTATGAATCTCATTTCCTCGGATCAGTGAAACAATGTTTGATCTTCGCTTCCTATGATGATGTAAAAGAACATGGATATACCGGATTCTCTACTACAATGATCGGGCGACGATCTCTTTATAAATTCATTTTGTTTGGAGAAGATAACCGGCAAATCTGGCTCAATCCTATGTTCGATGGTAAAACTCAACTTATCGACGAACCGAGCGTTCGCATAATTATGAGTGCTCTCGGATATGATCTTGGTGCTACCGTTCATCCTAAGATCGAATGGATCAAAAAGAACATTCTTTCTATTAAACCGGTAAACACGACATTAACTTTTCATGATGAAACTGGAGGGATTTAATAATGGCCAAAACTAAATTTGATAATATTCAAGAATCACTTAACAATCATGATAAGCAGCTTCAAGAGATCATAAAAGAAATCAAAGGTACACCTGATGGAAAATCCTTTATCACTAAAGATGAAATGTCGTCAATGTTGGCTGACCATTTTAAAGAAGTAAAAGACTTGATGGATACTTATATGAAACAACGTGAACAGAATAAAACTTCACCTATCGAATTAGCAAGGGATTTAAATAATAAACTCCATGACACTCTCGATAAATTCATCGATAAGATTCAGGATAAAATTCAGGAAATTAAAGACGCGTTCACGGATCGTAAAGATCACATCAAAGATTCTATATCGGATGTAAAGAACCTCGCTCAAATGAAGGTGCGTGAATCTGTACTGGAGATCACGGATAAGATGAGAGACTTTACCCAAAAGATTGATAACAAATTAGAACAGAAAGATTCTACTCTTCCAAAAGATATAAAAGATGGATTTGAAAAGGCGTATAACGCTAAAATCCTGGGAGGGTTCGATGTGAAATACGGTCAAGATACTGTCCATATCGTAATCGCAAAAGATAAAACCAAAAACGAATTCGCTGTAGCCGGTATCGATCCGAAGAATGACTCCATTGAATATAAAGGTGGATTTGCTGATCCGAGGAAGGCCCTGTCGTTTGCGAATCAGGCAAAACTTACTAAAGATGAAATTCAAAAAGATGTAGGAATGGAACTAACAATTTAAATGGAGAAAAGGAGTAATATTATCCTTGATTCCGAATAGGAGGAAACACTATGAAACACTATCGATTAGGCTATGACTATATGTTCCTGGCACACGACCCCTTTACTCATAACGATGAAACGATCGGAGGATTAACGATCTTTGTCCTGTTTAAAGTCTTTGATGCTGACGGAAATGAGAAACTTTTCGCCGCTGACGAATTGGCAGATCAAAAACTTTACTTAGAGAACGGATCATCGTACTGGCTCACGAGTTTGATCCATTGCTCGATCTCGAAAGAAAAAGGAATGCACTTCACCCCAGACCTAGAAAGATTGAAAGACTCGGGTTATACAATCCAATTCGAAATCGACTCTTATTTCAAAAATGAAGAATTGGGGCCGGCCTTCTTAGACTCAAAAGAAATCCCGAGAGACGAATTTATGCAGCTGCTGAACACTTATATCGACCGATTCGATAATTCAGACAACCGTCCCGCTCAATCTACCGCCTATTTCACGAAAGAGATACATTTATCCCCCGTTACAATTTAATTGCTTACAAATAGAAAGAGGGGCGTCCATCGCCCCCCTTTTTTTCATGTAAAACGCCCTTCCTCGCTTAAAAACTGTTTATAAAGACATAGACTGATAAAGAAATGCTCTCGAATGTTCATTTCCTGTGATCTTCGCTTTACGATCTCCTTGATATACGACGGTACGGAGGTAAACATATCCCCCGTCTCATCCCCTTCATAACGCGGAAAACCCTCATACGGGCCTTGTAGGATCGCATATGAGACCAATCCGCTCATAGCAATATAATTCTCTTCGCTGTAATCAATCATCTTTTTTTTTAATTGTTCGTTAACCTGAATAAATAACTTATCTGGATTGGCATCTGAGCGCGTCTCGATGTCCATATTTTCGAAATGATTGGAGACGATCAACCCGAATAAAACGTTCTTTTTCATGTCGTAATCGTCCGCCAGCTTGTTCACCATTTCGGATATCTTTTTATTAATGGTCAAAGGAAAATGTCTGTTTTCGAGATCGATCTTCGACTCCAAGGATAAGACTTCGGTTCTGGAAGGAGGATTATCCATAATCTTTGTTAATTCAAAAAGAATGACTCCGGCTGCTGACAGGTTTAAATTTTTCTTCGCCGCATCGATATTCTGTCTTGCTCGTGCGGACAGTTTGATCGATAACTTCGTGGTGTTGCCTCGATTAATTCTTCCCATTTCCTCATCACCTTCCTTTCATCTCTTATGCTAAGTGTAGATTATTGAGACCATACCTTCAAACTAAAATCACGCCTACCCCCCTTCTCAGGGGGCAGGAAGATCAAAAGCAACTCACTTCGCTTCGCGAAAGATTCGCCAAAACATCGCCTGGTCTCTCCCCACGATCGGGGGAAAGACACGGCGGAGAGCAGGGGCGCTTGCGCCCCCTGACCTCCCCCCTCTCTATCCCATGCGAACGCATGGGGAGAGGGGTGGCAGAGTGAAACGAGATATCCATCTCGTCTGAAACCATGCTACGCATGGTGTTTTTCGGCTATCCCCGATACTTGCACAGATATCCATGATCTGCTATACTATAAACAAGAAGGGATTTGGCGGATATCCCCCTTCATTTTAGCAAAAATACGGGGTTTTACCAACAAACCCCCCGAGAGGAGCAATTTAATGGGCAAAAGAATAGGTAAATACTTTAAAGTCGATCAAAGTTTGGTGAACGAATTCGTTAAGATTTGCGAAAAACGAGATATCGATCAAGCTGATGGTCTGGAAGAACTTCTGAAACAATTCATCGCAAAAGATGGGCAAATAACCGTCGATGATATTTATGCACCCCGGATCGGTGACGCTGTAAAACTTGCTGTTGATGCTCAGGTTAACCGAATGGCTGCTATGTTAAACTCCATCGATATCGATGTAAAGTCCATCCTGTATGGATTACCCGCGTTCCACAAATTGAGTTTACAGGGTACAGAAAGAACCCTTGTTTCACATCTGGACGAACGCCTGGTGAAACCTTCCCCGATTAAAGAATCACAACAATTCGATTATACGAAGGATGGTTTTAAGATGATCGAAGATATGCGATCCTATGCGCGAACGGATATCTCCAATCGCAGAAAGAAGAAAAAGGAGGCTACTCATTAATGAACGATATAACGTTTTTTTTAATCCTCGCTGTGATCGGTGGCATTTATTTTTATGTGAAATTCCTGATTAAAAAGATGTTCAAAAAATGGTGGAACAAGGCCGTTCGTTAATCGTCCTGTATTCTCGTTTCGCGAATATAATCCACTATACCTAAATATGATTAAACAGAGGGTTAGAGGGAAAGAGGGTGTGATTCCATAAAAAAACGATTAATGAGATTGATCTTTTGCAGACGGAAAGGACATAAGATTTCGATTTATGATCCTGATCGAATCTGTACTCGATGCAAAACAGAAATTAATAGAAGGTGATCAGATGTCAGGAATCCTTCACTCGTTTTTGAAAGATTGGCAAGATACCGCTAAACATGTTCGATACATCGCTTTCCGATCTCGTGAAACTTACGCTCTGGATGAAAAGGGGGTTTTCTCTGAAAAAGAAGATCGCGCCGATGTTGAAACGTTCTTAGATTCTGTGAATAACAGCAGACCTTTACGATCTCCATATAAACCCTATATACATCGCTTACTCTTTTCCATGTCTCAAGATGAATGGGATCGCTCTGGATTCGAGGTAGCAGGAGATTATCAAACCGCCGTTCGTAACACGATGAAACGGTTTGAACTAAAGAAAGGATATCGATTAGAATGGGTTGCAGCTCAACACCAAAAAAAAGGTAATCCTCATGTTCACGTTGCTTTAAAGGCTTCTTATACAGATCGCGACGGGGTTGAAAAATTCTTTCCGATCAAATGGGAGGAAGTAAAAGAACTAAAACAGACGTTCAAAGAAGAACTGGATCAAATAAGGGGTTTTGAATTGAATTATGATTACGAGAAAAAATTCGATCGATATCGAACCCACGAACACCCGATCTTCTCAAAACCGATTGATACAACGTTCATCGATTCTTTGTTCTATGAGATGAATCGAAGATTGGAAGAAGAGAAAAGGGCGCGTGAACGTGCTCAGGGACAACGATCCCGATAAAAAAGAAAGGATGATACTATGTTCAATCGTGATTCAAAAGCAATTAAAAAGGCATTACTTACAAACATTCCTCTGGGTGCCGGGGCTGATTACTTTCTCGCTTATCTAATGAATACCGCGCCTCACTTAAAAGAATATTTAAACACACGGAACAATCATGATCCCGCTGAACTTTATCAATACTTGATCCACCCGATTGAGAATATCCAACTCGCTTTATCTAATCAAACGTATAACGATGCTCAAATCTGGGTACTGGCTGCTACTGCCGCAATGATCGTAAAAGACCTGTACGAAGGACGTAAAGGGAAATATGAAGATCGATCGAGATATGGCGCACATGGAACGTCCAGGTGGGCTAAGAAACGAGAAGTATATAAGAAGATTATGAAAGAACCGAACTTAGTCTCTGATATCAATCAAGTAGGTAAATTTATCGGATACTATGGAAACTTCTTTTCTAAACGTCCTGTGATCCAAAGTATGGAAAGTCAATTAAACCGAAATAATCTTATCGTCGGTGGTTCGGGTGCCGGTAAAACCGCGAGTCATATCATTCCGAATATCCTTCATAATCGAGAATCATCGATTGTCGTGACTGACCCGAAAGGCGAATTGTATGAAAAGACATCGGAGGCGAAACGAAAACAAGGATATGATGTGAAACTCGTAAACTTTAAAGACACTAAAATCTCGGATCGCTATAATCCGTTTGATTACATTAAAGAAGAAACGGACGCGAAAAAGGTTGCTCAAACAATCATTATGAACTCTGGAGGGAACTCAAAAGAACTGAAAGGTGACTTTTGGGATAAGGCGGAAATTTCCCTTTTATCTGCGTTCATTCTTTACATCAAATACACTCGACCGAAAGAAGAACATCATTTCGGGTCTGTCTTTAATCTCGCGACCGAATCTTATAAAAATGTTCATCGAATCTTCCGGCAGCTGCCAAAGAATCATATCGGGTATCGTTCTTATGCTCAGGCCATTGAAAAACTCGATGATAAAGTCAGGGCAAACGTATTTATCTCCCTGCTCGTTTCCCTTGATCTCTGGAAATACCATTCGGTCTGTGAATTCACTCAAAAATCAGATTTTCTGCTCGGAGATATCGGATTAAAGAAAACGATCGTTTATGTGATCCTTCCGATTGCAGAAGAAGAATTAAGACCACTAATCTCGACCTTCTTCACTCAATTATTCTCAGAACTCTATTCACTCGCTGACAAGCATTTTAACAAACTGCCTGTTCCTGTCATTTTGGAACTAGACGAATTCGCAAACATCGGTAAACTTCCGAACTTTGAAGAAAGACTATCGACGACCCGATCTTATGGAATAGCTGTTGATATCGTGATCCAATCTCTCGCACAATTACGAGATCGATATGGAAAAGAAAAAGCAAATGAAATCATCGATAACTGTGATTTCGTTACCTTGCTCGGTACGAAAGAATTAGAATCCGCGAAATACTTCTCGGAATTAACCGGGAAAACGACGGTCGGAACACACTCTGAATCTGAAACCTTTAATCGACAAGGAAACTCCGCCGGAGAATCCCAATCTGTTCAGGGAAGGCCGCTGATGTTGCCTGATGAGATTTTACGAATGGATAAGAATAAAGCATTGCTATTCATGAACAACTCATATCCGATCGAATTAAAAAAAGCCTGGTATTTTAAACTGGATCACTTCAAGAACATGATGGGTGAACAAGTATCGAGATTTAAATATCCGAATGCTGATCGATCCCAATATCATGTATTTGATCCAGAGGCTTATCTTGTCGATCTCTTCACTCGTGAACCTTCTCTCCCTGACGAAGAACCTGAACGCGTGACAGAAGATACGATCCTGAAAGATTATGAAGAAAAAACAACACTTGCCGAAATCATGAAAGCCGTCGAAGAAGATAAAAAAGAAGAAGAACCGAAAGAAGAAGAACCGAAAGAAGAAGAATCTAAAGAAGAAGTAAATGACGAGAAAACGGATACTCCAGAAGAAGAAGAGAACATTCTCCCGCCGCTTGTTTTTTAAATAAATGATCTAATATGCTTTAAAATGATCAAAATATGGATATAATGGAGGTATAAAGATGTTTAATATTACCGATAACCTGAAAGAACTGTTAATCGATTTATACTCTGATTTTGCGAAAATGTCGTTCAAATGGTTGAACAAATTTATGCTTAAAGCAACCGACTTAACTCAATATGATTTTGTCAAAGAAATGAATATGACCATGTTAATCTTATCTACTTCAATGGGTGTCATGTTTATGATGTTCGCTCTCTTTAAAATTCAATTCCAAAGATGGGGCGCGATGCAAAGCCGATCCACTCAAGAAGTATTCGTGAAAACGATATTCGCTACTCTGTTCGCAACAAGTGCACCGTGGCTATTCACTGAAGTTCTTTTAAAGACTGCGAATTCCATTACGATGATGGCTGTTAACAAAGGGATCACGACCAAAACCATGAAAGACCTGACAGAATCACCGGGAGATGCCTCTCTCGCAATCGTTCTGACGATAACCGTTATCGCCTTTATGTTTGTCGTCTTGCTGTTCCAATATGTGAGACGGATCGGAGAAATCCTGATCCTGACCGCTTTCTCATCTATTGCCGCTTATACCCTTATCAATGATGAGATGAACGTTTTTCCGATGTGGTGGAGAGAATGTACGATCATCGCTATTCAACAACCGTTTCAAGTGTGGTCCTTATGGCTGGCATTCAACTACATCGGAACTGGAAAAGAACTTGAAGATTATTGTATCGCGATCGGAATTTTAAGTCTTGTGCTTTCAGGCCCCGGATGGTTAAGAAATTTCCTTTACTCTACAGGTGCAGGGAGAACACTTGCGAATGCCGCAGGCGGCGCAGGAAAGATGGTGCTCGCGAAATACGTATCTAAAAAATTCTTCTAGGAGGAAAGATATGAAAGATAGAAAATCAAGAATAATAATCATAACATTATCAAT
>NZ_JBDPNU010000003.1:0-36545 GCF_050468105.1 Fictibacillus sp. NRS-1165
ATTTAGGTTAGCTCACTGCGGCAGACGGTTTTTCCAATTAATTATGATATTGTTTGATGTCCAATGGAACCGTCAGACTATCTTTGGCTTTGGCGTCATAGGAACGGAAATGGGAAATGACTCGATTTTTTTCGCTCACGCGGCATTCCAGAACCTTTTGATCCAGTCCCTCCTTTGTCTCAAGAAGAAGATCTACATCGCCAAGATTTAATGAATACGTGCAATACGTGATTCCGAGCAGTTCGCTCCGCTTTTTATGTGTTTCAGGATGAAGCATAATAAATGTCGCCAGGTCTGTCACCAACATCGCTGGCTGGTTCTTAAGCTTTCCGAGTATCTCCCTGAACCCATCAGAAGCCTGCCCTACTCTTTGCTCTGTCCAGTTCAATGCGGTCTGCAGCCAATTCGTACCCATTACCTATTCCTCCCTCATTCTTCCTTTGCCATTATCATTGCCCAAGAGAAGTTCTTTTATTTGAGTTCCTGGCCCCGCGTCGTTTTCTTCTGGGAACCGGTACACAATTTTTTCGGTATAGCTGCATCTCATACAGATCCGTTCATCGGAGTGAGAGGTTTCCAGAAACACATGAGGGCATCTTTTTTGAATCTCCTGCAGCTGCTTTTCCAGCAGTGCAATCTTTTCAAGAAGTGCTGCTATTCTGCTCATGAATAAAGGTTCGAGCCTTTGTCCTGAAATTCCTTCGCCTTTTCCCGCATCCCTTCCTTCATTTCTTTTTCAGTGCCGGTAAGTTCCTGTGCAGACATATTTCTCAGATCATGCGAAATTCTCATGGAACAGAATTTTGGTCCGCACATGGAGCAGAAATGAGCGGTTTTTGCTCCTTCCGCAGGAAGAGTCTCATCATGATATCCCCTTGCTTTTTCAGGATCCAGGGAAAGATTGAACTGGTCCTCCCATCTGAATTCGAATCTGGCTTTTGAAAGGGCATTATCTCTCTTCAATGCTCTTGGATGCCCTTTGGCCAAGTCTGCTGCGTGGGCAGCGATCTTATACGCGATGACCCCTTCCCTTACATCATCTTTATTCGGCAGTCCCAAATGTTCCTTTGGTGTCACATAGCAAAGCATCGCCGTTCCGAACCATCCGATCATCGCTGCCCCGATCGCCGAGGTGATGTGATCATATCCAGGGGCGATATCGGTCGTCAACGGCCCTAACGTATAGAAGGGCGCTTCCTGGCAAATCTCCATTTGCTTATCTACATTTTCCTTGATTTGATGCATCGGTACATGTCCTGGCCCTTCGATCATGACCTGTACGTCATATTTCCAGGCGATCTTTGTAAGTTCCCCTAAAGTTTCCAGCTCCGCAAACTGCGCTTCGTCATTGGCATCTGCAATCGAGCCAGGCCGTAAACCATCACCCAGAGAGATGGAGATATCATATGCTTTACAGATCTCACAAATCTCCTCGAAATGAGTATATAAAAAGTTTTCCTGATGATATGCAAGGCACCATTGTGCCATAATGGAACCGCCCCGTGAAACGATACCTGTAATGCGATTGATCGTCAGCGGCACATACCGAAGCAAAACGCCGGCATGGATCGTAAAATAGTCCACACCCTGCTCCGCCTGTTCAATAAGGGTATCCCGATAGACCTCCCAAGTTAGATCCTCCGCGATCCCATTCACCTTTTCGAGCGCCTGATAGATTGGAACAGTGCCTACAGGAACCGGAGAATTCCTGATGATCCACTCTCTTGTTGTATGAATGTCCTTGCCTGTGGACAGATCCATAATCGTGTCCGCTCCCCAATAAGTAGCCCATGTCATTTTTTCGACCTCCTCCTCGATGGAAGAAGTAACAGCTGAGTTTCCAATGTTAGCGTTGATCTTCACATGAAAGTTTCGCCCGATGATCATCGGTTCCAGCTCGAGATGATTGATGTTGGCGGGAATAATGGCCCTGCCGCTAGCCACTTCACTTCTGACAAAATCAGAATCAAGCCCTTCCCTAATCGCAATGAATTCCATTTCAGGCGTAATTATCCCTTTTTTCGCATAATGCATCTGTGTCACGTTTCCTCCCTCTTTAGCCCGCATCGGCTTAAAAGGACGAATCGGAAACACATTTGCGGTCTGAGCCTGTTTCCTGTAGCCATTGTCCTCCGGTTTAACGGAACGGCCTTCATATTGCTCTGTATCGTTCCGGTCTTCCACCCACTTTTTTCTAATTAAGGGCAGACCCTTTTCTACATCTGCCTCATATTCGGGGTCGGTGTAAGGACCGCTTGTATCATACAGAATGACTGGCGGATTCTCTTCGGCTCCTCCAGTCTTCTGTGTATCCGCCAGGCTGACGCTTCTCATCGGCACACTGATGTCCGGACTTGATCCTGTTTCATAAATTTTCGTGCTGTTTGGAAACTGTGATTTCAATAAAACATCGTTTTCTTTTTGTACGTTCATGCAACTTCCTCCTCGATTTTTTAAATTGAGTCCAAAGTTACACACAGCATAAAAAAAAACGGGTTCTAGTAAGAAGAACCCGATAGGATAGGCAAAGAAAAATATACAAAAATATACTTGACTTCGGCACCTACTTCCCTACGCTGGTATAACCCAGATCAGGTTCAAAGGGTCAAAGAGCTGTTCCTCTCTTCTCTCAGCCCGTCTGACGGGCTCCCCTAGCAGAAAACATATTTTGTTTTCAGAGTAAATGTTAACTTCTCTTTGCTTGTTCCACAATCAGACTTTTGGCATGGGTTGTTTATCACCGTAAGCGGATGGCCGGAAATTTATGTATAGGCTTTCAATTCACTGAAAAGTAAGACTTATTACTCATCCGTTGAAAAGGAGAAATTGCCATGAAATACTTTATACTAATATAACAATTTGAACAAAAGGAGGTTTACTACAGTGAAATATGCAGTATTATTTTTCTTCTGTCTTTCAATCGCTTTTCCAATCCTTCACTCCTTCAACTGCCTTCCCTTTTTTCATAAAAGAAAAAGACGGTATCGGCCAAAACCGATATTTGAAAAAAGTGTCAGTGTTCTTATCCCTTGCTTCAATGAGGAGAAAATCATTACGACATCCGTTGAAAACATGAAAATTTGAAATTATTTATATCAATGACGGATCCACGGATGACACCCTCGGAAAACTGGATGAACACCTGCAGCTGAAGACAAGTACAAGGATTCCTCTGAGCCAGTTAAAACATAAACGAGCGATCCAGTTTTATCAGTCTGAGCTCTATCCAAATATTTATGTGCTGGATAAAATGAACGGCGGAAAAGCGGACGCGCTCAATGCAGGCATTGAATATTCAAGCAATGAGCTTGATGTCACTTTGGATGCGGATACCATCATGACTGACCATTCACTGCCTGCCATCAATGAAACATTCGAAGAACAAAATGTCGTGGCTGCCGGCGGCATGGTACATGTTCTCCAGACCAAAATGAAGAATCCGTTCTCAGGGCTGACATTGCGTGGAACGAACCTGCTCATTCGCGCTCAGGCTCTAGATTTCCTGCGTGCTTTTTATATTACAAAAGTGTCACATGCCAGGTTAGGAGCCCTTTCCATTATTTCTGGTGCATTCGGTATTTTCAGGAAAAAGGTCCTTCTCAGTGTCGGAGGCTACCGCGCAACGATTGGAGAAGACATTGACATTACATTAAAAATTCAGCGCCATATCGCTGGTCAAAAGGATAAAAAGGTGACCTTTATTCCCGACGCTGTTTGCTATACCGAACTCCCCGAAAACATTTGGGATCTGTTCAAACAGCGGATCCGCTGGCAGAAAGCATTTATCGACTGCGTCATCCATTTCAGGTCTTTTCTTGGAAAAAACCTGTTTAGAAGCCCTGTTTCCTTTTTTTATATCTTTGAAGCTTTTATATCCGGCACACTTGCCGTTTATTTTATGACCAGTATCTTTGTGGTCGATGGATTCGCTCTCCATTCTTCCATTCTTGAATATGTTCTTATCTATGTGTTGTATATTTTTATTTTCGGCCTTGTGTACGACATGGTAGCGATCGGCATGGGTGAATATTATGGCTACGCCTTTCAGGAAAAGGATACCTATCCCCTTCTTGTCACCATCCTTTTTGACATCTTTATTTTCAGGATGGTCACCATGGCCTGTGTGGCCTATGGAAGCATTGCCTATTTCTTCAACAGGGACTGGAATAAGGTTTCAAGAACCGGCCGGGAATACCAGAGGCGGATTCCCGCCCTGCCGCATGAAGAGCACAAGCAAAAAGCCCCCCCGGCCAGGGAGGCTTTTTGCTATAGTGAGTTTTGTTTTTTCATATCCTTGATAATCTGTTGAAAGGGGGTATCCTGTACACCGCCGTACCGTTTGACGATCACTCCTTTTTTATTCACGAGAAAAAGGCTTGCGCCGTGGATAAACTGATTGGAGGACGGATCGCTCGACACGGCCATCTTAAACGAGTTTTTTGCTAGCTGTTCAATGTTTTCCTTTTTATACCCGGTCAAAAACGTCCAATTGGAAAAATCCGCATGATACATTTTCGCGAATTTAATTAAAGCCGCTGGAGTGTCCCGTTCTGGATCAACCGAAAATGATACGAACTGAACCGGCAGATGTTCCTTCTTCGCCATGTCCTGAAGTTTGGACATGTGAGCAGTCATAGGTGGGCAGACCGTCTCACAGTTGGTAAAAATAAAGTTGGCGAGCCATACTTTCCCTCTCAGATCTTCATTTCCGTACGGCTGCTTATTCTGATTGGTGTAGGCAAATGAATCTACCTTCCAGTTTAATTCATCATTCTTTTGTGATGCACCTGAAGCCTGCATATGATCTTTATGATTTTCTTTTTTCTCGGCAGAACAGCCTGCAGCAAATACACACAGCAGCGCAAAAATCATTATCCCGTACTTTTTCATCGTTTTCCTCCTATTTTACGGCTGAATCCAGCCTTTGTTGTAGGCATAACTTGTCAACTGCACACGGTTCTCGAGATGCAGCTTGCTCAATATATTCTTTAAATGAGTTTTTACAGTATGCTCAGAGATATAGAGCTTTTCTGAAATCTCCCGGTTAGAGTCCCCTCTTGCCACAAACTGGAGCACATCCTGCTCTCTGCTCGAGAGAGGAGAAACTACCTTCCCCTGTTTTGTCCTCGTAAACTCATGCAGGATTCTGAACGCCATCTCTTTGGACATCGGTGCTTCATCCAGAGCGAATGCCCTTAAATAGCTGTACCATTCACTCGAATGAAGGTTTTTCAGCAAATAGCCTTGCGCTCCCCTCTTCACCGCTTCAAATAAATCGGTAATCTCATCTGAAACGGTCATCATTACAACCTTCACTGCCGGATAATGCAGCTTGATAAACTTGGTCGCTTCCAGCCCGTTCATTTGCGGCATGGAGATATCCATCAATACTAGATCCGGGTCCAGTTTGCCTGTCATCTCAATGGCTTCCTTGCCATTCCTTGCTTCACCGACAATTTGAAATTCGCTGTAATCCTCCAGAAGATCTGAAATCCCTTCTCTCGCATGAAGGTGATCATCAACTACCAGAATGCGAATAGGAGTATTCATGGCTGATGCCCCCTTTCCGCAGAACGGCAATAAACATTTCATATTCTTTCAGAGTATAAAATGTCCAGTCCATTGCCTTTGCTCTATCCTGAGTGATTTGCAGTCCGAATCCCTTGCCTGATTCAGCCAGAGTGAACGGGCTGCATTTGTTTTTCACCACACATGACCAGCCTTCTCCCTCTGGGAGGGCCTGGATCCAGAGCTCATTCGTTTTTCCATGTTTTACGGCATTGAGCACCGCTTCTTTCACGCACGAATAGAGTTCAATCTTTTCTTTTGCATTCATTTTTGACTCATCGATTTCCCATACCATATGTACTTCAAGCTGGTAATCCTGCTTAAGCTCTTCGAGATAGCCGCGAATGGTGTCCGTCCAAGCAACGGCTGAAGATACAGGATGAGACCGAAGCGAGTTGATCGCATGCCTTGTATCATCATGTACGTGCTGGAGCGTCTTTTTAATCTTTTGAAACTGAGGATGAGAGGTCAAAGAAGCTTGCTTTTCCAGTTTCGACATCTTGACAGAGAGTAGAAACAGAGATTGAGCAATCCCATCATGAAGTTCCCGGGCAACTTTTTCCCTTTCCTCAAGTGCGGCTTTCTTTGTTTTTTCCTCATTAAGTTCTCCTTGTACCGTTTCTAGTAATGAAAATAATCGAGAAAGGAATACAACGCTGACACAAAATACAATAAAAGGAGACAGATAGTTTCCTAGTTCCATGGAGATATAGGGCAGAAGCATCGTATGCCTCACGTACTCCCAGACTCCAATCGTTAAAGTGGGCAGCAATAGAATCATCCATTTTATCTGTTGATAGCTCATATTTCCCCCGCCTTGCTGTTTTAAATGCTTCTCCAACTCCATTCTTTCATAACCAATGACAAAAATAATACCTAAAAAGAGTGATTTTCTTGAAAAAATTGTGAAGCGAACAAAAAATTTAGCAAAAATTAGTTTATTTTGACCCAAAATGAGGAATAAGGTGGAAAGAAGTATTCGAATATTCTAACGCAGGGCAGGGTTACATTATGTTAAAAAAAACAGAAGTTATGCTGTTCATGAAGGAAATCGCCATGCTTACGGATGAATATTTACGCTGCAGAGATCGGTTTCTGAAAGAACAGATAAAAAATGATATCGATTTTCTGCATTCAGTGATTCATTCATGATTACATTTTGCCTTGTTGATCACTTTTTTGCTCTGTTTACTTTTGCACTCAACTCATAAAAAACCCAGAGAGCCTTCTTGACTCTCTGGGTTTCATTAGTTTTTCACGACTGTTCGCTCAACAAGGAGTTTGATCGCATGCAGCTGTCCTAGATGATTGGTTTCATGAAAAACAGCGAAGTTTGCAAGCTCACGGAATGATTCCAATCCGAGAAACGGCTTTTTCAATTTTTCATCCAGCGCTTCCTCCGGGATATCTTTTATTCGTACGAGCTGTTCCTGGAGCTGATTGACCAGTTCTTCAACGGATGGAACAGTCTCCTTCCAATCAGCCGGCTTTGTTCCGTTGCCAAACCATTCTACGTAGTCTTCAGGCAGGTGAGCTGATTTTTTGGGAAAACCGAAAAGAAATTGCTCCGTAACCGTCAATACGTGTCCGATATGCCAGTGTATTGTATTGTTGAATCCTTCTGGCTGTATATCAACGATTTCAGCTGGTAAATTGCTTACATTTCTCAAAAATAATCCTCTTGTCATTTCAAACTGCTTATACAGGTGTTGATTCATTTTCATCATCTCCCTTTCAATTGCCTTAATTATTACTGTACCAAAAAAACCTCTAGAAAAGCAGTGCAAAAAGTCTGGCTCCATTATGCTTTTTTTCAAGGGCCTTTGCTGTCTTGCTCTGTATTCAGTTTTCATCATAAATTTTTTACAACAAAAAAGCCGGATATGACAGCCGGCTTTCGCTCGTTGATTTTGAGTTTACAGTGATTTTAACGCATCAGCTACCTGCTGATCACCTTCAAGAATTTCAAAGATTTTATGATTGGCATTCTCAAGATCCAGGGATGCTGCAATCACTTTGGCCACATCGGCTCGTGCAATACTCCCGCTTCCCAAATTCTCACCGACCCTGATTTGCCCGTTGCCTTCGCCATTGGTAAGGGCACCCGGCCTGACGATCGTGTAATGAAGCCTGCTGGATTCAAGCCGGTCTTAGGCTTCCCCTTTCATCACTAAATAGTGCTGAAGCTCTTCCGGTCCTTTCTCAGGTGTTCCCGCTCCCATACTGCTCAGCAAGATAAACCTTCGCACGTTTTGTTTTTCCGCTTCTTCCATAAGATTGATCGCTCCATCCCGATCCACAGCTGCCGTTTTATCCGGACCTGTTTTCGACCCGGAACCCACAGCGAAAATTACCGCATCACAGCATTTTAGGGCTTTTGAAACATCGCCTTCCAAGTCAGCAAGCACGGTTTCTGCCCCGAGCTTTTCCAGTTCAGAAGCTTGTTCTTTCTCTCTGATCAACGCTCTTGTTTCATGACCTGCCTGCTTTATTTAGTTCCTGAAGGATTAATCTCCCTGTTGTTCCGTTTGCTCCTGCAACTAATACTTTCATTTTTACAGCTCCCTTCCCGTTTACTACTAACGATACTTACCCTCTTCAAACGGAACTTAGGCTGTATTTTTCTCATTCTTAAACGGGAAGTTAAAAACGGCTTTGCCACTTGAGGATTTACAGAATTTTCGCTATAAACAGATAAAATGTTACAAATAAATTTCTTTTTGCCACTGCAGGAGTATAATGCTAAAATTGTGGTATAAAACTTATAAACCCATACGGAGGTGGTCCCGTCATGGTTTCGTTAGTCAATCACGTTAGCCGGCAGCGTTCCTGGTCAGTTGGACAAAAAGAGATAAAAGGAATAGAGTTTGATTCTGTTTTAGGAGCTTTGCAGAACTGCCATGAAAATGAAGCAGTTGTTTGCAGAGTGAATGACGATTCCGTCTGCGTTACAAATATCGACAATATCCACGAACTTGAGGAGATTGGCTATAAAGTCGTAGCCACAAACTAACACACCCAAACAGGGTGTGTTTTTTGTTTCATTAATTTTCTCTTATGAATGTATCCTCGGGAACTTCTGTGATGAATGCAGACACCTCTCCGCACGAAAACAAATAAAGCTCATGCATGGCACGGGTACACACCGTATAAAAAAGCCTGCGCTCACTTTCTTTGCTGTACTGTGAATTTGAGGCATCGAACACCAAAACCGCATCAAATTCAATCCCTTTAGCCAGATAGGATGGAATAATCAGTGCACCTTGCTTAAAAGACGAAGAATCTTTCTTCATGAGTTCGATATCAACCTGATCCTTCAGGCTTTCGTAAGCTTCCTCACATTCTTTCGCTGTCTTGCAGATCACAGCGATCGTCTTCACCTGTCTATCCTGGAGGTTTCGAATCGTATCAGCAAGGGCACGTGCGTGGTCTTCTTTCTTTTCAAACTGTTTCAGCACAGGTTTTTCCCCATCCCGGTTAAAAGGAATAATGGAATCTTTCTCGTGAAGCATTTCCCGTGTAAATTCAACAATCGGTCTTGTCGAACGATAGCTTCTCGTTAATACGATGCGTTCAGTATGATCTTTTCCATAATGGTCATACAGCATCTGAAACGCATCCCCCGTGGAATGGGCATAAATGGACTGGTTAAGGTCACCCAAAACGGTCATTTTGCTGCGCGGAAACAGGCGCTGAATGAAGGCGAACTGAAAGGGGGAGTAATCTTGGGCTTCATCGACGAAAACATGGCGAACCGCCGTATTGGTCTGAAATCCTTCCAGCCGTTCTTTCAAATATAGGTAAGGTGTAGCATCTTCATATAACAGCTCTCCATTACCAAGGGTTCTGGCAGTCAGCCTGGAGATTTCTTTCCAGCTGTCGGGAAGCAGATAACTATCCTCCCTTTCCCAGGACAGCCCTTCCCCAGTAAACAGCCTCATGTACATTGCCTTAAGATTAATGAACGTCAAAGCCTTGATCCGCTTTTTCAGCGGCTTGAACGCTTTCGAGACCACATAAGCGGACAACAGTCTCTGCTCCCGTTCAAAATCATTAAACGAATCTTCCGTGTATTGCTTTTTCTTCCTTAGCTTCTGATATAGCCTGACATAGACCTCTTTATCCAGAAGCTGTATTTTTTCTTCGACCCATGGTTCCTTCCGCTCCGTCTTTTCAAGTTTCCTGACCTCACTCACAAGCCATTCAGATACAAGTTTCATCCGGTCCGGGATAGAAACAGCAGAGGGGTAAGAATAGAACTTTTCTTTGATCTGATCAGCTGCGATTAAGACTCTCCCTCGAAATACTACAGATTTAAAGAGCATATCCTCCTTGCGCAGATGAGATATATACCCCTCGATCAAATTCATAAAATCCAGCGAAGCCTTAAAACGGATACTGTCCAGTCTGACTTTGTGGCCCGGTTGGCCATCCCCGGTAAGTACGGCCTCCATCTGTTCCAATGGATCCTCAAGATCGTAGGAATCGCCAAGATGGTGATACACATACTGCTGGAACGTCGTCTGCAGCATGTTCTCTTCCCCCAGTTCTGGCAAAACGTTCGAGACATAGCTGTTAAACACATTGTTCGGGGAAAAAAGCACGATCTGATTGGCTGTCAATGTTTCTCTGTAGCGATATAAGAGGTAAGCGACTCGCTGCAGTGCCGCTGAAGTTTTCCCGCATCCGGCAGCTCCCTGAACAATAAGCAGAGTACCCTTCGTATTGCGGATAATCTGGTTCTGCTCTTTTTGGATCGTCGCCACGATGCTTTTCATCTGGGGGTTCGCCTGCCTGCTCAGCACCTCCTGCAGCAGTTCATCTCCAATGGTCACTCCTGTATCAAACATGCTTTTGATTTCTGCATTTCGGATGATATATTGCCTTTTCAGCTCCATCTCTCCTGAAACGATACCCTCTGGCGCCTCATATTCCGCTCTGCCAAGCGAATGGTCGTAGTAAAGACTAGAGATCGGCGCCCTCCAGTCATACACCAGAAATTCATCTGCTTTTTCATCATAAAACGAAGCGACGCCCAGATAAATCCGATCTGCCTTGGCATCCTTGTTTTCTTTGAAATCTATTCTTCCGAAGTAAGGGGAGTCACTCAGTTTTACAAGGCTTTTCCTCTGATCTTCAGCGTTTTTATGGCTCCGTTCTAATTCAGACAGCAATTCCGCCTGCTGCTTAATGCTCGCTGCTGTTTCTGCTGCTTCATGCGCATCGTCAAAGTTGACGGTCACATCTTCCCAGAAGTTTTTTCTGATCTCGACTACATCTTCTTTTTTACCGCCAAGATGCGCCTCGAGAACGTTCATTTTCTTTTTTACTTGATCAACAACCGTATTGACTCGTTCCTGCTCTCTTTTCCATTCTGTTTCCCACTGGTTCATAACCCCTCTCCTTTATCTATAAATTTTCGGTTCCAAAATGCTTGACAAAACAACCACTTACCTAGTATAATAAATTTGGGTAAATTTAATATCACCTTTAAAAAATCGGTAAGTCGCAAACTACATTTTAGCACACCGATCATGCGGCAATCAATTCTTTTTCTTTAAAAGTAAAACGGTTAAAAGAGTCAAGGAACCTTTCCTGGCTCTTTTTTGTGTTTCTCTCTTTTTTCCACTCCATCACCTCTTATAATCTAGTACCAATTAGGCAATACCTATGGTCCATTGAGAGTCTCAAAGTTTATGAATATACTGAAATTGACAAATAAATATAAAAAATTACAGGAGGTACGAGATGAAAAGGGATGGTTTAAAACGCTGGCTGCCGCTGGCCTTGGTGAGTGCTGTCGGGCTTGGAGGCCTTTCAATGCAAATGCATGGAGATGCTAAGAATCTTAATACAGCCAAGGAACCGCAAATTAAGAATGTTATCTTTTTGATCGGTGATGGGATGGGTCCTGCCGCAACAACAGCATTGCGTTATTGGAATGATGATCTGGATACTGTTGAAATGGAGAAGACCGCATTTGACCGCTATTTTGTAGGTAAACAAATGACCTATGCTGATGATCCAGATGAGAATATAACCGATTCAGCATCAGCTGCCACTGCCATGTCCACTGGAGAAAAAACCTATAATGCGGCCATCGCAGTAGATAATGATAAAACTGAGTTAAAGACTGTCCTTGAAGCCGCAAAAGCTCGCGGTAAATCTACAGGACTCGTTGCGACATCCGAACTTGCCCATGCCACCCCCGCTTCTTTCGGTGCTCATGACCCTAGCCGAAAAAACATGAATGAAATTGCCAGTGACTATTTTGATGAGAAAATCAACCGCAAGCATAAAGTGGATGTACTCCTTGGAGGCGGTTCAACCAACTTTATCCGTGATGACAGGAATTTGGTGAACGAATTTAAGAATGCAGGCTACAGCTACGTCACAACGAAGGAACAGCTTCTGCACAACAAGAACGAACAGGTCCTCGGTCTTTTTGCTAAAGGCGGCATGCCTAAAATGATTGACCGTAATCACGATCTGCCTTCTCTTAAAGAAATGACCAGCTCGGCGATCCAGAGGCTCGACCGCGATAAAGACGGCTTCTTCCTGATGGTTGAAGGCAGCCAGATCGACTGGGCGGAGCACGATAACGATGTCGTCGGCACGATGAGCGAAATGCAGGACTTTGAAAAAGCTTTTCAGGCCGCTGTCCAATTCGCCAAAAAGGACAAGCATACACTTGTTGTCGCAACTGCAGACCATTCAACGGGCGGGTTATCGATCGGAGCGAACGGTAAATACAACTGGTTCTCTGAACCGGTGAAGGCATTTAAGCGTACGCCTGATTTCTTGGGTGAAACCATTGCATCCGGGGCTGATGTGGAACAAACACTTCATGAATATGTGGAGCTTGCCTTAACTGAGAACGAAGTGAATAGTGTGAAAGAAGCAGCAAAAACCAAAGATATGGCTAAAATCGATGCTGCCATCGAAAAAATTGCCGATCTTCGGTCCAACACAGGCTGGACGACCACAGGCCATACCGGGGAGGACGTTAACATTTATGCGTATGGTCCAGGCAAGGAAAAGTTCTCCGGGCTGATCAACAATACCGATCAAGCGAAAAATATCTTTAAAGTCATTCATACAGGGAAATAAGAATACAGATCCTACTTTTCATCTATCGACGACCAGGAATTTTTCGAACAGAACAGCGCCCGGTTTGACCTCCGGGCGCTGTTCCTTGTCTTTTATTTTTTCGGTTTGTCATATATGTTAAAGCCGCTTTCACTTGTTCCGCGGAACGTAAAACCAGCTCCTCTGTAGAAGCGGTTTAAGCTTTCATTGCTGGCAATACAGTCCAGTCGAATGACAGACTTTCCGCTAAACGAGATGCTATTCGTCACCCAATTGAGAATGTCCCCGCCCAAATTTTTTCCTGCTGCATTCCGGTCGATCGCCAATCGGTGAAGATAGATTGCCGCCTGATGGTCTTCTCCCCACAACTCAAGATCCCAAGCACTCGCCTTTTGAGGGAGCATGACAACTCCTGCGATTTTACTTTCTTTATTTTTAAAAATGAACACATCTCCCTCTAAAATGGATCGTGCCATTCCATGCACATCTTTTCCTTCAAGCAGCTCGCTCCATTGTGTCGATCCCTTGCTTTTCAGCCATTGAGCGGTGTTCACAAGCAACCCCATAACTTCCTGTGTGTCTTCTGCAGAAGCCTGATACGCAAGAACCTCGTCATTTACGGCTGCATTAATAATGGTAAAATTCTTCAATCTGATCCTCCTCATTCCGCATTCCTATTTAAACTATCAACTATTCTGTGAAAAAACAACGAAACGGCATAACAAAAGCAGCGCCTGTTAATAAGCGCTGCTGATTCAGATGGATCGATGCTTCAATTTATATATCAGACTCGCGACAAGGGCAGAAGGCAGGTTGAAAAGGTTGCCCTGAACATGATAATGAAGCTGCTGCTCCTGAACCGGTATTTTATCATAGATTTCCTGCTGGCTTAACGCGGTTTTACGGCTTTGCTCCTTCAGCCCGGAATATAGAAGTATTGAATAGGAATCATAATGAAAAAATACAGAATGGCAATCGTTCCGAAAAAGATAATCGCTGAAGACATACTCTCATTCCCTTGCTCTTTTCCACATTATAACATTTAGTCCTTATTCTGAACATATCCCTATGGCAGAGCTTCATACAATGTTAAACTATGGTTCACGCTCTACGACAAGTTAAATAGTATAGCTATATCGGCACAAAATCTTTTTACGGCAGTTTCTTCTCCTGATTTCTATGGATTACCATTCAACGGATTTGGACAAAAATGAAACTAAACTGAAATTCAGCCGTATAGTTAGAAAAGGAGTTGATTTTTGATGTTAAAAAAATTATTGAAATCATTACTTGGCGGGAGCCACAAACGATACAGCAGCAGTGATTATCATAAACATTCATATAAGAGGTTCAGCAGCAGCGACTACGGGAAGAAACATTACGGAAAAAGCCACGGACATTCGTACTACAAAGGAAAACGCAGAAAAAGCGGATTCTTCAGCAGCTGATCTTCATGATGTTTCATTGGGTAAAGGACCTGTATCGGCTGGTCATCGACCGGCCGCTTAAACCGGGCTCTACCCTGCTCGGCCGTTATCGAATCAATGAAGTGCTGGGAATGGGAAGCTACGGCATAACCTATGCCGCTTTAGATGCCGATTCCAGGAAGACAGTGGCGGTTAAGCAGTTGAGGAAAACGAAGAGCTGGACGAAATCGGGGCAGCAATCCTTTGAGCGGGAAAAGGAAATTCTTGAACAGCTCAATCATCCTGCTATTCCCTCTGTCTATCGGTCCTGGCAGGATGAATGCGGCCGGTTTATCGTCATGGATTATGTATCCGGGCAAACGTTTGAGGATTTGATTTTTCAAGAGGGCATACGTTATTCGGAGATGGAGGCTCTAGAGATTTTTAAAGAGGTGCTGGGCATTGTCAGCAGCATGCATGAGAAGGGCGTCATCCACCGGGACCTCCGTATCCCCAATATTATTTCTGCCCATGGCAAACTGCACATCATTGATTTTGGGCTGGCGTGCGGACTATCCGGTGATGATGAACATCCCCAAAAACGCATGAAGGTGAATTTAATGAGGGAGGTTTCTGTCAAAAGCGACTTCTATGCCCTCGGCCACTTTCTGCTGTTCCTGCTCTATTCTGGCTATGAACCTGTTACGAAAAAGGAGAAAAGCTGGGACGAAGAGCTTTCATTAGATCCAGAAGTCCGAAGCCTGATTAGAAGGCTGCTGCAGATTGATGAGAGTTTCAAGTCCGCGAAAGAAATCATGGCTGTTGCCCAAAAGCTGACATGAAATGAAAGTTCCAAAAGGAGAACTGTCCTCAGTTCTCCTTTTCTGTCGTCACTTTTCTCTATGGATACGAATAATTTATGGATAAAGTTTGAATAAACAGGAGGGTTTTTATGCTTCCTCTTTTTGATCATACTCATCATTGCAGCTGGCTGGATCATCACAAAAACGGTGATTCCTTTGGGCGAGTCACTGTATCGGTTCCAGGGGTTCCAGGGGTTCCAGCTGTCCCAGCTGTCCCGGCTGTGCCATTCACAACAGCTCCGCATCCTCCCACACCTTTATCTTTTTCCGGATCGTATTTATTTCCGCATTATTCATCTTCGTATACATTGCCCTACTCATCACCTTACTCCTACTCCATCTCCTACCCGTTTCCTCCCTGGCCGCCATCCTTTCCAGGCTGGTACAATCCTTATTGACAACAGACGGTTATTGCAACGAGAGCTCCATCCGCTTTGTTGTTTCAAGTTCCAGGATTTCTCCTGATTTTACTGGGACACGGTAACTAAAAAGAGGCCCGCTGTATACGTAGCTATGGTATTCTCCTGCCTCCCCCATCGGACAGATGCCCGTTTCCTGAATATCATTAAGGAACGAAGTGTCTATTTCTCTTCCCAGCCACTTTTCGTCCAGAAAGCCGTTCGAAACTCTAATGATTTTTGCCCTATACCCAGACTCAACGAAATTTTTCAACGCTAAAGGGGCTTCTTCTTTTTTCATCCATAGCGGATAAATCGCTTCGAGTGCCGCTTGTTTAGCAACGTTTTCGCCCCATTGTCTGTGTTCGGC
This sequence comes from Fictibacillus sp. NRS-1165, assembly GCF_050468105.1. NCBI lineage: Bacteria > Bacillati > Bacillota > Bacilli > Caryophanales > Fictibacillaceae > Fictibacillus > Fictibacillus sp. NRS-1165. The sequence continues at coordinate 15,695 of NZ_JBDPNU010000003.1, forward strand.
AAGATACAGATCCCCGAAGGACACCCCGTCCAGTTCGTATTTTCGCTTGAAAGAATTCAATTCGGAGATGAAATTTTCCGTGTAGGAATCGAAAGAACACGGAATCCATTCAAGCGGGATGCCAAGAGCATCAGCCTGGGCTTGAATTAGTTTTTTACTCTCTCCATGTCCAAACGTTCGGCCTGTTTCTTTCGGCAGTGTCGTCATTAAACAGACGACCTCTTCCCCCTGTTTCACAAGTTGATCGAGCACCATGCAGGCATCCTTTCCTCCGCTCCACGAGAGCGCCCATCTTTTCGCCATTTTCATCGCTCCTTTTTTACTGGAAAACTATTCCTAAATTAATGATTATCGTATATAATTTGAAAAATATCTAAAAGGAGCTGTACAGTATGAATGATTCCTGTTTTATATGCAGCAAGCACCAAGGCACCATAACAACAGCCGGCAAGATGATCTACGAAGATGATTACGTATACATCGGACATATCGATAAAGGCGGCAATCCAGCTTACCTTGGATATGTGATGATTGATTTAAAGCGCCATGCGGAAACATTGGCAGATATGAACCTTGAAGAAGCCAAGGCTTTCGGCGTGGCCATGGCAAGAATAAGCAAAGCCCTCAGGGAAAGTGAAGGTGCAGAACACATATACGCTCGTTCCGGACATGGCGTTCCCCATCTTCATATGCATATTACTCCCCGGTATCCCGGCACACCGAAAGAATACTGGGGACCGCGGGAAGTCCTGGACTGGGAAAATGCTCCGTACGGCACAGGCGAAACACTTGATAGGGTATGCGAGAGACTGAGAGCTCACATGGAGATGGATGATGAAACCATTAATCGCTGGGTCGGCAGCTCTTACCCTTATATAGATCAGCCTGATCTCTCCTCTATTCATCATATCACGGTCGGGAGATATGGAGGGAACTCTCTTTCCGGCGCCAATAAGAACGAAGACGGCTGCCTCGTTTGGGCAGGTGAAAAAGAAGATTGGGAGTTTGCCGTCATCTTGGATGCCCATTATAGTGCAGAGAGTGCCGAGCTCGTGGTTGAGGAACTGGTAACTCAAAAAGAGAGTTTACTTGAAACGATCAAGCTTCCCGCGCCTGCTTGTTTCATAGAGTTGGAATCTCGTTTGGCCTCATTGTTCAGGAGTTCAGAATTTCGTTCGAAGTGCCAGATGATAAAAGGCGAGACGGCTTGCCTGATCGCATTCCGCAAAGAAAATTATGTATGGTGGCTTTCGATCGGCGATTGCGTGCTTTATCTGTTTCATCCCGAACTCTCGGACTTTAAGCAATACCAATTGAACCAGCGGAACTTTTATGAGTGGATCGGTAAGGTCAATACCTTTGAACAGCCTTTGCCTTGTTACAGCACCGGAGTGCGCGAACTGCGAAAAGGCAAAACGGTTCTGCTTCTTGCTACTGATGGAATGATCGAATGCCCGAACTCAGGCTTTGAAGATGCAAAGAAGGTGCATGAAGTTTTTGCGGATGCCGCCAATGTGGAAGATGGTGTGCTGCGGCTTCTGCAATCCGTAGAAGCTCATCATGGCCGGGACAGCGCCACGCTGATTTCCTGGACGATACATAGCACAAAAGAAGGAAGTGAACCGAGCGACGGCCGTGTCCCTCACGAGCTGAGAAAAGAATAAAAAAAGGCAGTGCCAATGTATAATAAGAGTCTTATTATACAAGCACCGCATTTTGGTGTCAGGCACCCCCTTTTGACACTTGTGTAACACCCGTGCCTGGCACCGTCATTCGATCCTTGCTCATGAGGAATACGAACAGGAAGGCCACCGCTGCCGGGATCATTGCCCTTGCCTGCTCGGACAGGATCTTGCATCGCCTGCTCCGCTGCCCGGCATGGTTCCTCCCATTCCGTTAAATGTTTCCTTTAGCTGTGAGGCCAGATCGCTCCTTTGAATGGTACCGAAGATAGTTATTCCGAGCGTCATTCCGAGCGAACGTATAAAATTGCTTGTTGATGTAGCGGAACCTCTCTGCAGCATGCCGAAATTATGGATGGCTGCCATGCTGAGTACAGAGAAGGAAAATCCTACCCCCAGACCGACAACGATCATATACAGCGTCAGTACCAGCCTGCTCGTATCCGGTGTGATTGTGCTCAATAATGCAAATCCACCGATCATAATGATCCCTGAAAGAAACATAATATTGTGGTAGCTCATCTTGGAAGTCAGAAATCCCCCAAGCTGTGCGGTAACGACTGAACCAAGCATCATTGGAAGCAGGATCAGCCCTGAGTTGGTCGCCGTTCCCCCGTAAACGCCCTGAACAAAAATGGGAATATAAACCGTAGCTGCCATAAACGTGGCTCCGTAGAAGAACGCAACGATTGTACTGCCCGCAAACAGGCGGTTCTGGAACATTTTAAATGAAATGATCGGTTCTTCCGCTTTTCGTTCCACTCCCAAAAAAAGAAGAAACAGTACAGTAAATCCTGCAAACAAACTGATGATCTGCCAGGAGCTCCAATCAAACTTCTGGCCGCCAAGTTCCAGTGAAAACATGAGGCAAACGACAGCTCCGATCAATGTTACGGCGCCGAGCCAGTCGATTTTTTGCTTCGTATGAACATGTGATTCTTTATAGAATAAACCCACGAACACCAACGCCAGAATTCCCAACGGCAGGTTGATGTAAAAAACCCAGTGCCAACTGATGTTATCGGTGATATACGCCCCAAGAAGCGGGCCGAAAATACTGGAAAGCCCAAAGACCGCTCCAAACAGCCCTCCCATTTTCCCTCTTTTTTCTGGAGGAAAGATATCAAAAACAATGGTAAACGCAATGGGAATCAAGGCCAATCCCCTGTATCGCCCGGTAAATGCCGAGCTGAAGAATACTATCAGCTGTTCCGCATAGTGACGAACCCACCATAAACAGGATCAGCCCAAAAATAAAGAATCTCTTTCTGCCGTACATATCCGACAGCTTCCCGAAAATCGGCATTCCTGCCATTTCAGCTACCATGTAGGCTGAGACTACCCATACAAAGTTTTCAAGGCCACCCAGATCGCCGACGATTGTTCCCATCGCGGTAACTACGATCGTGTTATCCATTGATGCCATCAGGATGGCGAGCAGCTGCCCTGCAACCACAAATCCTAATCTATTATTCTTTTCGCTCATACACTTATCTCCCTTTCGGTGCCAGGCACCGTATTTTTGACACTTGTGTAAGACTGGTGCCTGGCACCGGTCTTACACTCCTTTGCTTATCTCTTGATTCTTTGCGCTCTTTTTCACGATGGGCAGCAGAGTTGCAACTCCGGCAAACAGGATAAGAGCCGCTAATTCATATATAAGGACAATTGATAAATGAAGTTTCAGCCAGCCCCCAACAGACATGGAAATGACCATGGCCCCTGTAAAGAGCGGATTTAATATTCCGTTCACTCTGCCAATGAAGGCTTCTTCTGTATTTTCTAAAATCAGCGTATTGATGCTTATATTGACACATGGCATAAAGAGTCCGGATAAGAATTGATAAGCAAGCGTCAGCCATAAGACATTGGACATCCCCATTCCTGAAAAACTGACTGCGCTTGCCACAAGCCCTAAAGCCAAGAGCATTTGCGGCTTAATTTTCTTGGACATGAAAACCGTCAATCCTCCGCCAAGAATGATTCCGATCCCAAACGCTGCCATCAGCCATTGAAGCTGTTCTTTTGGAAGTCCGAGACGAACGTTGTTTTTTCGTTATTTTTCCGAACGGCACGGTCTTCAGGCAATAAAAGAAGAATAACCGAGGAAAGCAGGAAGGTGATCCCCATAACAATGATCGCAGCCTTGATACCGAAGCTCTGGTACACAAACGTTCCAATAATGGGACCTAAAATCATAAACACCGCGTACATCGTCTGGTACATCGACATCCCCGCCAGTACGAGTTCTGCCGGAACATGAACCTTAAACAGCTTCATGCCGGATGGCTGCGAAAATTGGGAGAGGATGGCGGAGACGAGCGTTGCTAAAAAAACGGCTTTCCAGCTTCCCAGCATCAAAGTGAGTAGACCAATAAAAACAGATACAGCACTTAAAAAATCACACCAGACCATCGTCCGCTTCGGTCTCAAGCGTTCAGCAAACGTCCCTCCAATAAAACAGAAAAGAAAGATGGGTGCGTATTCGGCTATAAAGATAAGAGAAACAGCCACTGGATTTCCATTTGTTTTTTCGATAACATACAGCAGTACGGAATAATTCCTTACCCAGATGCCGATCTGCAGAAAAAACACAGAAAGCAATACGACCTGGATAAACCGGTTTCGGAAGAGATCATCCATTCCCGCTTTTGATTGAACCGCTGTGTGACTCATAAAATTAACTCCTGATTCATCCCTTTTGATTGTTGGAAGGTCTGTTGCAGCCTTACTCTGTTATCGCTACTCTATTTTTTGATTTTCTTTTACCGAAGAACCAGAAAGAGCTTTAAACTCCTCATAATATTCGACCAATCCTATTTCGCAGCCCGAACCGATACGTACCGATTTTCCGCGCACAATATCCGCTGTTGTATTTTCCAAGAAAATATCATCACCTTCAATGATTTTCGCTTCAAGGTAGCCCTCATTTTTCATGAACGGCAGAAATGAACCTTTCTTTTGTACACGGATTGTCTCTCCACCCATCTCTTGAACATGGCTTGTGCTATATCTCAGCTTTACGTCAATCACATCGGCATTCAGCAAACCGGCAACTTCAAACAAGCCGCTCGATACGAAAACCTCTGCCTCAAGATCTCCTCTTACACCGATACTGCCCTTGAGGTCCACCTTATCTCCGGTAAATTTCCCGGTCACATCCACAGTTCCGAGAATTTTTGTGTTTCCTATGGTTGCTGATTCACCCACGGAAAGTGTCCCAAGCACCTTCATATTCCTCGCGTCCAGATTTTTTCTCACTTCTGTCTCGCCAAATATTTCAAAATCCACCGCTTTGGCGTTTCCGGACACTTCACTTGATCCGTATGTTTTAAAAAGCGTACATTCAAAATCGTCAGTAATGGTTCCTTCTCCCATAATTTTCACCTTATTGTATAAACCTCCGGATGCACTTCCTGAACCGTGCATCGTAAGATTATTTGCCTTCGTCATCGTACTCCTCCTCTCTTTCCCTTGCTCAGATTTTTTTCTTTTCTTTTACTTTCGCGCTTTTATCCTGTTTGTATGTCCCTTTGTATTCAACCAAATCGATTTCGCAATCAAGGCCAATTGTGACATTCGTCCCGCGAACCACATCTGCCTTCGTGCTCTCAAGTTCAAGATCATCGCCTTCGATCAGCTTTGCTGTCAGTTGAACCGGGAAAAACGTCTTAAAAAGTTGAAGGAAACGATTCTTTATGCCTTTAATTTTAATGACCTGACCGCCCATTTCGGTGACGGAACTCTCACCGTGAAGTCTGATTTCAATTCGATCCGCGTTCAAAAGTCCTCCGATGGTAAACTGGCCGTCCGCTTTAAAATTTTCTGCTTCACAATCGTTCGCTATCGTTGCTTTTCCATTGATCCTAATCTCATCCGCTTTCAGGTTTCCTCCAATCATTCCAGAACCCGATAGTTTCATCTTTTTGGCCAATATCACGCTTTCGGAGACTGTGCCTCTGCCTTCAATTAAAAATTCGTTTCCATCTACGGAACCTTTGATTTTTCCGCTCCCACTGATTTTTGCTTCCTCCATTTTCAAATCGCCATGAACGGTTCCAGACCCATTACATTCAAATCTCAAACACTCAAGACTGCCGTTGATGGTGCCTCTTCCATTCAGCGTGACATGTTCAAAATGCCCGCCATTTGAAGAGCCGTATCCATTGATGGTGAGATTTCCTTTGATACCGCTTTGCATAATCATCCTCCATTACAAGTTTGTTTTAAGTTCTTCCACACAGCTATTGACTGATAGTCTCATCGTCACTTTTGAACCTTGATCCACCACTATGTTTTCAGCCCCGGAGAGCAGCAGGCACGAAGTAACTCCAAGCTTCCGGATAAACAGCAGCTCATTCTCGCCCTCACTGAGTGAACCCCGCGTCTCCTTTAATACCTGAAGCAACATCTTTCCCTCATCCAGACTGATATCTCCTGAAGTAAGCAGCTTATCTAATATAAACACTTCCAGCAGCTGATCAAACTGAAACTGCTCCACTTCTCCATTTTCACGCAAGTAAAAATCAAGAGCAGATTTCGTAACAATGTTTCGTTGCAATAGTTCACCCTTCGTTACGTTTGCCTCCGATACGGAAGGCGAGAAACGTTCCGCCAGTTCATCCAGCGATAGCGTCTCTTTCATGGATTGAATTTTGTCAATCCGCTCAAGCACTTTATCCTTCGGGAAAAATGTCTCCTGGCCTGTAAACGTTGATTTACGAACGAACCATTCTTCTGGAATAAGGTTTTTTCTTTTCCAGCGGTACAGCTGTCCATAAGATATTCCAGCCAAATCCAACAAATCTTTTTTTGATATCAATTCATTGCTCAAGTTAACGGCTCCTTTCTTTTCTGTAATCAATGTAACATAACACTGTTACGTTTGTAAATACAGTATATGGAAATTTTTATTTTTGGTGCCAGGCACCTCAATGACATAAGTTTCAAAAGGCGGTGCCTGGCACCAAAACTGTAGCACCAAACCAACAGCAAAAGGCGGCAGAACGTGTTGTTCTGTCGCTCCCCTATTTTTATATTTAGTGACAATTGTTCAATCATCTTCCCGCTGTTTTATTTTCCTCAATAACCGATGGCTTGATCTGAAATTTTTGGTCTTGTTTTCCTTCTGAATCATACACCGCTGAAAGAATCCAGTGTCCGGGCAGTACTGACTCCAGCACTTTTACATCTGCTGCGTTCATATTCAGTGTAACAACGCCTTCGTTGCTCACTTCAAAATCATGGTCTTCCTGCAGAGAAAAACGCAGCTTCAAATAGTTTCTCAATCCATTAATGGTCAGAAATTTAAATTCATAGCCATGATGGATCGCCTCTTTTACATCCTCTTCATGGTCTTCGGTATACGAAAACATGTAATCCCAGTCCAGGTCTTCTCCAGCCGGCTGTAAAGCGATCCTATCTTTTTCTTTCAGTGCCCGAAACAGTGGTTCATTATCTATGCCAGCTGCCTTTGCATGTTCTATTCTTAAACCAGCTGGCATTGGCAGCCGTGATGATGTTTTTTTCATATTGATTCCATCGCATTCGTTGTAAAATATTCAGTCATTGTTTGCTGAAGTGTCCCTTTAGTTGCCGCATACTCATCGAATGAAACATCCAAATGAATCATTTTTCTGACGAGCTCCGCACGCAGACCGGTAATGACCGCCTCACATCCCATCAGTGAAATGCCGCTCAGTACTCTTTGAAAATGGTGGATCACATCAATATCCATATCTGTAATGCCTGATAGATCCATAATTAACGTTCGGATTTTCAAACTTGAAATATCCATTAATACCTTTACCTCAATGGTATGTATACGGTATATATCAATCACACCAATTAAAGGAAGAACCGCTATATAAGGACTGATAGGGATAATAGGAACCGATAGATGTTCAACCATTTTACGCTGAGCGTTAAGCAATTCATCCTTATAAATTGAATAACTTATGAAGAAGCTATTAAGAAATTTATCGATGCCGTCATTGATTCGCTTCTCCATCTCAAAAACCTTCAGTCTATAGTCTGAAATATTGAGTCCATGGGTGTTCTGTTGATCATATTGAAACAGATAGTACCACAGCGTCCTTCTAATCGCATGTACCCACTCCAGCTTAAGAGTTAGGGTTAAAGAATGCTCTGCCCAGGCCACGCCTTCCTGCTTGGCAAAGGAAATGAGTTCGTTCTCTTTCCCTTCCACCACATACGTTACCATTTTCTCAGCGTTTTTCAAAAGATCAATATTCCCTGATTGTAGAATATCACTTATTTTATTTGCTACTTCTTTAGCCTCGGATAACAGCTTATTCTGAAATTCCTCTCTGTGGTGGACGATAAACTCCGTAACCTCTTTATGCTGATGTCTTTCCATCAGTATTTTCCTCCTTCCTTTGTTCAAATGTTCTCTTTCTTTATTCTTATATTGCAAAAGTAATTCCTTTATTTTTTGGCCATCTTCACAAAACTGGTCCAATCGGTCGAAACAAATAAAAAGCTGGGCCGCCTTGTCGTTTGCCTGTGCGGTAACCCAGCTCTTGAATCTCCCTCTATTTACACAGCTGCCTCTGCTTTCTTTGATGCTTCCTTTAAATAAGTGATAGCCGCTGCTCCCAATGTATTGGCCGCCACAAGCATGGCTCTTTCATCAATGTTAAATTTCGGATGATGATGTGGATACGTTTCACTCCAGTTTTCATCCTGTGCTCCTGTATAAAAGAACGTACCTTTCACATGCTCCAAATAATAGGCGAAATCCTCTCCGCCCATCTGCGGCTCACCTTCCACCACTTTCACAACCCCTGGAACATCCTGAGCGACTCGGGCTACAAACTCCGTCTCTTCTTTATGATTCACCACAGCAGGATATCCTCGCTTATATGAAAAGCTATAGCCCGCATCAGCAGACAGGCACGTCCCTTTCACCACTCGTTCAATCTCACGCTCCATCAACGCTCTGACGTCTTCTTTAAACGTACGAACGGTACCAGTAATCTTAGCTGTATCGGCAATAACGTTAAATGCGTTCACCGCTTCAAAAGCACCGACAGACAGGACAGCTGCATCCAGCGGATTGACCCGCCGGCTGACCAGCTGCTGCAGATTCATCACAAGCTGTGAACCGATCACTACTGCATCCATTGTAAGGTGAGGCTGTGCCCCGTGACCGCCTTTTCCTTGAATGACAATATCAAACTTGTCAGCTGCTGCCATAAATGGCCCGGTTCGGTGTTCGATGCAGCCAAAAGGTGTAACCGCCCAAAGATGGGTGCCAAAAATAACGTCAACTCCATCCAGACAGCCATCCTCAATCATGGCAATCGCCCCACCAGGAGCAAGTTCTTCCGCATGCTGATGGATAAAAACGATCGTTCCTTCCAGCTCGTCCTTCAGGCGGTTCAGCACTTTAGCCAGGACAAGCAATGTGGCGGTATGACCATCATGTCCGCAGGCATGCATGACACCATCGACTTTTGATCTGTATTCCACGTCATTTTCTTCCTGAATGGGCAGGGCATCGAAATCCGCACGAAGCGCTACCGTTTTTCCCGGCTTGCCGCCGCGAAGCACAGCAACGACTCCTCTGCCCCCGACATTTCTGCGTACATCATGCCCCAATTCTTCATGATAGGCTGCGATATATTTCGGCGTTTCCACCTCTTCAAACGAAAGCTCAGGATTTTCATGCAGATGTCTGCGGATCTTCACCATTTCAGGATACAATTCTTTTAATCGGTCATATAATTTTTCCACTTCTGCTCATCTCCAGTTAATGTTTTATCCAGTGAATCAATTACAATTTCAATAGCGTACAACAATGTTTCCTTTGGCCATCCCGAAATGGACCGGTCATTTACAGCCAGTTCATAGGACGGCGGAACATGAATGAAGCCGGCAGGTATTTCATGTTTTGATTTTTCCAAGTGATGCAGCATACTGTACATGACATGATTGCTGAGGTAGGCACCTGCAGTATTCGATAACTCTGCCGGAATTCCTCTTTTATTTAGAATATTCAAAAATTTTCTGACGGGAAGGGTCGAAAAAAAGGCGGCCGGTCCTCCATCAATAATTGGCTTGTCAGCCCTCTCTTCTCCACTATTATCGCTTGGTCCATCATTCACATTGATGGCAACTCGCTCAGGAGTCAGCCGGTTGCGCCCGGCCGCCAGGCCAAGAATGATGACCGCATCGGGACGCAGTTCTTCGTAATAAGCAATCAGCTCATGAGCAGAGCTACCGTATTCGACAGGCAGAACCTTCCCTCTTACCTGGTAGCTCCCTACGACATTGCCGTTCAATTGATGGGCAATATACTCGGTCGGATTAAAAGGATGGTTCAGGAAAGGTTCAAAACCTGTCAGCAGCAGTGTTTTCAAGCGTTGGACCTCCTTTGGACGCAACGTTCTCCAGCTGCTCATCGAACCAGTTCACAATATATTGAAGCCTAGCTACCCTTAACCCAGGGTCGCCGTTCCGTGACAGGTTATGATCAGCCTTCGGAAAACGGACAAATTTTACCGTTTTGTCCTGCTGTTTTAAAGCGATGAACAGCTGTTCTGCCTGTTCGACCGGGCAGCGGTAATCCTCTTCTCCGTGCAGGATGAGGAGAGGGGTTTCCATCCTGCTGCTAAGCCGCAATGGAGAATGATGCCATACCTTTTCAGGATCTTCGTAAAGATGGTTTCCGATCTCCCATTTTGTAAAATAAAATCCGATATCGCTCACACCGTAGAAACTCAGCCAATTGGAAATGGAGCGCTGAGTGACAGCCGCTTTGAATCTTGAAGTATGTCCGATGATCCAATTTGTCATAAAGCCGCCGTAGCTTCCACCAGTAACGACAAGCTGTTCCGGATCGATGAAATCATAGTGTTCTAAAGCATGATCCAAAGCCGACATCAGATCTCGATAATCCCCGCCGCCGTAATCTCCCATGCAGGCTTTTACAAACTCCTGGCCATAACCGAAGCTCCCGCGCGGATTACTGTACAAGACGATATAACCTCATGCCGCCAGAAGCTGCAGCTCATGGAAGAACGTATTGCCGTACATCGCATGCGGGCCGCCATGAATTTCAAGGACGAGCGGATATTTTTTACCTGCATCAAGCCTCGGAGGCTTCATCAGCCAGCTCTGGACAGAGCAGCCTTCATCATTTGTAAATCTGAATTCTTCAGGATGGGAAAGTGCGATCTCAGACAGCACCGCTTTATTTACATCCGTAAGCCGCACCTCCTCAGCCAAATTGGAAAGCGACGCATAAAACAAATCACCCGGAATGACCGGTGAACTTGCCGCAAAGACCGCGAAGTCATTCTCTGCATCAACCGTATAGCCATACAAATGACAATCTCTCTTCGAAACCTGAGCGACTTTTCCTTCAAGTGCGGCATAGTGCAGCGAAGAATACCCGTTTAAAGAGGCGATGAAATAGAGCCCGCTACCATCCTTGGACCATGCGGGCTTAGGTGCTGGATGTCCGTAGTGCATATCGCCTATGAGAGCATCACCGGCATGTTCATCAAAATTCCTGGTCAGACATAGCGTTTCTCCGCTATCCAGTTTTACGGCATACCAATTACCGAGAGTTGCGCTGCCATGCTCAAAAGTTTGGCCGCAATAGGCTAGGTATTCGCCATCTGCAGACATACGGGATTGGTAAATGCTCCAGTTCCATTGCTGACCGTTTTTTCTTCGCCTCCCAGCTGGCGGATCACCAGATCAGACGCATAGGAAACCGTATCATCGGCTGGCCGGCTCCTACAATAAGCAATCCTGTCGCCATTCGGTGACCATGCTGCATCGAAATGGTCGAAGGGCCCTGATGTCAGCTGCTTTTGAGTTCCCTTCTCCGAATGGATAAGAAAAAGTTGTGAATATTCGCCTTTCAGCAGTCCTCTTCCATCTGCTTTGTATTGCAGCTCAGTCACTTCGAACGGCTGCAGCCTGTCACTTTCATCACTCTCTTTCTTTACTGTGATGTCCGCAAGCAATGACTTGCCGTCTGGGGACCAAACCGGGTTTGATGCTCCGCCATCACTTGATGTCAGCTGTTTGGCTTCCCCGCCTTAATCAGAGATGATCCATATCTGTTTTTTACCGATGCGATCGGAGACAAAGGCAATCCGCTTGCCATCTGGTGACCACCTTGGATAAGAATCAATGTGGCTTCCGGTTGTCCATTGTGCAGAAGCCCCTGAACTTAACGAGCAAATATAAAGATGAGATTCATAGTTTTTTTCTTTGTTGATCCTTTTTACAGTGTAGACTACTCTCCCTCCGTCAGGAGAAACTTGGGGATCGCTTACAAATCTCAGCCGATATAAATCTTCTGCACGAATTCCACGTTTCATATGGTTTCCTTCTTTCTATTAAAATGCTAATAAGCTAAGAAAAACAGCAGAACAGAGCAAGCGCTCAATCCCGTGCCCACACCTAAAAAAATAACCATCAGATAGGAAATGTTTCTCTTTTGCAAGGAAGCGGCTATTTCTTTTTCCGCCAAAGTTACGGCACGATGCCTGCGAAAAGCAGCAGGATTTATTGCCTCTAACGTTTTTCTGAGCGGCTCTAAAAAGCCTGTACCCTGTATGACGGCACCAGCGCCTGCCATTAGAAACAGCAGCCCAAGCAAGAATGATTGATTGATAGCTTCTACACCCGTTATATCAAAAAGCAGCATGTATATCTTCCAGCCTCCTGCAGTCAAAAGCGCTGCTGCAATAAACCTCATCATTGTCACCTCCGTCGAAGCAAAAGAGGAGGAGCCTGCCGGTACAGCAGACGATCCTCCATTTGGTTATTCAGAAACTTTTTCAGCCCAGCGGACATACGGATAACGGTTAACTGGATAGACGATTCCTTTGAACTTCTTGGAGGTCAGATAGTTGTTGGAGTAATAGTAGACGGGCAGAAAAGGAAGATCTTTCATCAATACATCTTCTGCCTGGTGAAGCAGCTCCATTCGTTTACCTTCATTCTGTTCTTTTTTAGATTGGGCGAGCAGCTGATCATATTTTGGATTGACCCAGTTTGTTCTGTTGTTTGGGCTGTCCCCCAAGTAGTAGTCAAGGATTGGTGTCGGATCTACGTAGATGCCGATCCATCCCATACGCGCCATCTGGAAGTTCTTTTGTTTTGTCGTGTCCAAGTATGTTTTCCATTCCTGGTTCGTTAATTTCACATCGACGCCTAAGTTCTTTTTCAGCATTTCCTGAACCGCTTCGGCGGTCTTTTTATGGCTTTCAAGAGTATTATACGTCAGTTCCGTTTCCGGGAACTTGCTCCATCCTTCTTCCTTCATCGCTTCTTTAATCAGCTGTTTGGCTTTTTTTACATCCTCTGTAAAATATTTTTCATGTTCTTTTCTAAAGTCTTTGCCGTTCACTTCCGCTCCATACGGTACGAAGCCCATTGCAGGTTTTTCACCTGCTTGTGTAATTTTATCCGTAATCATCTTACGGTCGATCGCCAGGTTAAAGGCTTCTCGGACTTTTTCGTTATTAAACGGTTCTTTTCCGATATTGAACATATACATGTACGTTCCGAAGTATGGGGTGACTTTATATTCCTTGTTGTCTTTTTCCTGAGCAATGACATCTGATGGAAGGGTTTGGATCAGATCGAGTTCACCTGATTTGTACATTTGATAATAGGTGGTGGCATCGTTCACCATCTTCCACGTCACCTTCTCCATCTTCACATCGTCTTTTCCATAGTAATTTTTGTTCTTCTCAATGGCGACGGAACGGTTATGCTTCCATTCTGTTAACTTGTAGGGCCCGTTGCTGACATAATCTTTTGCTTCTCCTGCCCAGTTCTTATTACCTTCCGCAGCCTCTTTTTTGACAGGGTAGTAGACCCAGAAGGAGAGAAGCTTTTCGATGAAGCTGGTTGGGGCCGCGAGCTCAACCTGAAGGGTTTTGTCGTCAAGAGCCTTTACGCCCACATCTGCGGCTGAACCTTTCCCTTTGTTGTACGCCTCTGCACCTTTTATGTAATACATATAAAAAGCAAAAGAGCTTCCTGTTTTCGGATCGAGCACATGCTTCCACGCATATTCAAAATCACCTGCAGTTACAGGATCTCCATCAGACCATTTTGCATCGTCGCGTAGTTTAAACGTATAGACCTTCTTATCGGCCGATACTTTTACGTCTTTCGCCAGGCCTTTGACTGAATCCCCGCTCTTGTTTTTCATGTACAGCCCTTCGTATAAGTGATCGAGAATCCAGCCTGACGTCGTATCTGTTGCAAGTGCAGGATCAAGAGAAGGCGGCTCACTCAGCGCGTTTAACGTGATTTCCTGCTTCACTCCTTCAGTAGATGAGGTTTTGCTTCCACCAGAGCAGGCAGAAAGCACGGACAAAATAAGGATGAAAACCAATAGACCTGCAAACTGTTTTTTCCATGTTATCGACATAATCCTATACCTCCGTTTTTTAATATAAGTGACAAGCTGTCCAATGCTGTGGCCTTACTTCCTTCCATTCCGGCACCGCACTTGCGCATACATCCATAGCATGCGGGCAGCGTGTCCTGAAGCGGCAGCCGGATGGCGGAGAGATCGGACTTGGCGGATCGCCCTTTAAAATGATTCTTTCCCTTTTCGATCCTTTTGACGTTGAAGGAACAGGGATCGCCGAGAGAAGCGCCTGAGTGTAAGGATGCAGCGGTTCACTGAACAGATCACCGCTGTCCGCCAGTTCCATAAAGCCGCCCAGGTACATCACACCGATCCTGTCGCTAATATGCTTCACCATGCCAAGGTCATGGGCAATGAAAAGAAAGGTAAGCCCCAAATCCCGCTGCAGGTCTTCCATTAGGTTAACGACCTGCGCCTGAATGGATACATCAAGAGCGGAGATGGGTTCATCCGCTACAATAAATTTTGGTTCTACCGCTAACGCACGGGCGATGCCAATTCTTTGTCGCTGCCCACCGCTGAATTCATGCGGATAACGTTTTGCATGTTCGGCATGGAGCCCTACCCTCTCAAGCAGAGTGCAGATGCGATCCATCCGTTCTTTTCCGGACGCAAGCCTGTGGGCATCAATGCCTTCACCGATAATGTCGCCCACTTTCATTCTTGGATTGAGGGAAGCATGAGGATCCTGAAAGATCATTTGGACAATGCGGTTGTAGTTCTTTCTTTCCTTTTTGTTTAGATTCCTGACGTCTTTTCCTTCAAAAAGCAGTTTTCCGCCTGTTGGTTCATTAAGTCCGACAATTGTTCTTCCAAGCGTTGATTTCCCGCTTCCGCTCTCCCCGACAAGACCCAATGTTTCTCCTTTTTTCACAGAAAAGGTAACTTCATCGACCGCTTTTAACGCCTGCTTACCGACTTTAAAATATTTCTTCAGGTTTTCCACTTCCAGCATGGCTTCTGTCATGTGCCTTCCCTCCCTGCTGCCGCAAATTCGGCCACTTTTGGCGCCCTCGGATCGTTCAGCCAGCATCTGGAGTGATGTCCGTTCTCTGTTTCAAATGATTCCGGCATTTCCTGTACACATATCTCCATCGCGTAATCGCATCTGGCTGCGAACGGGCATCCAGCTGGCGGAGCATAAAGGTCCGGCGGCGTGCCTTCGATGGGAATCAGCCGTTCCTTTTCGGCGGTTTCATAGTTTGGCAGAGAGTTCAGCAGACCTAGAGTATAAGGATGTTTAGGATGTTCTAAAATATCTTCGGCTGTCCCGCTCTCTACGACAATCCCTGCATACATGACGATTACCTTTTGAGCCATCTCTGCCACAACGCCAAGATCATGGGTAATGAGCATGATAGAGGTGCCTAGCTTCTGCTGAAGATCTTTCATTAAATCCAGAATTTGAGCCTGAATGGTTACATCAAGAGCCGTTGTGGGTTCATCGGCAATGAGCAATTTGGGATCACACGCCAGTGCGATGGCGATCAGCACGCGCTGCCTCATGCCTCCGCTTAGCTCATGGGGATACTGATCATATCGGGCCTCCGGATTCGGGATTCCAACCATTTTTAAAAGTTCAAGAGCCCTGCCTTTCGCTTTTCTTTTGTCCAGCCCTTTATGCTTAATGATTCCTTCCGCAATTTGATGTCCAATCTTCATGGTAGGATTGAGGGATGTCATCGGATCCTGAAACACCATGCTGATTTGTGAGCCCTTCAGCCGCTTCATCTTATTGGCTGAAAGCTTTAAGAGATCATTTCCTTCAAAAACTATGGAGCCTTCCTTAATGCTGCATCCCCTTTTGGGAAGGAGCTTCATGATTGCCTGTGCAGTAACGGATTTTCCGCATCCGCTCTCTCCGACGACGGCCAAAACTTCGCCTTGCTCAATATGAAAGCTTACGCCCCTGACTGCCTGTACTTCGCCTCCATGCGAGCGGAACGAAACCTTTAACTTCTCGACTTCCAATAAATTCCCCATCGTCTCCCTCCTAATCCTTCGTATGGTGCGGATCAAGCGCATCCTGCAGCCCATCACCAAACACGTTAAACGCAAACATGGTCAATGAAATGAGGAACCCTGGAAAAAACAGCCTCCACCATTGTCCGCTCAAAATGACACCGAGCGCATCGTTAGCCATCGTTCCCCAGCTCGCGATCGGTGCCTGGACACCAAGTCCGATGAAGCTCAGAAAAGCTTCGGCAAAAATGGCCTGCGGAATCGTGAACGTAAGGTTGACAATGATGATGCCGAGCATATTTGGGAACAGATGGTTAAAAATGATGGTACTGTGAGACGTTCCGAGCTTTTGTGCTGCGGATACAAACTCCTGTTGTTTAATCTGAAGGATTTGGCCCCTTACCACTCTTGCCATTGACACCCAGCCTGTTATGGAAAGAGCAATGATGATCGTCCATAAACCAGGCTTCATAACGACGAGAAGCAAAATAACGACAAGCAGGTAAGGGATGCTGTATAGAATTTCAACGAGCCTCATCAACAGGCTGTCCACACGGTCTCCGATTCTGCCCCGGCCAGCCATGTATCCCGATATTCCTCCGACAAGAAGCCCGATGACGAGGTCAATGAGAGCGGCAGCAACACCAATGGTGAGTGAAATCCTGGCTCCATACCATGTTCTGGCCCACATGTCCCGTCCAAGATCATCGGTTCCGAACCAATGCTTTGCACCGGGAGGAAGGTTACCGTCTGCAAGGCTCTGATCCGAATAGCTGTAAGGAACCATCTTTGGTCCGAAAAGAGCAAAAATAAGGATGAACAATAAGATTATGGCGCCGGTCAAAGCCAGCTTGTTCTTTACCACCCTTCTGATGCTCTCTTTTGCCTGGCTGACACTCGGACGTTTTATATCGTCATTTCGCATCCGGTCTTTCTGAAGCGGCCGGAAGAGTGTGTCTTGAGATGCTTTTTCCAGCATGTCAGTCCCCCCTGCTCGTTAGTTTGATTCGCGGATCAATGAGCCTGTACGACAGGTCGATCAAAAAAAGTGTCACGATCAATACAACACTGAAAAATATCGTCGTCCCCAGAATAACCGGATAATCACGGTTAAAAATGCTGTCCACAAAATATTTGCCGAGGCCTGGTATGGCAAATATTTTTTCGATGACAAATGTTCCGGTGAGAAGATGTGCGACGAGCGGTCCCATAAAGGAGATGACCGGTATCACCGCGTTACGGATCCCATGCTTTACAATAATGCCTGCAGTACCCAATCCTTTGGCATCGGCTGTTTTCATGTAGTTCTGCTTCAAAACTTCAAGCATGCTGGAACGTGTAAACCTGGCGATGATTGCCAGGGGCCCGGCTGCAAGCGCCACAGATGGCAGGATGGTATGCTGCCACGTCCCCCATGAAGCAACCGGCAGCATTCCCCACTTTACCGCGAAAAATTTGATTAAAAGTGGCGCCAATATAAAGCTTGGAATGGAGATTCCGAGAATGGCTACGGCCATGGCAGCGTAATCTATGGTACGGTTATGAAAAAGCGAGGCAATAATTCCAAGCGCCATTCCAAAGACAATGGCTATGACCAGCGCCTGAAATCCCAGCAATGCCGAAGCCGGCAGACCTTCGGAAATCAGCGTATTCACATCTCTTGTCTCCGATTCGATGGACGGTCCAAGATCAAAGGATGCAAGATTCTTCAAATACAGCACATATTGAACCGGCAGCGGCTGATCGAGGTTAAATTTTGCACGCATGTTATTCAGCACTTCTTCTGGAAGAACATCTGAATCAGAAGCAAATGGGTCCCCAGGAATTGCGTGCATGATCACAAACGTCAACGTTGTTATCACCCAGATGGTCAGCAGCATCGTTAACAGCCGTTTTACAATGTACATCAACTTCCCTCCTTCTTTTTAAGAAAGCGCAAGTGCCCACAACGAGCGCTAAGAGCAGGTCATCCCTATGATGCCGGCCGGCTACGCGTTGGCATGGCCAAGCACACCGTTGGTTGCGGCCATACCGATAATAACGGCTCCCCACATATGTTTATAGGCGGTTATGTAATCCTCGCATGTGAACCGGATTCGTTTTGGCCCGATCAGTTCAACTGTCGGTATGGTGGTCGTCATTAACGCCTGATTCGTACCTTTGAACTCAATCTCGAAAGTGATCGGCCCCTCGACCACATATGGAGCAATCTCCTTAGCTCTCTGTACTCCCCGCATGGCTTTCTCGCGAATGATCTGGCGTGCCTTCACAGGGTGGATGAGCTCTGCTGCAAAACGGTCAACTGCGTATTTAACGACGGCTCCTTCGATATCCGGCAAAGTTTCCATGACTTCCTCCACATAAGCGTCATCTCCTGTAGCAAGAATGGCGGGAACACCAAAGTACCCAGCCGCTCCGGCATTCATTTCTGTCTCACCCACGACCTTGCCGTTGATCTTCATCTCTGCCACTGCGACACCCGCAAGTGTATGGCTGATCACGGCTCGTTCTGATCCCGCTTCGCGTCCGTGATGCCCGACAAACATAATACCGTCGAAGCTTTCATCCAGTCCGGTCAGCTGGCAGAGCACCCTGTTGTTGCCGGAGACAAGACGGGCCCGTTCATCGAGTTCCTCGACGAGCAGATTGGACATGTTGCCATGGCCATCCGCTACCGTAACTTCTGTTGCACCGCCTTCAAATGCTCCTGCAATCGCGGCGTTCACATCGTCCGTCATCAATCTTCTGAACCGCTGATATTCGTCATTTTTCTTAAGCTGCATGTTAGTAGCAACACCAGAGATTCCTTCCATGTCTGCCGAAATAAAAATTTTCATTGTTCTCCCCCTTTTGATGAATAAACCCTTTTCTTAGTAAAAGGAAACGGAATTTTCTGAACGATCAAGCGATATAAAAAAGACCCGCGGGCCTTAAATATATTCAAAGGAATTTTTATAGACATCCATTTGGAGAATGACATTGGTCTTATTGATGCCTTCAATTTGATGAATGCTTTTGACAATTTCGGTGATTTCCTCATAGTGGCGGACATTGGCCTGTACGAGAAGCTGATATTCTCCAGAAGTAAGGGTGATGAAACGGATTCCTGCAATATCCTGCAGTGTTCTAATCGTATCCTCCATCCTCGGAGGCACGACACTGATCTGGATAATAGAACCGACCTTGACTCCAAGAGAAATAGGATTAACGACACCCACGACTTCCAGAATGTTAGATTCTACCAAATTGTTATAGCGAGAACGTACTGTTTTTTCTGTTACATTCAAACGCTGGGCAATTTCAGTAAAGGACATCCTGCCATCCTTGGATAGGAGCTTAATAATTCCTTTGTCCAGCTGGTCTATGATTTCGAAAGACACAATACTTCCACCTTTCAGTACAATAAAATAAAAAAACTACTAAATTAGTACTAATTATAGTTAATTAGTACCTGATTACTATATCATAATTAAATAAAAGTATTGGATTTAGTAATTTTAAAATAGTATAATTTTTTCAGAATATTTATTCAAGTGTTTTTTCAAAAAAATTGAAAAAGAGGGTGGAAATATGCTCCTTATTAAAAACGGAACGCTGGTGGCTGGAACCGGAAGCATTAAGAAAGGCGATCTATTGATCGATGATGGGAAAATTATTAAGATCGGGGAAGGCATTAAACCGGATGTGCGGACAAAAGTCCTAGATGCGGAAGGAAAGTTTGTGACTCCAGGGCTGATCGATGTACATACCCACCTCGGGATCCATGAAGAAGGAATCGGGCCGGCAGGGCACGACTACAATGAAACGAGCAATCCGGTAACTCCTTATGTTAGAGCCATAGACGGCATCAACCCTGATGAAAAAGGTTTTGAAGATGCCCGAAAAGCCGGTGTGACGACTGTTCAGGTAATGCCTGGCAGCGCCAATGTAATCGGCGGAGAGATGGCTGTAATAAAAACAGCCGGAACGGTCATCGATCAAATGGTCATACGAAGTCCATCAGGCATGAAAGCGGCCTTTGGAGAGAACCCGAAGCGTTTTTATGGAAATAAAGGCAAGTCACCTGTCACCCGTATGGGAATTGCCGCTTTATTTCGAAAAGAGATGAAACGAGCCCAGGACTATTTGCGAAAGATGGAAAATGGAGAAGTACCGGATGCGGACCTTGGAGCAGAGCAGCTCATCAACGTGCTAAAAGGGGTCATTCCTGTTCGTGCCCACGCGCATCGTGCCGATGATATTGCTACAATCCTACGGCTTGCCAAGGAATTTAAAATCGATGTGACGATTGAGCATTGCACGGAGGGGCATAAAATTGCCTCTTATATTGCAGACCACAATGTGCGTGTTTCCGTCGGGCCTACATTATCAACACGGAGCAAGATTGAGCTTGCTGATAAAGGTTGGCACACGCTGAGTGCTTTGGATCAGTCCGGTGTTCCTGTATCCATTACTACCGATCATCCAGTTGTGGGAATCGACAGCCTTATTTTAAGTGCCATTTCGGCTGTCAAACATGGGTTAAGCGAGCCATTTGCATGGAAAGCCATAACGATCAATGCCGCCAAACATCTTGGCGTCGATGATCGGGTCGGTTCACTTGAAACCGGAAAAGATGCAGATGTTGTCATCTGGAGCGGAGATCCCTTTGATGCGCGCAGCACAGTGGAAAAGACGCTGATTAACGGAGAGATTGTGTACGCCTCAAAAATACAGTAATCCCTTAAAAAAAAAGACAGCTGTCGATCAGCTGTCTCAGAACGTCGACAAACCC
>NZ_JBDPNU010000004.1:0-172204 GCF_050468105.1 Fictibacillus sp. NRS-1165
GCAGCATAGATGGTTTTTTTTATAATGTCCATTTTAAAGGGCTCAGTTCATGATAAGATCGGTTTTTTTGCTTCCGAAAACTGTCATTATGTTAACTAGTGTGTTTTTATTTCAACTATTGGCAACTTAAGATAATAACCAGACCCTCTGTTCCTACCTTTCGGAATGAACAATCGGAACGGGTGACGTCTGAAAAGGTCATTCAGATTAAACGGGAAACGATTAATCAGCGAAACAGGGAATCGAATGTAGATGATGTTTATTTTTACAAAGTTGAATATGAGCATGAAGAAAAATTTGGGGTTAAATATTACAAAGAAATAAAAAGGACGGTTCTTTGGCTATAGCTGGCCATCTAGTTTCGCGTTCTGTAATATGGAAATCTGAGTCGTCAACGATCTCTGCATAACCAAGCATCCTTAATATGTCAGATGGGGACGACAGGGAGAATGATCGTTGAATGTTGTTCAGATTATGCTGAGGAGTGACGTTCAAAATGGCAGAATACGTTATTAAATATCATTTAGACGGGGCGTTTCCGAAGGTTATTCTGCAGCAGCTGTTTCCAATCTTGGTCGCTTTGTTCCGTCGGACCGTTTAATTGAATGTTTCTATAACAATGATAAGGATTTCACTTTTTCCTTCCATTCGTTTCTTTTTCAATACCTTAATGTAACGTTAATAGTTATCAAAAACATACCATAATTATTGCCCTCTTAATAGGGTCTGATATAGTAGGGGCCATCCCACCTCCTTTTTCATGCAGAACAAAGAATCCTTGCCGCAAGGCAGGGATTTTTGTTTTGAAAAAAGCTCTGTTTAAAATACATCAGTAAAAATTATATACCACAATTATTTTTTATGATGAAATTATAAGGGGTTTCCCGCGCGTTTATGTTGCTATCTTAAAAGGTAAAAAATGAAACGTGCCTATTTGCGGTCACGTTTCATATTTGAAGGAATACGTATAAGGGGTCACCATTTATCAAAATATCAAAATCACGCATAGGATAGAAATGGAGAAAAAACACGAAAATGGAAAATTAGTCCTAGTATCGGGTGACATTATCATTTCAGTTTATGGCTGGATAAAGAATTAGAATTGAATGAAGATTCTCCATGGGTTTATTGAGACCAACGAGATTTGGTACGAAAATGATTGGCAAAAACAATATATATTTTATGGAGATTCCGATACAGCATGGTATTGTTATGACTTAAAGGAACGTATATATGTGGAACTCGAAAAACCCTCAGGAACTTTAATTCAGTCATATGATAGCTTTGATTCCATGTTGAGTGATGCAATTGAAACAGTACTTTAATAATTTGACTTATATCTTCCGTTAGCTAGAAGTAGAATAATGTGACCTTGATGGGCAAACGCCTCTCAAGGTTTATTTTTTTGGTAGGAAGTCATTTTTAAAATTGTAATTAGATAATCCACACGTGCCGCATCGAATGGTGGTGGGGCAGGATATAAATTCTGACGTTCGGTCTCCAGCAATTCATTGGCTGATTGCTCATCGTGGGAGCGCCGTGGTTTCTGATTGAGCGAGCCTCTATTAAAAGAGTGTTTACGAAAATACCTGTTTGGCCAAAATGAGCATTCTGTCGCTTAAATTTGTAAGCGCTTTTATTATAAAATAAATTAATTGTTAATTTTATGTAAATATAGTATGAAAGTGTAATTCACCCTTATTCTACGAAAAGAGGTGATTTTAACTAAGTATATGTGAACGGGGTACGAGGTTTTCAAATGAAAAAGGAGGAGTTTATGATGGGTAGAAAAAGATATGTATCTCTACTCTTAGCCTTGGCATTCTTTCTTTCCGTTTTAACGGGATCAGTTCTTTCTAGGGATTCGGTTCATGCAACAAGGGTGGAATCGATAAACAACTCCAAGGGAATAGGCACGGAAAATCGGAACTGGGTGATAGCAGCAGAAACGCCGCCAACTTCAACTGAGCGTTATCCTGTCACTGTAACGGAGGACGTTACGATCACCATGCGTGACGGAGTTCGTTTAAAGGGCAGGCTTTTTGTACCGGATCTGCCTGACGGTCCCAGTGCTTGTGTCCTGTATCCAAACGGTTATGGTCATGGCAGCCCTTATGTGGCAGAAAATGCGGTACCGCGTGACTTGGCTGAGCGAGGATATGCGTCTCTCCATGTTAGTATGCGTGGTACGGCTCCTTCTGAAGGGACACGCAATCTTTACAACAAGTACGGAGAAGACGGATACGATCTGGTGGAGTGGATGGCGAACCAGTCATGGTGTGATGGAAACGTCGGTACGATTGGTTCGTCGCTGAGAGGGATTAACCAGTGGCTGATCGCGAAGGAACTCCCGCCGAGCTTGAAGGCAATCAGTCCGATTGTTGCTTGCGGAGATTGTTACAATTATTTATGGTACCCGGGCGGAATGCAGCCTGGACCCGGGCGAATTGCCCGCGGTGTGCCGTGAATACTCCTCTGCGATTGAGCACCGGAACTTTGACGATTGGTGGCGCGAGCGGTCCACGTTAAAGGAAGATCTTGAAGCCATTGCTGATCGCGGCATAGCTGCACTCATATCGGGCGGATGGAACGACTATATCTCGCCTGGAAACGTGCAAGCTTTCAAGGATTTTAGCGCCGCCGGCGGTAAGGCAAAACTCATCATGGGCCCGGGTGCACATGGTTCGGTACAGGGGCTTCTTCCGTATAATTTCCTTGATTACCAGGTGCTCTGGTTCGACCATTACTTGAAAGGAATCGACAATGGTATCGATCGTGAGGATGGTGTGCTGATCTACGTGCAAGGGCCGAATCAATATCGATTCGAGAAAGCATGGCCGATCCCTGATACGAAAATGGCTCGGCTGTATCTTAGCAAGGAAAAAAGCGGAACGATCAATAGCTTGAACGATGGCTCACTGAGCATCAAAAGAACGAATCGGCAGAAACTCAGTACATCATACAGTTATTCACCGTCTTCCGGCCCTTTTCTTCCAACGATGCTCAGTACATCAGCAGGTCGATTAAAGATTGATCAGAAACCATATGAAGAGCAAACCGTGACATGGACAACCGGATTCCTGCCTGTCCCAATAGAGGTAACGGGGACATTGTCTCTTACCTTCTGGGCTGAGGCAAACGCGGTCGATTCCGATTTTGTAGTGCAGGTGACAGATGTAGCCCTAAATGGTATGTCAACTCAAGTTTCAGCCGGCTACCTTAATGCTTCACGCGCAAAATCGCGCACGATCTCGACACCGCTTACACCTGGCAAAGTTGAAAAGTATAATATAAAAATTTTGCCAACGTCGTATGTCTTCGAGGCCGGTCATCGGTTACGATTAAGCATTGCGGGTGGAACAAAGGCCCTTCCGGAACAGACCGGTCCTCAAGGTCCTGGCTTGAACCCGGTCCCAGCATCGGTCAAAATTTATCAGGATGACCTTCATCCCTCCAGCTTAGATCTTCCGGTGATCGGTGCCTCTTACATGTCCAAACAATAGCGTCGAGAGGAGACTCAAGATTTTACAGTAATCAATTTAACTCTGCCTCAAAAAGTTTATACACCATTGCCAAAAAGAAGCTGGAATAAATTATTCCAGCTTCTTCCGATTTATTTAACTAGATCAAAACTTAAACCTGCTTCAATGCTGTCTTCTACGCCATCGATAATTACTAAAATCTATAAACATTTATTAAGCAGTGCTTTTTCATCAGTTGAAAGTGCGCTAAGGGCAAGTCCTGATTCATCATCAGACAACCTATTTGAATGTACCTTGTAGTTTTTTGAGGCTTAAAGTCATCAAAAGAAACTTTTTTTGCCATTGTTGAAGTAGATATTTTCTAATTCATCTGTATAATTTTCCTTCATTGTTTTTAAAGCAAGCTTGTATTTGGATGAATTGTCTTTCATTGAAATTGATTTATAATTGGCTGGCAATCCCGACTCTTTATCACTTGCTGCAAAGCCAGAACCAGGGTTCCCACAATGGTAAACCGTAGAACTTGGGTACCAAGTAGAGCCATGATAAGATTATACAAAATTGGAGAGGTGATTGTATGGATTGTAATGGCTTGGGTATTCATGTTGTTCATAGTTTTGATCCTCGCTGTATATGCTATTTTACGTTCTATATTTAAGAAATAATTTTAATTTTGGGGTATTGTTTTCGCCCTACCTTTATTTTTAACGGCTGATGACGTGGCAGCCGAATGCCAAAAGGCAGAAGCCACAGGCACTCTTTCCCGGCTAATCGGCAAATGGAGCTGGCCTGATCTTCTGATTATTGATGAAGTGGGATACTTTCCATTTGATGAACTGGCAGCTAATGTGTTTCTCCAAGTCGTATCCCGTAGATATGAAAAGGGGGCTATTATTCTTACTTCCAATAAGTCGAGTGGGGAAAAGTATTTGGCGATGATGTACTGGCAACAGCCATACTGGACCGCCTGTTGCATCATGCCGTTACGTTTAACATCAAAGGGGAGTCTTATCGTTTAAGAGAAAAGAAGAAGGCGGGTATTTTTCCCGCCTCCGCACCAAAGTAACCGATAAAAATGGGGATTTTTATTCCGGCGAAATTGGGGGGGATATTGACATTTCACTCTTTACTGAGAAAAATTATTCTTTTTTGATGACTATATCTACTAAATTACAAAGAATTCAAAAACCCCCAAATTTTTAGGATACAGGATGTAAAAGTATTAAACGATGGTGGATTTATGTTATTCCGTATAGGAGATTTTTTGGAGAAGCAACAGTGCTTCTAGTTTATACTTTGTCGGCAGGTTTTTAAAAAAATATAACGAATCTAATTTTGTAAGCGCATTTAATAGATTGCGCACGAAGGAAGAAGCAAACTTACAGATTAGGGGGACGTACTTATGGATCAAATCAAAAAAGCAGCTATTGGAGAAAAAGTTTTGTTTGATGAAGGGATTATTGGTGTAGTGGAGAAAGCCAGTGACCATGCGGTGATTGTTAAGATTATCAAAAATCCTTCACTTCAAGAATTTGCCAATGACAAAACCGTGGTCTCTCACCGCAAGTATAAAATAATCATAGACTGAGAGGAAGTTTCTGTATACATAGGTGATATTTTACCAATTGTTCAGCATAGCCGTTAATAAGTTGCTTAAGGGAAAATAAATAAATTACCTAATGGTGAAAATCGAACTATGGTTTTCACCTTTTAACTAGGGTTGTTTTTTGCACTCAGGCTTTAAATCGTCTTATAAAGCGAAATGGAAATGCGAGTACGCCGAAACCAGGATAAAACGGAAACGGGCTTAAAAAAAACACAACGACGCGTTCAGTTGGTTGTGTCTGCTCTACATTTGCATGATAAGATACATATGATCATGATCATGACTGTGAGTTTTTCCTTGGTAACCTGACCCGTCTGTCATTTCGATCTCACAATTTTGCCCTGCACGTTGTTTGCAGGGATAGATGAAATGATGATTATCATCATGTGTATCCATGATTGGGTAATTCAAATTTCCCAGTGTTTGATAGTGTATATTCTCATTCATCGACATGTGATAGCCTGTGTGGATAGAGTATTTATCCTTTATACAAACAAAAAGCTTCCTTAATTCATTTACTAGTTATCCTTTTCCTTTTCAGTAAAGATTGCGACTTAAATGGTCAACCTTATATAATATAACCAGTAACCATAAGGTGATGTAAGAGGGTCGCAAAATGATCCCTACGCCTTATCTCTATTGCGTTTATTGGACGCCTACTTTTTGGAATTACAGTACACTCTTGTTATAAAAACCACATTGTTTTCATCGGAATCGTTACAGCTCTTGGAATGCGGTTTATATTGGGCGACAGTATACACGGATACCAGTCCTTGTTCACCCATAATCCGGCCAATACGGCGTCTGGACACCTCATGCCCAAGCTTTTTCCATTCCACCTTTATTTTTCGAGTTCCGTAGTTTTGTCGGCTGTTTTGAAAGATTTCAATGATGTGAGACGTCAAATCGTCTTCTAAAGCCCTTTCTTTTGCCTCATAATCATACGTGCTTCTGGAAAGTTGCAGGACTTTACACATTGCTGATATCGAGTATTTGTGTTGATTGTTTTTGATCACATTTACTTTCGTCCTAGTATCAGCGCAGCTTGCTTTAAAATGTCATTCTCCATTTGAAGCTGCTTGTTTTCTTTCCTTAATTGGATCAGTTCTTTTTCTTCTGGAGACAAATTGTCTTTTTCCTTGAACGAGCCCGAATTCAAGCTTTGATTCACCCACTTATCCAATGATGAAGGCGTGAGTTCATATTCCCGAATAAGATCTTTTCTTGGTTTTCCATTTTGGTAAAGCTGAACGATCTGTTTTTTAAATTCCGGAGTAAATGTCCGGCGTTCTTTCTTAGTCATCGTAGATTCTCCTCGAACATAGTATCTGTAGTCTACTTGACCTTAATTTTTCTGTCCAACTTAGTGTAGTTCCAGACCGGAATCCGCAAGTGAAGAAGAGAAAAAAGAACGACAACATTCCCACTTGAAAATGGAGAACGAAATCTTAAAAAAGTACTTAGAAATGGTAGATGTGAGCACTGATATTAAATACAATCCAGTGTGAATTTTTCAGATCTTTTTGTTTATGAAAAAGCGATGGTTAGAATGATATGGAAAATAATTAAGGCTGAGCAATGAGACCTACGGATAAAGTTAAGTCTTCTTAATCAATAGTGGCTTTTTAAGAGATACATACAGTTCCCCGTTCAGTTTTAACTGCGAAAAAATCTATTTAGCACTATATAGAATTCGTCAAATAAACAAAAAAACACTCCCTGTTTCTATGGAGGTGCTTTAACAAAACTGGTGCTTTACCTAATGCAATTTGTCAAAAATCACATACACTGAAGAGGATTAGCGAAACCTTGAAGGAGGACACAATGAATAATCATAATTTGATAACAAACTACGTTGATAACCCACAACAGGGGCTGGGGATGATCCTTCCACGGGAATTTCCGTATTGGGGTACGGCGCCACCAACAGGATACGTACTTACAACACAGCAATTACAACTGATTCAGCAACTTGTTGATTCCGGGACGCAGCCTCATCATAGTACAGGGTCTAACCCTGGTCACCATCCACCCGGACATTATAAAGGATATTACTATGGTTATCCTGCAAACTATGGTGGCTATCCCGTTAATTGTGGATGTCCGTGGTATGGATGGATTTAATAAAACCCGTGGGAAAAGGGGTCAACATGGACAGACAGATTATTGATCATCCTCAAATATCTATAGGACCGTATGTGAAGACAGCATCATGTTTTCTTACATACCGGGTAAAGTAAAATTAAATGGGTCCCATGCTTTTTCTTTTACATTTTACTTATAACAATGGAGAAAGCAGGCGAGCTCCCTGCTGAATTATCCGTTGTGAAAGAGAGCGCTGCTGTAAATCTTCCATGGTCAACTGCAACGAATCACTAAGATCAAGCTCGAATTGCTCTGTGAGATCCCGTGCTACATCGATACTGTAAACGACTTCACACACCTCGTAATTAAGCCGAAAGCTTCTCATATCGTAATTTGCAGCGCCAACTTCAGCAATCTCCTCATCGACAATCATGACCTTCGCGTGTAACAACCCTTTGTCGTACAGGTAGATTTGAACCCCGGATTCCAACAGCTCTCCGTAAAAGGTGGGGCTTGCAAGACCCACGATTTTTTGATCTACGTGGCGAGGAACCAGTAGTCTTACTCGGACACCACGGGCCACAGCTGTCTTTATAGCAAGGATAATATCTTCATCGGGCACAAAATAAGGTGTGGTGATATCAATGGTTTTGGTAGCTTGTGTCACCAGAATAAAGTAGGCCTCCCGGACGACCGGCGTTGGAATGCTAGGATTGCCTTCTAACGATTGAATGTACGCTTTGTGCAATGGTTCTATCCTTGAGAAAGTGTCTATACCCTCTAACGTGCCCATTTCAGTACGCCATTGTGCCGGCCCTACGGAAACACGTGTCTTGCCCGGTATCTGAGATTTTGGAATGTTTTGTTGCTTTTCTTGATCTTGTGTTGTCTTCGACTTGATCCTTTCCGGCGCCGCGATGTTCCAGTGGGTGTCGAAAATAGTCTGCAAATCGACAGGCGCTTCACCTGTGATTCGCAAATGAGTGTCACGCCAGAATCCCACTTCTGGCTTTAAACCTGTATACTCATACCCTACGTTGATCCCACCTGTAAATGCTTCCTTTCCGTCGATTAGTACAATCTTACAATGATCCCGATAATTCCAGTTGGAGAACATCCAAGGGAAACGCAATGGAAATATGGTCCGGCATTCAATCCCTGCATTCATCATCTCAGTGATCTTATGCTGTGGAAATTGACGGCTTCCAAAACCGTCTCTCACAAAGCGGATCTTCACGCCAGCTGTAGCCCGTTCGAGCAGCAGGTCCGTGATCTGTCTGCCAATCTGATCATCCCGGAAGATGTAATATTCCAGATCAATCTTTTTTTGGGCGCTCTTGAGCGATTCAAGAAGCTTTCCATAGGTTTTAATACCGTTTATAAGTATTTGGACTTTGCCGGCCCGAAGTCCATGCACGCTCAATTTCCCTAAAGCATGTGCGATGACCGAGGCAGAGGGGCTAAATGAATCAGGCAACTGGTGTGATTCATGATGCGGAGAAGTCAATCTTTTTCGACCAATACGAACAGGATTCGTTGTACTGAGATAAAGTCCAAAACCGATGATAGGCAAAATGAGGCAGAAAGCTAACCAATTCAAGGCCTTGGCTGGCCGGCGAACCTCACGAATCGCTATGATTAACATAAAGATCGTATTTATTATGTATAGCCAAAGAATCCACATCAACAAAAATCCCCTCCTTTTTTATTCTCTAACATGTGTAAATGGTTATGTAAGTATACAACTTTTTCATACCATATAATGGATGAGGGCTTTTCTTCTTTAATACAGCTAATTATTATTATTTTTAATAATGATTTGATAATCCTTTTGGGTAACTATCCGATGTATTTGGGGCTGCCCTACCATTTTCTTACTAAACGGAGAAAAATCAATCACCACTGCATATTTGAGTACGGATATAATTTTCCCCATTTCTCCCATATGGTTTGGACTGTCAGGCTCTACGAAATATTTTACTTCCTTGCTTTTTCCAACCCACTTTTTGGAAGGGATAATACCCATTAAAGCGTGGCAACATAATGCTTGAACTTTTGGTTCAATTAAAGGAGGAAATCAAATGACAGTCGCAAGCAATTTAAAAACAACCCTGGCAGGATTAAAAAGTGCTCAGGCAAGTCTTGAGACCTTTGCTCTTGATACTGAAAACCAGCAGGCAAAGCAATTGTTTCAAAACTGCGCCCAACAAGCCCAGACAATCGTGGATTCTTTAAATCCGCGTCTGCAAGAAATTGAACAAGAAGAGCCACAATATAAACAACAGTAAACGGATTGAAATCAGTGAAAAGGGTGATCATGTCATCCTTTTCCAATTTCTTTTTTACATATTTCAGGAACGGGTGATCGTATGAGAAAAATTCAATCAAAGGGTATTTTGATTCCTCTTTTGGTTTTACTGCTACTGAATTCTGGTTGTAACAAACCGAATGATGAAAACAAAAAAAAGAACGAGAATTCAACCACTCAAATTGCCTATGTACAAACTCATCAGTCTGCTTCCCATCAGGCGAAAAAAGAGATTCTTTCCATGGAAGAAATCATCGATGTTAAAGCAGTAAACTCTGACAAGGAGATGTTTGTGGCCGCAAAACCAAAACATCTGGAGCGCTTTCAGTTAAAAAGTCTACGAAAGAAAATTAAAAAACGGCTGGAGAAACAATTTCCTGACCTAAAAGTGTATGTTAGTACCGATCAAAAGATCTTAAAAAAACTTGGGGAATTGGAAAATAAATTAGATGAACCGAAAATGAACACGAAAAAAATTAATAAAGAACTTCAAAAGATTAAAGCTAAAGCGACGGACGAAGCATAATCAATTTACCCAACTCTTTTTGTGGAAAGGAAACCTTTCAATGGCAAATAACAATAAAGAAGTAACGCCTGTTCAACAAGAATATCAAAAATTTCAAGAAGAAAGGGAAACCAAACGACCCGTACTATCCAATTGCATTAAAGCATTTTTCGTGGGTGGTTTTATTTGTTTGGTAGGACAGCTCATTTCCTTTATGTATATCAATTATTTTGATTTTACAGAAAAAAACGTAGGGAATCCGACTGTTGCTACTTTAATTTTCATTTCTATGCTGTTAACGGGATTTGGAGTCTATGACCGGATGGCACAGTTTGGTGGGGCGGGTACAGCGGTGCCGGTTACGGGTTTTGGAAATTCTGTCATCTCCGCTGCGATCGAGCACCGGACAGAAGGATTTGTTCTTGGCGTCGGCAGCAACATGTTTAAGTTAGCGGGCTCAGTTATTTTATTTGGTGTATTTTCTGCATTTGTTATCGCCATCATTAAAACCCTTATTATTCAATATGGAGGTTTTTAAATGTTAAATGGACATCGGACATGGGTGTTTGAAAATAAGCCTGTGATCATCTCAACCGGAACGGTCGGAGGGCCTTTTGAAGCAAATGGGCGAATCGCTGAAGACTTTGACCTCCTTCACGAAGATTTATGGCTCGGCCAAGATTCATATGAACAGGCACAAACGGTTTTGTTTGAAGAGTCTTGCGACACTGCGATTAAAAAAGCCGGTCTAAGAAAAGAAGATATCCAATTTATTTTAGCCGGGGATCTTATTAATCAGATTACTTCGACGAGTTTTGCCTGCCGAACTCTGGAAGCTCCCTACTTAGGTTTATTTGGGGCATGTTCCACATCAATGGAAGGTCTCGCTCTAGGTGCAATGATCGTCAATGGGAAAGGCGCAAAGTACTTATTAACTGGAACAGCCAGTCATAATGCGGCGGTGGAAAAACAATTTCGTTACCCGACAGAATATGGCGGACAGAAACCGCCAACTGCCCAATGGACCGTAACAGGAGCTGGAAGTGCCCTCTTAAGTGACAAGGGAAAGGGACCTTGCGTGACTTCAGCAACGATTGGAAAAGTGGTTGACATGGGACTGTCTGATCCATTTAATATGGGCGGAGCTATGGCACCAGCAGCTGTAGATACCATTGAGGCCCATTTAAAAGATAGAGATATAGAACCTTCCTATTATGACCTCATTGTCACGGGAGATTTAGGTAAAATCGGCCATCATATTGCACTTGACTTAATGAATAAACATGGTTTGTCTATAAAGAAGGGTCTATTTCAAGATTGCGGAAAGATGATTTATCGTGAAGGACAACCAGTATTGGCTGGTGCAAGTGGTTGTGGATGTTCTGCAACGGTGGTTTACGGGCATTTATTAAATCGAATGAAAAAAGGGGAATTTAAGAAAATGCTTGTCGTGGCAACAGGCGCTCTTCTATCTCCTTTAACTTTTCAGCAAAAGGAAACGATTCCTTGCATTGCTCATGCGGTATCCATCGAATATGGAGGTGAAGAGTAAATGGCAATTTTTTTCTGGGCTTTTGTCATTGGTGGGGCGATTTGCGTGATCGGCCAGATTATGTTTGACGTTTTTAAATTGACTCCTGCTCATACAATGGCCACGTTAGTTGTCGTGGGTGCGATTCTTGACGGGGTGGGCTTATATGAGCCTTTAATGGATTTTGCTGGAGCCGGTGCAACGGTTCCAATTACAAGCTTTGGAAATGCTCTTGTGGATGGAGCTATGGCAGAAGCGGAAAAACATGGCATTATTGGTGTGATCACCGGAATGTTTAAGGTAACAAGTGCGGGTATATCCGCAGCCATCATTTTTGGAATGATAGGAGCATTACTATTTAAACCCAAAGGATAGGAGGCTGGCCAATGACAGTAGCATCCAATGTTAAACAATGTATGGTAACTTTAAAAGCGGCAGAAGCAACTCTAAGTAGTTTAGCGCAAAAATCTACTGAAGACCAAGAAAAAAAATTATTTCATGAGTGTATGTTAGAGGTAGGAAAAGCGATTTCAGATTTAAAGAAAAGAATCGCACAACTTGAATTCGAAGAACCACAATATAAAGGAAAGTAGAAACTCGATAAAAAGGAGATTGTTATGTTAGATTGGGTAGATATTGTTGTACGTTCCTTTATTTTTTTGATCACTCTCTTTTTATTAACAAAATGGTTCCTGGGCAAAAAACAATTATCACAATTGTCTTTTTTTGAATATGTAACAGGGATCACCATTGGAAGTATTGCGGCAGAAGTCACGATGGGATTGGAACGAAATATCATGCATGGTCTCATTAGTATGAGCATTTGGTCGTTGGTTCCTTTTGCCATTGGACTTGTTTCCTTGAAAAGTAAAAAAGTAAGGGATTTTGCAGAGGGTAAGGCAAGGATTATTATAAAAGACGGTAAAATAATGGAGGATAATTTAAAAAAGGAGCGATATACCATTGATGAATTGCTAGAACAGCTTCGTAACAAAAATGTTTTTGAAGTATCTGATGTTGAATATGCTTTACTAGAGCCGAATGGACATCTGAGTGTTTTACTAAAAAAAGAAAACCAGCCTCTTACTGCAAAAGATCTTCAAATTAAAGTTGCTCCTATAAAAGAACCCCAAACTGTCATTATGGATGGAAACATTTTAGATGAGCCCCTGTCCAATCGTGGATTAAACCGAGGGTGGTTAAATGAGGAACTAGATAAAGCCGGAGTTTCTCTCGATAATGTCTTTTTGGCTCAAGTTGATTTATATGGCCAGTTAACGATGGATCTTTATGATGATAAAATCCAAGTGCCTTCTCCCCAGGAAAAGCCATTACTCTTAGCCTCCTTAAAAAAATGTCAGGCCGATTTAGAAATGTTTGCGCTGCAAACCGAATCTAAGGATGCTCAAAGAGTATACAACAAAAATGCTGATCGATTAACCCATATTATCAACAAGTTGAAACCAATGCTGCACGTTTAAAGGAATATAGGAGTGATTAATTTTGATGAAAAATAAAAACAAAAGGCGAAAAAATAATGAAATGGACTGGAATCAGCTAGAATATTTGATGGGAATCTGGAGAAGAACTTATCAAAGAAAAAGTGGTGCTATCCGTCAAAAGTAAAAACCAGAAGAGTGTCCTCTTCTTTATTAAGCAATGTAATTAGAGACGGACTTTCTTACCTATTTTTAACCAGTCTCGTTCAAGAATATCAACGAGTTGGTACATAATGGTGGCCAGGATCGCAATAACGAATAGTCCAAGCAGGACAAGAGTGAAATTAAATACTTGGAAACCATATATAATCATGTAACCGATGCCTTCTTTGGCGACGAGAAACTCCCATGGTCAATTTGCTCCAACTCCTCCCATATTTGTTGAAACATCATTGAATAATCTGGATGATGCCGAGCTTCAAATGGGAGCTTCTTTAGTGATTGAGGGACTTTAAAGGTTCGAAAAATACGGCCAGAATTCCTTGAGAATACAATGATCGTTTCACTCATCGCGATGAAAGTCAACCCTTGGGAGGGATAAATCAAATGTTGGCGCTGCTCTATTAAGGAGTGGAGAACCGTCCCATTTAGGAGCTTCTCATCGAACTTTATGGCAAATGTTATAGGGGCATTTCACTGAGAAAGAGGGTATGACAATCATCACTTATACTAAGGAGCAAATTTTAGCTGAACTAACGTATAGTCAATTGATGGAGGTCGAAAAAATTATGAGGAAGTACCCAAAGAAAGTCCAGCCTAGCGAACTTTTGATCATCTTAAAAACCATATTATTGGAAAGTGAAGTTAAGGAAATCGAAAAAAACTTAAAGAAAAAGATAAGTGGTTTAACTATTTTATGAAGTGGGAATATATTTATGTTCACCTTCCGTATTTCAATAACAATAAAACCTTCATGAGGACCCACAAACCCTTGTCTTCAAGGGTTATTTTTTTGTAAAAAAAGCTATTTATCAGAGTATTTTCTTGCCAAGAGTAAAAGAGCTCATGGTTTAACGTTCATGGGTAGTAAGACAAAGCTTCATGGCTAAAACGTTTTTACAGCCGTCCCTAGCGAAAATCATCACAAAATGTTTTATCCTTCATAAAAACTTTGAAAACAAAGTCATCCGCTAGATACAAACCTTTGTAAATTTCCGCTCTTTTTGAAAAAAGGAATAATCACTTTCAGAAGAGTAATAACGCTTTTTACAAATATTGACCTTTTAAAATGGTGGCCACACAATTGTTTTTGCTTGATTGTATCGTTGCTCAACTTCTCTCCAATTCACGATTTTCCACCAATTATCAATATATTTAGCTCGCTCATTTTTATATTGCAGGTAATAGGCATGTTCCCAAACATCTAGCACAAGCAAGGGAATAACATCCCATTGAGTCAGATTCTGATGCTTTTCAGCTGTTAAAATTTCTAAACGATGGGATCGAGGGGCCCAAACGAGAATCGCCCAACCAACAGCTTCAACATTTTTTGCCGCTTCCGAGAATTGCTTTTTAAATTTTTCAAAGTTTCCAAATGTGTTATATATTGCTCTACTTAGATGATCTGATGGTATACCCCCGCCGTGTGGGCTCATAATACGCCAAAAAATTGTGTGTAAATAGTGACCGGAACCGTTAAACGCTGCTTCTCTTTCCCAATGCTTAATCAAACGAAAGTCTCCATTTTCACGAGCTTTTTGCATTTCTAATTCTGCTTTATTAAGTCCATCTACATAACTTTGATGATGTCTATCATGATGTAATCTCATGATTTCTTCTGAAATGACAGGCTCTAGACCATTATATGGATAAGGAAGAGGAGGTAGTTGATGTCCACCGATTGGGACAACTTGAATTCTTTCATATTCGTAATGGATGGATAACAGTTCAGTTCGGTTTAAAAAGGCATTAAGCTTATCATATAAGGAGGTTGCTTTCTTACTTAATTCATGATCATCATGTATGCGGTTTTCCATTTCTATTTCATTTTTTAATAATAAGAAGTTGTCTTCCCATTGTTGAAGAATAGCATTGTCGATATTTGTTAACTGTTCTCGAACTGATTCCCAAGTTATTTTGATATCTTCACACCATTTCAATAATGACTCTCGATGCGTTTTTTCATTTATATGCAATTGTTTTCCCTCCTAGGTAACTGTCACTAACAAGATATGAGTGATTACCGTAAAAATTCACGGAGAAACATTAATACGCAGTGAAAGAGCCACCACAGTCTATCCCATTCATCTCATTCAACAATGACCGGACCAAAATGGAAGAACATTTTACTTCAAAGTAATTACTAAGGAGGGACTCACACTTATTTAGCAAAGACCAGAGTATTAACACTCGAGGAGGAAGCCGCCCGGAAATTACAACAATCTTGTGCTTGAGTTTGTTGTATATCAAAAAAGTAAACAACGAAGCAGTCTAAACCACCCAAAGAGATGTTCTTTGGTGGTTTTACTATTGTCGAGAATTTAAATTTTAGGGAGCCTAAAAAGGGTTTAAGTACTATATGTGGAAAAGTACAAATTTCATGAACAAACGATAATCTGTTTAACAACATTTAAGTCGACAAAGGTACCAGTTAGCGCCAGTACCCAATCCAAAATCTAGTACTACTTTGTTTTTAAAATAACGTGTATTTGATCGTCGTGATTTTGAATATATATTAACAATCTCCCATATGCCATATAATAAAAACAGGATCTTTAAATTCAAACTATCGCTTCTTGAAATTAACTATAACAATAAAAAAGTGAGTTTTACGTTCACTTCTTGTTGGTTTGCAACATTTTAAAAGTAAATCATGTTTGAGTACATGCACCCGCCGGGCTGTGGAGCGAACCTCTACATCCTATGGTAACATTATTTGTCTTTGCAACAGTTCGTGATAAAGAAGCTCTATATTCTAATGATAAGATAGTCTTTCGTTTTCATTCTGACCACTTCTGCTTTTAATGCTTTCGCAATATCAGACGTCATTTCTTTTTGTTCCTCTTCATTCAATGCTAATAAAGTAAGAGGTTTTCCGGAAAGTACTCGATCCTTATTCAGTGTAACCACTGCTAAAATGTCATAGTTTGGCTTCATTACTGATTCTTTTCCCATATCTTTATTTTCCTCTCAAATTAGTTTTCATGACAGATTCTGCTTTTTTTACACTTTCTATTAACGGACATTTTTTTACCACTTCAATAAATGCATCAATATCTTTTTTTATCGGGATAAGGGCAATGACTACGCTGCCATTTTCAAAATGTCTTCTTGTAAAATGATAACGCTTTACTCCCAAAGTTCGTATTGCTTCAAACAGTGCTGCTTGACGTTGACCAAAATTCTCCAGGTTGATACGAAAATGGTCTTCATTTGGATAAATGACAACCGCCATCCCCTCTTCTTTGAATAGCTTTTGAGCATAGTCACTTCCAAGTTGATTACTGATAAACACCCCATCTACAAAGAGTTCAGATTCATGAACTTCAATTTTACCGGGTCTGACTTGAGCGATATCGCCAATTGTTTTTCCTTTTGATATTCGAACTAACAAAAAGAGGAAAAAAAGTCCAACAGCGATCCCGATAAAAGTTCCAATCCATCCATTAAACGGTTCAATGTGTATCGCGAAAGATGTAACTAAGGCTACAACTAAGGAAAAATAATTCCTTGCTTCAAATGTTTTAGCGATGCCATCAATATAAGCTTTGCCTCTATACGTAAATTCAGTTTCTTCCAAGTCAGTTAAACTTTCTTTTTCCATTTTACGAACGTCCCTGAATTGCTGGATGGCTATGGCCAAGAAGGTAACTGCAATAAAATTCTTAGCCAACAATGCAGGGAGGGCTACGGCTCCTATAGCCGCTGCGACAAATCCGGTAATTAAATGAATTAAATATCCATTAGGATAACTAGGATATTGGCGAAAATCCTCCTTTAAAGTGGCGAAGCGGGCGAAAGTTCCAATGATAATGGCTGTAATAATTGTATTTAAATCAGACGCAGCTAACATTTCTTTTCCTGGCATAATGGCACCTACATTTGTTTATTTATTAATAGAAGTGTCGACAAAAGGCTTTAGAAACATTCATTTACTGTCTTATGATCGTTGATGAATGATAAATTTTTTTGATTCTGTCTTTCTAAATTTCCACAGAAAATGCACTCATGTGAATCAATTTTTTCTGGTATGTCATACATTAAATTTATGTTGTTAAGCGTAAAGTCTGAAAGGAGAGGATTATATGCGAATTCTAACGGTTTCCACCGTTGAAGAAATAAGACCCGGACATGTAGACGGTCGAACGGTAATCGTAATTGATGTACTTAGAGCGTCAAGCACAATTGTTACAGCTTTAGACTCCGGTTTCGAATTCGTTATTCCTGTTGGAACAGCCACTGAAGCATTTGCTTTGCACTCATTAAATACCGTCATTGCAGGGGAGAGGCATTGCCAAAAAATTGATGGTTTTGACTACAATAATTCACCTACTGAGCTGAGAAAAAAAGACCATAAAGGGAAACATCTTATTTTAACTACGACAAATGGGACTAAGGCCGTTGAAAAAGCAGCTAAAGCAGACAGGCTGTTGATTGGCTGTTTTCTTAACGCCTCTGCTTGTATAAACGCCGCGATGGTACACAATAGGGATATAACCATTTGTTGCGCAGGTACTCGAAATGAATTTGCTTTAGAAGATGGACTTGCGGCAGGAATGATGGTCCATTCAGCAAAAAAACAGGCCTCTTATATCGAGACCTGTGATTTTTCGGACGCACTGGAAGCCTGCTTTCTTCAGCTGGCTCAGCGACTTCCTAAACTCCTTTTTACAACCACTACCGGAAAACGATTAGTCCAGAACCAATACACAGATGATATTCAATACTGCGGTCAAACAGACGTTTTGAAAATAGTCCCAATTGTGAAAGGAAATAGAATACTCTCTTTGTCGGACACATAAAACTGTATAAGTAGAAACGGGACAGGGGTTGGTTGACAATGAATATTTCTTCAAGTGAATTTGCACTGGTATTTCTTATTATCGTAGGTTTAATTGGTCGTTCTCCGATTATTGCCACCGCTGCTAGCTTACTGCTAGTGTTGAAATTGTCTTCACTAGAGCGTTTATTCCCCATGTTAGAACGTCGTGGTTTAGAACTAGGGCTAATGTTTTTGACGATATCCGTTTTAGTGCCATTTGCAAGCGGAAAAATTACCGGGAAAGACATCTTACTGCTCCTTACAACCCTTTCGGGAGCAGTGGCCCTTGCAGGTGGAGCGCTTGCTACATATATGAACGGTAAAGGATTGGCAATGCTTCGAGTGGAGCCTAATATGATTGTCGGTCTTGTTGTTGGCTCCATAATCGGAATTGTTTTTTTGCGCGGGATTCCGGTAGGCCCTCTTATGGCAGCCGCAATCACTGCCTTATTAATGAAAATCATCTATTTCGTATCAAAAGTATTCTAATGGTTATGACGTGGGTACCTTCGATCTCTTTTTAAAAAGGGTAGCCAATTGTTGTTTGCCTCCTGTTTCTTCTTTTTTATTTTTACCCGGTTTAATGAAAAAAAAGGCTAAAATTAAGGTCAACAAACTTAAACCGGCCATACTGAAAAAGACCGTCTTATGGGAGATTTTCATCAGCCAGCTAAAAAGAGGTGGACCAAATGCTACGCCGAGAAAACGCACACTGCCGTATAAAGAGGTGATCATGCCTCTTTCTGCTTTTTCAACCGCTCCTGTGATTAACGTGTTTAAACAAGGTAATAAAAGTCCTGTTCCGATACTACCGAGCGTTAATAGGCCAATCAAGAGATAAATTTGTTGAAAAAAAGAAACAGTAAGCATTGAGCCAGTTAAAAACAGTAGCCCAATGATCATTATTTTTCGTATTAGCGGTTTGTTCTGATCAATTTTCGCACCAGTGATATAAGCCGTAACCACCATCCCAATCAATGGAACGGCAAGAATACACCCTTTAA
Organism: Fictibacillus sp. NRS-1165; assembly: GCF_050468105.1. Classification (NCBI taxonomy): domain Bacteria; kingdom Bacillati; phylum Bacillota; class Bacilli; order Caryophanales; family Fictibacillaceae; genus Fictibacillus; species Fictibacillus sp. NRS-1165. Next base: position 19,002 of record NZ_JBDPNU010000004.1, read on the forward strand.
TCATCCCATCAATCTTATATTTTACTTCCAATATATCTGACAAATAAAATAAAACACCAAAAAGGATAAACAACCCTACTGATCCTACAAAAAATGCTGGAATCATCCATTTCCCTTTCTGTTTAAATATTTGCTTCAAAGCCCCGAGATACTCAGGCAGAGGTTTCCCGTCCATTTTTTTCTTTTCCTTCACACCAAACCATATAAAGGCCGCTGTAGCAAAGCAAAGAATGGGAAAGGTAAAAAACACCGCGAACCAGGTAATAAGAGCAATGACAGATCCCAAGATTGGCGAAAGGATTTTTCCTATCCCATTTGTGGATTCAATAATTCCAAGTGCTTTGCTTTCTTGTGTCCCTGAATAAAGATCTCCAATTAAAGCCATGGCTATAGGGGAGGTGCCAGCAGCTCCAATACCTTGAATTACTCTTCCTATCAGAATCACCATGTATGGATCCTCCATGATCCAAGCCGCTAATCCCGACACGATTCCTCCAATTCCATAGATCGCTAATGAAGTTACAATGATCCACTTACGGCCAAATCGATCGGATAAATACCCGATTAAAGGAATGATCAAGCCTGCCGCAAGGGAGAACAGCGTAATGATGAGACTGACTTGGAATTGGGATAAGTTCAATTTTGATTTCATAGTGGGAAGTACAGGGACTAACATCGAATTTCCCAATACCATAACCAAAGGGATAAGAGCGATTGCGACCATGGTTGCCTTTCCTTGTTTTGCTGCCATTTTCCTTCCTCCAATATAATTATCTTTTCTCTGTTACCATTTCCCTTCACTAAACGTTTGATGTATGAACACGTGTTAATTATTTTCATATGCACAACATATGGCTATTTTTTAAACAGCCCTACTGTGAGCAAACAGGGTGGAGAGTATTGATGGTAAATAATAAAAACTGGAGAGAAAAAACTCTACTCCAGTTTTTTATACGTTAGTCGACCCTCATAACAGATCCGGGTTGGTCTGTTGGAAAAGTATCGAATCTAAGCCCCCTTCTGAGGCATTCCAGATTACAGGCATCTTCAAATTGAACATTCCCAACATTTACGTTTCTTCCCCAGAAATGGATTAATTCGATTTGCTGGTTTTTTTGCGGAGCTTCCCATATGAGATATTTCCTCATATTAGTAGGAATCGTTTCTTGGATATCGAGAAGAAATTGTTTATCTATAAGCCCTTGTTCGTTAAAAATACCGACATTTTTTCCCGATTCCCTTCCTTCCACAATTACGTTAGCGGCGCCACATTCAAGATCCGAATAAAGGGTGCGCTCTAATTCTTCTACTTCGAAATGGCTACCGATTGCTTTTTTACCACATTCAGTTATGACCGTAAACCCTTCTGAAACAGCCCTTTTAATCATCTTTTGCCTTCTTCTAGCAGGCAATTCAATCGTACCATCGGATATTTCAATGTGATCAAAACCCATTTTCTGCAAATAATCGAAATATTCTTTTAATACACCCTTATAAGATGCGATTTCAAATAAAGTTCCGCCCGGATATAAGATGATGTTTTTCTTTTTTGCCAAAAGAAGCTTTTTTTGCAAAACTTCAGGCGGATATAACACTGTGGTGCCAAAACCTAATTTTACATAGTCAACAAATGGACCTATAAACTGTAAGTGCTCTTGAAATAAAGCGAGACAGATTCCCTTATCAATTAACATAGTTAAACCACGTTCTTCTGATTTACTGACCCTTTCTCCTGATGGATCAATTAGCTCCGGATGACAGGTAAACTTGGGATGATTCACAAAAAGGTCCCTCCTAGTGGGTAACAGACTATAAATCATCCTATGCTTACCAGGCTGAAGGGGTTCTCTCAGTAACCTTTATTCATTTTTTTCTTCTTTGTCTTGATCTAATTCCAATGCCTCTCCACCAAGATGGATAAATAGATTCGGCTCTTTCTCCATGCTGCCAAGAATGGATTTTTTTAGTCCGTCGATAAATTTTGAGGTGATATCAATAAAGTTTTGCTCCTCACCTGCATCCTCCAACTGACCCATGACAAAAAGATCATTTTCGCCTTTAAACAAATAGGAAATGTATCCCACCGCTTTCCCGTTTGTGTCGACCACATTAATTATTTCTCCTTGCTCATTACGAAACTCGGGTTGGAAGAATATCAAAAGTAAAACTCCTTTCCGTTATTTAAAATTAACATCGTTTTTTTCCTTAATTCCATTTACTTCTTATAGTGGCTAAGTAATGCAAAAAAAATGCGCAACCCGTTTGGCTGCGCATTTGAGGAAAATAGAGAAGACGTATTGATGAACAAAAGTTAAAGAATATGCCCTGCTAAAAAAAAACATTTGAAAGGAGATTGGCACATGAGACAGCCTAAAATTTATGATGGTGGTTATGGTTTTCGTACGGATATTGGAATCGATCCAGTGACAGGTAAGCGAAAGCAAAAGCGATTTGGGCCTTTTCGAACCAAAGGAGAAGCAAAGAAAAAAAGAGCCGGGACAATGGTTGAGGTGACCAACGGAACATTTGTTAACCCTACGGATATGAAACTTGGTGAGTTTCTTATCAAATGGCTGGAACATAAAAGAAAAAATGTTTCTAAAGGGACCATGGCCAATTATCAGCTATATGTCATCAAACACCTCAGTATATTCATTTTTATTGTAACATGTCTTTTTCAGCTTTTTAGTCTTATCCATTGACCTTCTATTAGCTGGTATTGCTGAAGATCATTTCTTAAACCTTATTCAAGATAAGCACCACATTAGTTATAGAAAAAAGTTTAGAAGGGATAAAATAATTCCCCACATTAAAACAAAAAACTCCAGCATAAATCAGTGATATAGGAAGATTCCTACAAGTTTCAACTAACTGATTAATTAAGGGGAATTAACGAGGAATGTAACCTCTATCCACCAAGTAATGAATTACTTGATCGACCGACTTCGTTATCGATTGTTTATCTGTTTCTATTGTAATATCTGGTGAAAAGGGTTCTTCATATGCAGAAGATATGCCAGTAAATTCAGGGATTTCGCCGGCTCTAACTTTTTTATAAAGACCTTTTGGATCACGCTTTTCGCACTCAGCGAGAGAACATTTAGTGTATACTTCAATAAATTCTCCTGCTTCGAGGAGACTTCTAGCCAGATTTCGATCATCACGAAAAGGTGAAATAAATGCGGTAATAACAATCATACCTGCATCAACAAAGAGTTTGGAGATTTCACCGATTCTACGAATATTTTCCTTTCGATCTGCTGGGCTGAAATCGAGATCTTGATTAATTCCATGACGAATATTGTCTCCATCCAATAAATATGTCCTTAAGCCTTTGTCATAAAGCCGTTTTTCGACTTCATTTGCTATTGTTGATTTGCCGGAAGCTGATAGGCCAGTGAACCAAAGTACGGTACTGTGATGACGGTTTAGCCTTCTTCTTGCTTCTTTCATCACAGTAGCACGATGCCAGATTACATTCACATGATGTGCCACAATGTCTGTCTCCTTTTTATCTTTAATGTGAAGCTATTTTCATTCCATTAATCAAGACCGTTGCCACTTCTGGACGGCTAAACTCAGGTGGCGGAGCTTCACCATTCCTCAGCAATTGCCTTACTTTTGTACCCGAAAGAATAACTCGGTCATGTGTGCTATGAGGACATGTTTTGGCCGTGGCCATATTCCCGCATTTTGTGCAATAAAAAGCGTGTTCAAAGAACAATGGAATAATTCCTAAATCCTCTTGGGTAAATTGATTAAAAATAAGCTGGGAATCATAAGTTCCATAGAAATTGCCAACCCCCGCATGATCCCGCCCGACTATAAAATGTGTACATCCATAATTTTTTCTTACCAACGCGTGAAAGACCGCTTCTCTGGGGCCTGCGTACCTCATCGCCGCCGGAAACACCGCAAGAAACACGCGGTTTTGTGGATAATAATTTTTAAGTAAGACTTGGTAACTCACCATTCGAATTGGAGCAGGAATGTCATCCGCCTTTGTTTCGCCTACCAGAGGGTGAAGGAATAGTCCATCAACCATTTCCAGAGCAGATTTTTGAATGTATTCATGTGCCCGGTGAACAGGATTCCTTGTTTGAAAGCCGACGATGGTTTTCCAGCCCCGCTTCCTAAAGGCTGCTCTCGTTTCTTTTGGATCGTCGAAAAACTCAATGAATTCATTCTTTGGCAGGCGTTTTACAAGGGTAATTGGTCCGGCAAGGTACATACTCGGCCGCTCCCTGAGCTTTTTTACGCCGGGGTGAGCGAGGTCTGTGGTTTGATATACCTTTGCCGCTTCCAAATGTTTATTTGGATGATATTTTTCTTCCAGTCTCAAAATCCCATATACAATTCCTTTATGAACAAGTTTTACTTTTTCACCGAGTTTTAAGTAAATGGCCTTCTCTTCCGAAACCGGAAGGGTGATCGGAATACTCCATACGTGGCCACTTGATAGTCTCATGTCATTTAAAACAGTTTGGTAATCTTTTTCACCCATAAAGCCTGTAATTGGACTGTAGGCTCCGATCGCAATCAATTCAAGATCAGATAAAGCGAAAGAATCCAGCTCTACTTGCTGTTGAACCGATGACCAGTCATATTCTAGGTTTACCCGATTGATTAATGTTCCGCCGTGAGGCTCAATCATAAGGGATCACTCCTTATTTTTTGAGGTTTTCAGATGCAGACCGCACTCCGTTTTGTTTAAGCCGGTCCAACGACCTGCGCGTAAATGGCTACCGTCGTTAACCGGCAAAGTACAATGAATGCAACCAATACTTGGGTATCCGCTTTTGTGCAATGTATTGTATGGTAATTGGTTTAGGTAAATATAGTCCCATACATCCTCCCATTTCCAATGAATTAGGGGACAAATTTTTATTGATGAGAAACGGTCATCTTTATTAATGAATTGTGTGTTGGCACGAGTCGGGGATTGGTCTCTTCTTAAACCGGACATCCAAGCCTTTTTGGTGTTTAAAATCTTCTCGAGCGGTTCAAGTTTACGCATACTGCAACATAAATCAGGATTTCTTTTCCATAAGGCATCTCCGTATTGTACCGCTTGCTCATCTATTGAAAGGGCAGGTTGGAGCAATTCAATCTGTAGACAAGGATATTTTTGTTTCACGCGATCAATTAACTCATACGTTTCTTTGAAATGGACATTTGTATCAAGAAAAATAACTTTTGCGTCAGGTCGCACCTTGCTTATAAGGTCGAGAATGACCATCCCTTCTGCACCAAAACTGCAGGCATAAACAAGCTCATCTTTAAAGGTTTCATAAGCCCATTTGATAATATCTAATGAGCTGCTTCCGGCGAGGGTATTGTTTATTCTTGTATAGTCTTTGTCCGTAAGATATTTATAGGATAATTCAGCCATCATCGTACCTCCCTCCTTGTAATGTAAACAATTTGCGTTTCATAACATTGATTTTCATTCTTAGTATATTAAGGTTACATGCCTAAAGTTCCAAGCTAGTCATAAAGGATTGACTCAGATTATTTTCTGAACATTTACAGTTGTTGTGCCTTTGCATATCAAAGCTATCACTACACATGTTGATATTCAGGACATTTTGATCAATAACGACGCGATGCTATAGTAACGAAAAAAAAACGAGGCGGAAGGGTCTACGCTTCGATTTTTTCTGATTTTTCCCGTTATAAAAGTTTGATGCCGCTAATCAAGATTAGCAATGCGACAACGGTTCGAAGTGGTCTTGTTGGTACTTTGACAGACAATGTGCTTCCAATCAATACACCGGGTATCGAACCTGTAAGTAGATTCATCACAATAGGATAATTGATGCTACCCACTCCTAAATAGAGTAAGCCAGCAACCGTTACTAACAAAAATGCATGCGCAATATCTGTACCTACTAACTCTGAGCCCTTTAGTTGATAGAGGTAAAGTATCGCAACAGCAAACAATGACCCAGATCCAATGGAGGTAAGGCCTACAATAAAACCCAATAGCATACCAATAAAAATTGTTAATCCTTTTTTTTGTTCAATTGGCATTAATTGCAAACGGTTGGGCCTTAACTTTTTATCGAAAAACATGCGTACAATAATCGATAGGGCAACTAAAATCAAAACATATCCGAGCACATTTTTAATGATTTGATCTTGATTAAACCTGTTGGTATAGTTATTCAGTAGGATGATCGCTACAGTGGCACTTGGAATACTGCCAATAGCAAGAAAGTTGACTAATTGTACATTAACTGTTTTTTGTCTCCAATGTTGTACAGTGCCAAAAAGTTTAGTAATCGAATTGTAGACAAGATCAGTACCTACGGCAATAGAGGGATTGATTCCGGCTATAATTAAAATAGGAGTTAAAAGAGCTGCGCCTCCTACTCCTGTTAAACCTATTAAAAAACCCACAAATAATCCCATAATGATTATCTCTATGCTCATCATTTTCCACTCTCACTTAATTTTTTTCTAAGTAACAACAGATTAGGAGAAAAAGAATTTTCCATAAAATATAGACGTCTTCAAAAGGGTTATAGTCATTGATATATGCCTAGCCATAGTAAAGGGTGTAACTAACATTTATGGATGAATGGAGAAATCCTTTGGTGGACATAAGGGAAATTTAGAGGACTAACAATTCGACGCTCAACAAAGAGCAACCATTCTGTAGAACGGTTGCTCTCTTATGTAGGATAGAAAATGCGCCTGACTTTATTATAAAGCCGTTCAGTCGGGCAGATCTGGTGGCGAGAGAAAGCGGTATAGGAACTAAATCGAACCGAAAGCTAAGCAGATAATTATCAGAAAAATAACAACCAAATTATTCAGATCAACAAAAAATGTAAGGATGAAGTTTTATGAAAAAAATTCTGGCTTGCTTGATTTTGTTAATAGCGATTACAGGTTGTTCTAAAGAGGAAACCAAGCCGGTTTCTAAAGAAGAGAACGTCCCGAGCGCGCAAGCCGCCAAACCTGAAAAAGAAGAATTGACTTTACAAAAACAATTGGATTTTGGTAAACGATTTGACAAATTCAATTTTCACCCTAGATCATTTAAGTATTTAGGAAAAAAAGATTGTTCTTGATATGGACTACCATTTAAGCGGTAAGCTTGTAAAATTCTTATCACAAGGAATTGACTACTCCTTTGTGATTGGTTTCCCCGATGAAACTATGGAAGTCACTTCGCTGGAGCAAACTTTGGCAAAGCCAGGACCATCATTTAAAAAGGGAGACTCACAAAGCAAGGAAATGCATATACAGTTTGTTGAAGAAATACCAAACGAATTAACCCAACCGCAAATAAATGAGTTAGAAAAGAACTTAGAGGGCTATCAATTCGCTGTTTTAAACAGAGAGAACGACTTGGTATTTATCATGGATGACATTTATCTGCGGTCAAAACAGAAAGATCTAAGCAAGGTAATACAAGATGATTTAGGAAAAGTGAAGATAGAAGATTAATGAAGAAAATCCTTCAAATCGGGGCTTTTTTCGAAAGGGAATGTAATTCGGTAACTTCCTAACCGCTGTAGAGAGAAAGGTGCTATTAGGTGCTATCTTACCGACCAACACCTCAACCATTGCAAAGGTCGGTGTGATGGACGGTGCTCATTCCCGCCAGCTATCTACGATCAATCGTTTGAGAGTGTTGTTGTCAAGCATAAAAAGTCGCTATACCAAATAGGTAAACGTTCTGATTTGTGGCTTAAAATGGTTAATTACGCGTATGGTGCTCAATTTGCCGAATATAACTTCCAAGAAAACCTAGTTTTGTTAGAGGGGAAGTTGGATAAGGATTAGGTTTTCATACGGAGAATCGACAGCATAAAGTCGGTTCTCTCTTTATTTTCCAGTTTTCAAGAACGTTTGTTCGGTAATATTATGGAATTAAGGGAGTGGTTTCATTGATATGAGACCGTGGAAAAATGAAATAATGGCAAGGTATGGTTTATACCGCAGCATATTGTGCTTTAAGAGCATACGATTGGACCAATACCAAAATTGAAAGACCGGTGCTTGATGGACAGCAACATGAGGAGATTATCGAAACCATATGCGCAGCAATGGAGTTCGTTAATCTGGTGGAGATATCGTATTCCCGATGGGATGCAATTGAGACATTTACTGGACACGTTTATTATCGTTTTCCGATCTCCTCTTAAAGGGTTTAATGTTTAAAAGGAATGCGTTCCGCTCTCACAGTGCCCTTCTAAAATCCTCGTCCAGGCATACATTTAAACAGAAAGGACGGGCGGAGTTGGAGGGTATGATGGGTATACGGCGTAAACAGATTATTCAAATTGCTGCCACTTATATCGGCACGGTTGTAGGAGCGGGTTTTGCGACGGGAAGAGAGATTGTGGAGTTTTTTACCGTTCATGGTTCTGCCGGTTTTTTGGGGATCTTAATCAGCGGTTTCCTGTTTATTTATCTGGGTACGAAAATCATGCTGCTTGCACGAACAATCGGCGCAGACACTTATGAAGCGTTAAACCGGTATTTGTTTGGGGACCGGATTGCCACAGGAATCAATCTTATCATGTTTATCATGTTGTTTGGGGTCACATCGGTCATGCTGTCAGGGACGGGGGCTTTATTCTCAGAACAGCTTCATCTGCCATTTCATGCAGGGATCATCCTAACGGTCATCCTGTGCTTCATAGTGATGCAAAAAGGAATGGACGGTATTTTATGGACGAATTCGGTTATCGTTCCTGTCATGATTCTGTTTTCGATCATCATTTCGGTATCTATGTTTTTTTCACCTATAGAAGCTCCCCTTATCCGAACGGAAGATTTTACCCGGCATTGGAAATGGCTCTTCAGCCCTTTTACTTATGCCGCGTTTAACTTAACCCTGTCCCAGGCTGTTCTCGTGCCGTTAAGCCGTGAAGCAGAGGATGAGACAGTTATTAAATGGGGCGGATTTATTGGAGGCCTGGGATTAACTTTTATCTTGCTTAACAGCCATTTTGCTCTTTATTTAGTGCCGCAGTCCATACATCATGAAATACCGGTCGCAGAGATCATCAGCAAGCTTGGTGCAATTGTTCATTTTCTTTTTTTGATCGTAGTCTATGGCGAAATTTTCACGACCTTGATCGGCAATTTATTCGGCCTGCTGGAACCGGCAAAACAATACATCAAGCTTTCCTCCAACGTTATACTGTGCCTTTTGATGGGAGGGGGATATTTAATCAGCCTTTTTGGATACTCTTCACTATTGCACTATCTCTATCCGCTCTTTGGACTGATCGGGCTGTTGTATTTGGGAATTACCGCTTTTAAAAAGGGTATCTGAAGAAAGATGGGAAAGCCCTATACTTCTATAATAATATATTTGTATTTTTTTGAATACTATTACTATTTTTGATCGTAGTGACAGATCATCCCGGCTATGATAAGGTTTTTACAAGAAGTCCTTCTAGAGTAGACAAAAATAGTTTGGGAGTGGACAGCAGAGTGAACACAGAAGCAAGTCTCAAAAAAGACATCGGGCTTTCAGTGGCGATGTCTATTGTAATCGGAACAGTGATCGGATCAGGTATTTTTATGAAGCCTGGAAAAGTAATTGAGTATGCGGGCGGCTCCAGTATGGCATTGCTTGCGTGGCTGCTGGGCGGGCTGATCACCTTGGCAGGCGGCCTGACAATAGCTGAAGTAGCCACTCAAATACCGAAAACAGGCGGACTCTACGTCTATATGGAAGAAGTATACGGAAAAGTATGGGGGTATTTAAGCGGCTGGGTTCAGACTGTCATTTACGGACCAGCGATTATTGGGGGCCTTGGGCTGTATTTCGGTTCTTTAATCACAAATCTGTTCGAATGGAATGAAAAGGCTGGCCCCTGGATCGGAATCATAACGGTCGTTTTTTTAGCGGTCATTAACAGTTTCGGCACGAAGTATGGAGGAATTGTACAGAATGTCGCCACGGCCGGTAAACTCCTTCCCATTGTATTAATTATTGTGTTTGGGATTTGGAAAGGAAATGAACAGGTTCTTTCTGCAGGCAGCGGGTTGACTGGTGGTGAGATTAGTATGGGAGCCGCTATACTTGCGACATTATGGGCGTATGACGGATGGCTCATGGTCGGATTTGTAGCGGGTGAAATGAAAAATCCTGCCAAGATCCTCCCGAAAGCCATCATCGGGGGCATCCTCATTGTTACCGCAGCATATCTGCTTGTAAATATCGCGATGCTTCATGTTCTGCCGGCAAGTACGATTGTAAGCCTTGGCGAGAACTCAGCAGGTAAAGCGGCGACTCTATTATTCGGTCAGGTCGGAGGGAAGCTTATTGCCATTGGGATTGCGGTTTCTATCTTCGGGTGTTTGAATGGTAAGATCCTAACATTTCCGCGGGTAACTTACGCCATGGCTCAACGGAAACAGCTGCCGGCATCCCATTTTCTAGCCTCCGTTTCCGAGAAGTTTGGAACACCGATTCCTGCTACAGGACTGCAAGTCGTGTTCGCTGTTATCCTGATGCTGTTGTCTAATCCGGATTATCTGTCAGCCATGGCGATATTCGCTATTTATATCTTTTACATTTTTGCCTTTTTTGCTGTCTTCCTTTTGAGAAAGCGAAACAAAAAGAAGGAGCGGTCGTACAGTGTTCCTCTGTATCCACTTGTTCCAGCGTTTGCGATCATAGGGGCTGGCTACATCGTCATCGCAACGATTATTGATAATCCGAGAGACAGTCTTACAGCTATAGGTGTTACCCTGATTGGATTACCTTTGTATTGGTATTTAAATAGAAGTAAAGGCAAGGATGGAACTGAAGAATCCTTGCACAAACAAGCCAAATAATTGCTTCATCCTTCTGCTCTGCTGATTTTTGTCAGCAGAGCTTTTGGTTTATCGAATAAAAAGGATCGCATCAACAAAAAATAAGATGTAAAAGAGCGGAGGTGAACGGATGCCGATGATCAGGAATCGTTTAGAGCGGGGGCCGATTGCAGGTTCAGAATCCGAAGCTTATGAAAATATAGAAGTTTGCTGCACAGCTTACCGATCATCAAATTCGGGCACATAGAAAGAACCTGCATAAGAGCAGGTTCTTTTTAGTCTGCCAGGTTTTTAAGCTGGCGGTATTTAGAAGAAAGACTGGATGCTGATATCCCATACTTGATTGCGATTTCTGACTGAGTAGCAGGTATGTTCAGGACATCCTTGCACACTCTGTAATGAATAGCAGCCGCATATGGTTCCTCTTTTCGAATCACAAGCTTTTGTTCACTGTTCCATGATTTCCAGATTTTTTCTGCCTCATTGACTATCTCTTCTGTTGCATTCTCTTTAATGTGAGCGAGTATTGGATCATCCTGTCGAGAAATACTGTTGTCCCCAGTCTGTTCCTGTTTTGACAAGAGTGCTTGTAAAGCATGAGGGAAGTTAGTGTTCAAAGCTGTTTTTTGGGGAAACATCCCTTGTAAGCGGCCATTCCATTCACCTTGAGGGATCAAGGCAAAATCAATGTAAAATTCATAATGTTCTCCTGTATAGATGAGGAAACCGACAAGAGCCATTTCTTCTTGCGGAAGAATTTCGCTATTAAATTCAACAGTGTATTCCTTACCGTCCATTACATCCTGTAACAAAAAGGTATTTCGGTTTATGTTAGAATCTATTTTATAAACAGATGGGGAGCTTTTCTCCCAGCTCTTTAGGACATCCATAATTTGCGGCTGCTCTTTCTTTAATTGGTCTTGAAGATAAAGCTCCATCGGCGATTTGCCGTCCTTCATATCAGATTGGAACATCAACCAGCAAACGATCAAATTGGCGTACGTTTGTTCTTGATCTCTGCCAATCTGGTATTGTTCTATGTATTTACGTGTTCGGCTTCCCATTTCTTCCTGAAAATGATCAAAGGCAAACTTGGCTGCACCTTCCTGATGACGGCTAATTTCAACGATTTTGTTCATCTGAACGGTTGTGACCGAGCGCAGACAGCAATTCTTATATTTTTTGCCGCTGCCACATGGACACGGTTCGTTTCTTCCTACTTTATTCATGGTATCCTCCGTACTTAACTGCTCTTGTTGTAAATAAATCACTTTGTAAATACTAGCATATTCGCGTGATATTGCAACTTTTTGACATGAGTTTTCCATTTATTGCAACTGTCAGGCCGGTTTAGTCGTCTATTGTTAAAAGGGGGATATGATGATGATAAAAAAGAGAAATAGGAAATTCAGCGCTTTCTGCCTGTTACTCGTTCTTTTTTTGGCTTCCTGCAGCAGTATGGGAGAAAGCACTTCAGAGAAGGCATCTGAAGGAGGAAGCTCTTCCATCGCCATGAAAAAGGATAGGTCAGAAACTAAAAAGTCTGATACCCAAAAGCAAAAGATGATCTACACGAGTCAGATTACGATAACGGTTCAAAACTTTAAGAAGGCCCGGAGCGATGTGGAACAGCTGCAAACAAGATGGGCGGCTACATCGTTGAAAGCGAAACCTTATCAGAAGAAGGAGGGCATAGCGGAGGTTATTTAAAAGTAAGGATTCCACAGGATCGTTTTTTTGCGTTTACACGTAAAGCCAGGGCATTAAGCACGGGCAGTCCTGAAGAGGTGATCAACGGTCGAGACGTTACAGAGGAATATACAGACCTGGAAGTACGGCTGAAAGCAAAGCGGCTCGTCCGAACCCGTTTGGAAAACTTTATGAAAAATGCAGAAAAAACAGAGGACCTCCTTCACATTTCAAAGGAACTTGCTGGTATGCAGGAACAAATCGAAAAGATTCAGGGCAGAAATGAACTTTTTAAACAATCAAAGCGAACTTTCAACGGTAACGGTTCATTTTGAGGTGAAGAATGAAGGCACAGACAATAAACAGCTGAATACGTGGGCCAAAGCCAAGGCTTTATTGAAAGAGACATGGAATGGAATGCTTCATGCGGTTTCTTATCTCATTATTGCTCTTATCGGATTATCACCGGGATCATTCTCTTAGCGGCACAGGGGTATGGGTTTACTCAAAAAGAAAAAAGCGTGCAAAAAAAGAAACCAAACCAGTAAAAGGTCTGGTTTCTTATCCTAGAAATTTAATGTATTCATCGGTTAATTTCATAAAGAGTTTTTCATCCCGTTTTTCCAGGGCTTCATCTATTTGTTGTTTATAACGTTTCATCTGATGGGCGTGCAGCGACTCATCAAGGATCATCTGAGCAACCATATTAAAAGCGAACGGGTCATTTTTCTTCTGAAGCTTATATTTCACAAGATCGTTCATGTCTTTATTATACGATGTGTTGTCTTTCATGCTCTATTCCTCCTTGAATTTTTTTGCAAAAGCTTGTAGGATTGAAAGCTGATGCGTTTATGGGTTTTTACTAGTATACTTATCAATACAGATAATAGCAACTATTTAATTCTGAAAATTTAGATTTACCCACTATTCCTCTCAAAGTTTAAATCATCCATAACTTCATCAACGGAATGGAATTTTTTGCTGTCCAGCTGTTCACCGCCTTCCATATCAAATACTCTTAATTGGAAAACATCTTCTGTAGGGATATATTTGACTTCAACAGGGTTCGTGTAATTTTTTGAGAAACGGCCTTCGGATTGTGAATGGCTGTAAACATCTTCAGGGTTCTGTTTTAATTGCTCTAGTTTTTCTCTTATATTCATTGGCGTTCTCTCCCTCCACGTTTTCTATCGGGTGTTATATAAATAATGCCCGTATCCATCTGTTTTTAAACACAGCAGCCCAACTTTTCGACAAATCCTATCCTCCGTTTGACGCTTCAGCCGCTGTCATATAGGATAGAAGTAACATCATACATCGTAAACCACTAGGGGAGCTTTGATTTAAAGCTGAGAAAAGATATCTTTGACCCTTTGAACCTGATCCGGTTAAAACCGGCGGAGGGAAGTGGCTTAAACCAAAATGAGCATACACTTCGTTTAAGCCGCCTTCTCTTCTGGAAGGCGGCTTTTTACCGCTCAAAGGGGTCCTGGTCCAGCTGCATGCATGTGGACTAGGCTGAAAACAAGCTTCATAAGTGGTGAAAGGAGTTCTTGACTTATGCTGAATACACCAAAAGCATTGACGATAGCAGGTTCAGATTCAGGAGGCGGTGCCGGCATCCAGGCAGATTTAAAGACTTTTCAGGAATTGGGGGCTTATGGCATGTCTGTCATTACAGCCATTACCGCTCAAAATACATTAGGTGTTCAAGAGATCCATCCTGTGCCTGTTGAAATGGTCATGAAACAGTTAAAAAGTATTGAAGACGACCTGCGTCCCGAGGCACTCAAAACAGGTATGCTTTTCAGTGCGGAAATTATAGAAGCAGTTGCAGCGCATATACGGAAGCATGGCTGGAAAAACGTCGTTGTAGATCCCGTAATGATTGCAAAAGGAGGAGCAGATCTTCTCCAGGAGGATGCAGTAGAAGCATTGAAAAAACATCTAATTCCACTGGCCACGATCCTGACTCCGAATATTCCTGAAGCGGAGCGATTAACAGGTAAAAGCATCTGCTCCAGGAAAGGCAGAGAGGATGCGGCCAAACTATTGCATGAATTAGGAGCGCGTATGATCGTGATTAAAGGCGGCCATCTCACTCTTGATAAAGCACCCGTTGATTTGTTCTACGATGGCGAGCATATGCATGAGCTGCAAGGGAGAAGAGTTGACACCCCCCAGACGCACGGAACAGGGTGCACGTTTGCCGCTGCAATAGCCGCTGAACTGGCACTGGGCAAGACGCCTTTACATGCGGTTCATACAGCAAAAACGTTTATTCAGGAAGCGATCAGTCATCCGCTCCATATTGGAAGCGGCCATGGACCGACTAACCATTGGGCATACAGGAGGAATCAAGCATGAACGAATTACGTCACCTTTTACAGGAGATCAGAAACCAAAAACCGTTGGTTCATCACATCACGAACCAGGTGACGATGAACTTTTTAGCGAACGGTATCCTTGCATCTGGCGGCAGCCCGATGATGGCTCATCACTATGAAGAAGCGGAAGAAGCTGTCATGGCTGCTGACGCACTGGTTTTGAACATTGGAACAATCGACCCGAGCCTGGTGAAAGCGATGGTGATCGCAGGAAAAAAGGCGAAGCAACTGGGTGTTCCTGTCATATTGGATCCCGTTGGGGCAGGATTGAGCAGGCTAAGGAAAGATGCGGTCCAAGAGCTGGTTGAACAGGTTTCTCCTGATGTTATTAGCGGGAACGCTGCGGAAATCGCATTCTTGATGGAAGGAGAGTGGGGCGGAAAAGGAGTTGACGGCGATTTGTCAGGAAACCATGAAGAGCTTGCACTGCATGCGGCCGCCAAGTTCGGCTCGGTCATTGCCATTACAGGGGAAAGAGATGTGGTGAGTGATGGCAAGGAACGCATAACCATTACCGGGGGACATGAAATTCTATCTTATGTCACTGGAACAGGCTGTTTTTCAACTTCTCTTATCGGTTTATTTTTGGCCAAATCATTGGAAACGAGCCTCTCGTCCTGTCAGAGAGCCGCGGGTGCCTTGTCGATGCTTGGAATCTGTGCCGAACGTGCACAAGCTGTATCAGCAGGCCCAGGTTCTTTTCAAACGGCATTGCTGGATGAACTGTTTCGATTGAAACCTGAAGATTTAAAGACAGCGGGAAGGTGGAGTTTAGGAGGTATACAGGGTGGAAAATGATAATCTAAAACAACGGATGAAGGTTTATTTTATTATGGGAAGCTTGAATTGCAAAGAGGCTCCTGAGCTTGTTTTGGAGAAAGCGCTAAAGGGTGGAGTCACGCTGTTTCAATACCGGGAGAAAGGAGAAGGTTGTCTTTCTTCTGCAGACAAAAAGGAATTGGCCCTTCGGTTGCAAAAAATTTGCCGGAAAAACCACGTTCCTTTTATTGTGAATGATGATCTTGATCTCATGATCAGTCTGAACGCGGATGGACTGCATGTAGGGCAGGAGGATGGAGACATCAGAGAGATACGCAGACGGATTCCTGATAAAATTCTTGGAGTTTCTGTTCATAATGCAGAAGAAGCACAAACGGCCGTGCAGATCGGGGCTGATTATTTGGGAGTCGGCCCTATTTACGCTACAAGTACAAAGCTGGATACCCGTGATGTCATGGGTTTTTCAGTAGTGAAAGAATTGAGGGCAAAAGGAATTACAGCTCCAATTGTGGGTATTGGCGGCATTAAAGAAGAAAATGCATTTGACGTTGTTGAAGCCGGGGCAGACGGAGTTTCTGTCATAACTGCCATCAGCCATCATGAGGATCCCGAGAGAGCGGCAAGAGGATTGCTGCAGCAGGTGGAGGAGGCATACAAAGAAAGACTCGTTTAGGAAAAAGGATGGGCACCGAATAAAGAATTTCTTCGTACAATACAAGAGTACGAAAGAAAGAGGTGCCACAATGAAAAAAAGAAATAAGACATGGGTCTATTCTGAAATGGTCCTGCTGTCCGTGGGTTTTTTGCTTGCTCTTTGGAATGGCATGTACATTAACAGCCCTGCCTTGTTGTTCGGAATCCTAGCGGCGGTATTCTTGTTTCGGGCCATCGAACGATATTATTTTAAATTTAAAGCAGAGTTTTTTTTCAATACAGTTATGGTGGTCATCTTTATCGTACTGGCCGCTATACCTCTGATGAAATAACAGAAGCATGAGCTTCTGTTATTTTTTTGTTTAACATTTGAAAAGTTTGACAAAGATAAGCCTATCGTAATAAGATAATTTTACGTAAAATAAAATTTTTAAGTGAGGTGAACCAGTGAAAAAGAAGGCATCCATCGAAGAGACTTATCTTGTAACGCTGCCTGAGCAGGCTGCCGCGTTGCTTCATCCCATTCGTTCCGAGCTGCTGAGTGCTCTAAAAGATCCGGCTTCAGCCACAGAAATAGCAAAACAGCTTAATGAGACTCCGCAGAAGATTAATTACCATCTTAAAGCTCTCGAGAAAGTAGGCCTTGTTTTCAGGGCAGGAACGAGGAATGTGAGAAATTTGGTAGAAGTATTGTATCAAGCGGTTGCTAAAACATTAATTTTTTCTGATTCACTAGGGCTATCACCGGAAGCTTCACAAAAATTAAAAGATCAGCATGCGTTGGCCCATGTTCTATCCCTAACGGAAACGATGAAGAAAGATGCGCTTCAGCTTATGGAGAGAGCAGAGGATCAGCAAATTCCGAGCGCCGTTCTGCAATCGACGGTTTCCTTATCGAATGAAGAGGAGCGCAACCAGTTCATCAATGAATATTTCTCACTGCTTCAACAGCTTGTTGGTAAATATCAATCCGGAAAGAAAGAGCAAGGCGAAGACTTTCAAGTGTCTATCGCTGTTTATCCAAAACCTGAGGGAGGAATTGAAGGATGAATGAAGTAAAAAAGCACCCTTCCATCGCCTGGGAAAAGAGCAGTAAGCCGGCTGGCCGAGAGGAAAAGGTTATTGCTTTAAAGGAGAAGCGGGCTGAAAGGGAAGATTCCGGGCAAGAAGAACTTAAGACTGAAATCTCGATTGAAAATGAAGAAAAAAAACCGGCAAAAGTGATTTATATTACGTCCGGATTTGGAAAAATAGCATCAGCTGGCGCGGCTTCAACCCCGATCTGCCAAGCTGCATAATCATTCAATAGGAGGAATATAAAAATGAATTTAGTCCCAATGGTAGTAGAAACAACCAACCGCGGGGAGCGTTCCTACGACATTTATTCCAGGCTTTTGAAAGACCGTATTATCATTATTGGAAGTGCTATTGATGATAATGTAGCCAATTCGGTTGTAGCTCAGCTGCTGTTTCTCGCTGCTGAAGATCCGGATAAAGATATTTCCATCTATATTAATTCTCCAGGAGGATCGGTTACCGCTGGATTGGCCATCTATGACACCATGCAGTTTATCAAGCCTGCTGTTTCCACCATCTGCATCGGTATGGCTGCTTCCATGGGTGCCATTCTTCTGGTTGGGGGGGCAGAGGGCAAGCGGTTTGCCTTGCCGAACGCAGAGGTCATGATCCATCAGCCGCTTGGAGGAACACAAGGTCAGGCGGCAGACATGATCATACATGCCAAACGGATTATTCAAACGAGGGAAATTCTGAATAAGATCATTTCAGACCGTTCAGGACAGCCCCTTGAGCGGGTGGAAAAAGACACTGACCGTGATTACTTCATGACAGCTGAACAAGCGAAGGAATACGGAATTATCAACAAAATCATCGAAAAGTTATAAACCGTTTTCCTCAAAAGAAAGAGCGCTGGCGCTCTTTCTTCTTTTTTGTTTGTAAAAATCCGTAAAAGAATGATAATCTTTAACATTATAAACCAATTAGAGAAAGAAGGATTTTTCATGGGTGCTGTTTCTGTACAAAAAGAAGTCTCCACGTCAGCAACGATTTACAAGGTTCTTTTTGCAATCAGCTTCGTGCATTTGTTAAACGATGCAATGCAGGCGGTTATTCCGGCTATTTTTCCTATTCTGGAGAAGTCTATGAATCTGTCTTTTACTCAGCTGGGGTGGATCGCATTTGCACTGAACATTACTTCCTCTGTTATGCAGCCTGTTGTTGGATGGTACACGGACAGGACGACATCACCGTTTTTGCTGCCGTTTGGGATGGCTTCAAGCTTGATTGGAATGATTGGCATTGCCTTTTCCAGTAACATTGCGTACATATTGCTATCGGTTACCCTGATTGGACTTGGGTCAGCCGTCTTCCATCCGGAAGGTTCACGTGTTGCCTATATGGCTGCTGGAAAGCGGAGGGGTCTCGCCCAATCCATCTATCAGGTGGGGGGCAACACAGGGAATTCCTTAGCCCCCGTCATGACAGCGCTTGTCTTTGTTCCTTTCGGCCAGTTTGGAGCCATATGGTTTACATCGGCTGCAGCCATGGCCATCATCGTCTTGGTTTTTGTATCTGGATGGTACCGGGCCCGTCTCGAAAATTTCCCCAGGGTTACGAAACAGTCGGCGAAGAAAGCCGCAAATCCAAAGCGGAAGAAACAAATTGCCTTTGCTGTTTGTCTGCTTGTATTTCTTGTTTTTGCACGATCCTGGTACTTCTCGGGAATTTCTAACTTCTATCAGTTTTATCTGATCGACGATTATGGCCTTTCTATCCGCCATGCGCAGTATTATATTTTTGTTTTTCTGGCAGCCGGGGTTCTTGGAACATTTTTTGGAGGTCCTCTTGCTGACCGGCTTGGGAAGAGGAACATGATCTTCTGGTCGATGCTGGGTTCTGCTCCCCTAGCCCTTGTTCTGCCGCACGTTGGTTTATTTTGGATCTATCCCCTATTTTTTCTCCTTGGGTTTATTTTGATGACAAGTTTTTCAGTGACTGTTGTCTATGCTCAGGAACTGCTTCCCGGAAGAATCGGCATGGTTTCCGGTCTGATCGTTGGGCTTGCTTTTGGGATGGGAGCACTAGTTCCGTTATTCTCGGCAACCTGGCAGATGCTTTCAGTGTCCGGTTTATTATGGTGATGATCAGTTTCTTTCCGATCGCCGGTGTACTTACGTTTCTGCTGCCGGGCGACCAGACCGTAAAAGCATGGGAGCAGGAAGCTGAGTTATGAAAACACCAACCAGCTTCAACATTAAAAAGCCGGCTCGCGCAGTAATCTGCCAGAGCCGGCTTTGTTTAAATCGTAATTAGCGTTCACCTTCGGGAGGATTCAGTTTTCTCTCGGATGACGAAGTGTTTTTCGTATCTTCTTTGTGTCTTTCCTCATTTTTTTCATCTTTTATATCCTCTAATGGAAGATCATCCGCGGGCATGACGAGCTGATCCCGTTCCAATTGTTTTTCCTGGCTCCGTTTAAACGCATTATCTTTGTCGTTTCGATCCAGCAATTCCTTTTGCTTTTTTTGGCTATCCATTGTGTGATTCTCTCCTTTGAAATGAGTCTGTACAGTACTATAGCCTTTCTCATAATTTTGAAACCTGCATGGAAAAAGGGAGAAAGGAACACTGCCAAGAACATAAAATTTAAACATGCTGTATATTAACATTTGACAAACGGATAATGTGCCGTAAAATAAGGGTAAACGTTTACATTCTGAAAAGTAAAAAGGTTCTACCTCGTCAGATACGTAAACGTTTACCTACTAACTTGAAGAAGTTATTTCTACATAAATAAAAGGAGTGGAACGGAATGAAGGTAACCATCTGGAATGAAAACCGTCATGAAAAAAATAATCCGGCCGTGCGTGCAGTATATCCGGAAGGAATTCATGGCGCTATCCGGCAATTTTTATCAAATGCAGGGGTGGACGCTGAAACGGCAACACTTGATCAGCCAGAACATGGATTAAACCAGCAGGTTCTTGATGAGACTGATGTTCTTGTCTGGTGGGGACACCTTGCCCACGGCGAAGTGAAAGAAGAAATAGTAGAACGTGTCTATCAGCGGGTTCTGGATGGTATGGGACTCATCGTCCTTCACTCTGGGCACTTCTCAAAGATCTTTAAAAAATTGATGGGTACTTCATGTGACTTAAAATGGCGTGAAGCGGATGAAAAGGAGCGGCTTTGGGTCGTTGATCCATCCCATCCGATTGCATCAGGAATCGGAGAATACATTGAACTCCCGCAAGAAGAAATGTATGGAGAGCATTTTGACATCCCGGCTCCAGATGAACTCGTATTCGTCAGCTGGTTTGAAGGAGGAGAGGTTTTCCGGAGCGGGTGCACCTACAAACGCGGAAAAGGAAAAATCTTTTACTTCCGCCCCGGGCACGAAACGTACCCCACCTATCATAATGCTGATGTACAAAAGGTTATATTAAATGCCGTTCAATGGGCAAAACCGGCAGGAAGCGATAAACCGGTATATGGAAACGCTAAACCGCTTGAAGCAATTGCTGCCAATCAAAAATAAGAGGAGTGGAAGACAGGATGATTAAAGTAGGAGTCATTGGATGTGGAAGCATCGCTCAGCACAGACATTTACCAGAGTACAAAAATAATACACAAACAATCATTGCGGCAGTTTGTGACATTAATCATGAGAGAGCAGATCATATTGCCAAAGAATACGGCGCAAAAGCGTATTATTCATATGAAGATCTCCTTAATGACCCTGAGGTTGAAGCCGTCAGTGTTTGTACACCGAATTTCCTTCATGCCCCCATTTCCATTGCTGCATTGAACAGCGGTAAACATGTTTTATGTGAGAAGCCAATGGCAACTTCCCTGGAGGAAGCCGAACAAATGATTCTGGCCAGTGAGAAGAATGGGAAAAAATTAATGATTGCTCATAATCAGCGCTTTGTCCGGTCTCATGAGAAAGCGAAAGAACTGATTGCTGCTGGGGATTTAGGCAGAATCTACAGCTTTAGAACTGCATTCGGGCATCCCGGACCTGAAACCTGGAGTGCAGATGGAACGGACAGCTGGTTTTTCAAAAAAGAAAAAGCATTCATCGGAGCTATGGGAGACCTTGGTGTTCATAAAACAGATTTACTCCGGTTCATTCTAGGAGAAGAAATCGATGAAGTAGCAGCTTTTGTGGAAACGTCTTCAAAGAAAAACGCCACGGTGGATGATACAGCGGTATGTATTTTAAAAACAGCAAACGGCGTGATCGGAACACTGGCGGCGAGCTGGTCCTATGTGTCGAAGGAGGACAACTCCACCATTATCTATGGTGAGAAAGGCATTCTGCGTCTGGAGGAGAGCCCGGAATATTCATTGATCGCTCAATACAAAGACGGCTCTACAGTCAATTATTCTCTCGGCCAGATTCAAACCAATGATTCCGGCGGTCAAAATGATTCGCGTGTCATTTCGAGATTTGCAGAGTGCATCCTTAAGGATACCGAACCTGCTGTTTCCGGAGAAGAAGGAAAACGGTCTCTCGCAGTTATTATCGGTGCATTAAAAGCAAGCGAAACGAAAAAGACGGTAAGTCTGAAAAACGAGGTGCTGGCATGAATTTGCTTAAAGTAGGCTTGATTGGTGTCGGAGGAATCGCTGAAGGAAGGCATATTCCAGCCATTCAAAATTTAGCTGAAAAAGCAGTGATTACGGGAGTAAGCGATATAAATGTTCATCGCGCACAACAAATGGCAGAGAAGTATGATATTCCGTCAGTTTACGGGAACTATCATGAGATGCTTCCTCATATTGATGCGGTGATCATATCCACG
Organism: Fictibacillus sp. NRS-1165; assembly: GCF_050468105.1. Taxonomy (NCBI): domain Bacteria; kingdom Bacillati; phylum Bacillota; class Bacilli; order Caryophanales; family Fictibacillaceae; genus Fictibacillus; species Fictibacillus sp. NRS-1165. The sequence continues at coordinate 41,131 of NZ_JBDPNU010000004.1, forward strand.
CCTAACAAGTTTCATGCAGAAATTGCGGTAGCCGCACTAAAGGCTGGTGTCCACGTTTTATGTGAAAAACCGATGGCGCTTTCAACTGAGGAATGCGACAGGATGATTCAGGCTTCAAAAGAATCAGGTAAAATCCTTTCCATCGCTTACCATTATCGTTTTATGAAAAATGCACAAGCTGCCAAAAAGGTGATGATCGAAGGAGAGATCGGTGAACCACTTGTGATCAGAACCCAAGGGCTAAGAAGAAGAAAAGTTCCCGGCTGGGGCGTCTTTACTAACAAAGAGCTGCAGGGAGGGGGGAGTTTAATCGATTATGGCTGCCATCTGCTGGATTTGTCTTTATGGCTCATGGGCAATCCTGTTCCGGTAGAAGTCATGGGGTCTCAGTATAACCTGTTAAGCCGGACGCCTGATCAGGTAAACTTATGGGGTAAATTTGACCATGAATCGTTTGATGTGGACGACCACGTAACAGGCTATATCCGTTTTGAAAACGGAGCCTCTCTATTATTGGAAACTTCTTGGTCTGCGAATATCAAGGATGATGTGGAAAATGTCAGCATATCTGGTGAAAAAGGCGGGCTGGATGTTTTTCCTTTTCATTTAAATCAAGCCAAACACGGTATGCTTCTTAATTCCGATGCATCTTTTATACCCGGGGATGAAAATCCTGGAAACCCACAGGCGGAAAATTTTGTGGACAGTTGTCTTGGCCTTGCTGAGCAAGTGGTCAAGCCTGAGGAGGCGAGAATGGTCTCCATGCTGATCGAAGCAATCTATGAGAGCAGCCTTACGGGGAGCAGCGTTAAACTTAATCATAGAAAGGAAGTGGAGACTCAATGAAATTAGGAGTTTTTACAGTATTATTTTCAGAGATGCCATTTGAACAAATGCTCGATCATGTAAAGAGAGCCGGTGTGAAAGCGGTAGAGATCGGGACTGGCAATTACCCGGGAAACGCACATTGCAACCTGGATGAACTTTTGGATAGTGAAGAGAAACGAAAGAATTTTCTCCATCACGTGGAATCACGGGATCTGACGATCAGCGCGCTAAGCTGTCATGGCAATCCACTCTCTCCGGATCAAGAGTTTGCTCGCCAGTCACATGACACGTACGTAAAAACCGTTGATTTGGCCAGCTTGCTCGGTGTGCCTGTCGTCAATTGCTTTTCAGGCGTGCCTGGGGATCATGAGGGAGCAAAATACCCAAACTGGCCGGTCACCCCTTGGCCGAACGAATATGGGGACATCTTAAAATGGCAGTGGGAAGAAAAATTGATTCCTTACTGGCGGGAGTGGGGACAGTATGCCAAGGAAAAGAATGTGAAAATCGGGTTGGAACTCCATGGCGGATTTCTCGTTCATACCCCTTACACGCTATTAAAGCTTCGTGAAGAAACATGCGACGCCATCGGTGCCAATCTTGATCCCAGCCATTTATGGTGGCAGGGAATCGATCCAGTAGCAGCTATTAAAATACTAGGCAAAGAAAATGCGATCCACCATTTTCATGCGAAAGACACTTATATCGATCAGGACAATGTGAACTTATACGGTCTTACAGACATGCAGCCTTATGGCGAAGTGAAATCTCGGGCATGGAGTTTCCGTTCAGTAGGATGCGGCCACAGTGTTCAGGAATGGTCAGATATGATTAGTGCCCTTCGAACGTATGGCTATGATTATGTCGTCAGTATTGAACATGAGGATCCCCTCATGTCGATTAATGAAGGGTTCGCACGTGCCGTAAAAAATTTGAATGATGTGATTATTGAAGAAACACCTGCAGACATGTGGTGGGTGTAGAAATGCAAAAAACAGCGCGGCGCTAAAACGCCTCGCTGTTTTTTTATGAAACATCTCAGCTTCCTATATGTGATGAAAGACTCCTAGTATTTTTTCGGCTTTATTTCATTTTGCAGGACGTACCAGTTTTGAGGGAATGCTGGCCCAAGGAGCCAATAGCTGATGCCTCTTAAATGATAACGTTTGACTGCGGTGTATTTTGCCTGGACGCTTCGCGCATCTTCAAACCAGACTACATGCTGTGTTCTATTCTCATCGTAATAATAGTAAAAAGGAGATTGAGCCTTCTCGTCATATTGAATCGATGCTCCGTAACGGCGCGCGCGGTCCACGGCTTCTTGAGGGGAGACGGTCTGGGCATTTGTTCCTTGAACAAACGGAAGCTTCCAATCATAGCCGTACAGTGGAACACCCATGACCAGCTTTTTTGCCGGGATTTCTGTCAATGCATATTCCAGGACTTTTTTTACTTCACTTAATGGTGCAACCGCCATCGGTTTGCCGCCGCTCCATCCCCATTCATAAGTCATTACAATCACAAAATCTACAATTTCACCATGTGCCCGATAATCATGTGCCTCATAAAGAATTCCTTTTTGCTCAGCGCTGAGCTTTGGAGCCAAGGCTGTAGAAGTGATAAACCCGAGTGGTTTAAATAACGAGACAGTACGGCGCAGAAACTGATTGTATGCTTCTTTCTCGCTGGGGCTGATGTATTCGAAATCAAAATTAACGCCTTTATATCCTTTTGACCTTAAGGTTGTCAGGATGGTGTTAAGCAATTTCGTCTGTATATTGGTATTTGATAGAACAGCGCTTATTAGCTCAGTACTGAATGTCCCGTTCTGAAAATTGGTCACAACCATTAAAGGAGAGATGCTTTCTGCTTTTGCTGCAGGCAGAACAGCCTCGTCCTTTGGAGGGTTAAGTGTCCCGTCCTTATTGATGGTATAGCTGAATGGAGTAAGATACGTCAGGTAATGGCCTTTTGAATGAATTTCCCTTTGGATGGCGGGGGTGTAGCTGCTGATGTAGGCATTGATTTCTTTTATGGGCCGCTCGAAAGGAATAGTCAACTTTTGACCAGGATAAATCTTGTAACCCGAAGATAGATTATTCTCTTCAGCTATTCCGTTGATTGTTGCACCGTATTTTATGGAAATCATATATAGACTATCTCCAGGATGGACGACATGTACGGGTATGATGAGCTCTTGGCCGATGTAAAGATAGGACGACTTTTCAAGATTGTTTCGGTCTACAATGGCTTGAACCGAAGTATCCCATCGGCCGGCAATTAAGTACAAGGTATCCCCTTGCTGAACGCGATACCGGAGAAAGGGTGGAGAAATCACAAGTGCCTGGCCGATAACCAATGAGTTGGGATCTCTAACGTCGTTTTCGCTCATGATGACTTGAAGATCTATACCATAGTGATGGGCAATGCCCCATAGGCTGTCACCCCGCTGAACCACATGGATGTGCATATCTACACCCCCCCCATAATTTGTCTCTACTTAATGTATTAGAAGAGTCCTAACATTATCACAGTTAAAAAGTGGAGTGATAGAGGGGAGACAAAAAAACGCATGGAAAAACCCGGCTGCGAAAAGCGCCGGGCTTTGATATCCATTATTCTCCGAGTGTCTGTTTCGATGCTTCAGGAGAAGGGGGTAGTCCTGGATCGTTTTGCACTTTTGCTGAAGAAGGTGAATCCTCATTTTTGTTTCTCATGGCATTCATTTTTTCCTTCGCTTGAGAAGCCACCTGACTGGTTTTATCTTTCACGCTTCCCATCATGTTAGAAGCTTTTTCTTTGCCAGCCATCGTTCCCAGACGAGTTTGCAATTTTGCTTCGTCTTTCATTTGAAGCGTCTTTTCCTTTAGATTTAATGTTTGATTGGATAAATTCCGGCGCATTTCCTTTCCGGATTTTGGAGTCAGTAACAGAGCGGTTGCGGCTCCAACCAGGCCCCCAACAAGAACACCTTTAGTAAATTTAGCTTTGTCTTTGGTGTCAAGTGTATTCGCTGTTTGATTGTTCATGTCGAATTCCTCCTTTTCAAGTTCTATACCCAGCATGACTTATTGGTAAACATAAGGAATAGCTAGAAAAAAGGATCATATTATGAGTCCAAGGGACTTAAATATGATCCTGTTTCACCTTTATTTTAGCTCGGGGAGCATGCGGATTTCTTGAGTCATTTTTGATTTGCAGATCGGGCAGTCTGGTGTTTCCTGCAGCGAGTAATCTGCTCTCATCCAGCATGTGCACTCCTCATTTTCACATGCCCATACTTTCGTTTCTACGTCAGGAACTGGTTCGATCGGGTTTTTGGAAAAAAAGGCCATGGGTATCCCCCTTAAGTGTAATACTTACATTATACTCCTTTTTGGGAACTTTTATGAGTAAAAAGACTTTCAAACTTTAAAAGGTTGGAATCCTTTCATAGTTTCTACTCATAAGCTCGGTCTTTTTTCGTAATATGTCTGTGATTTCTGCTGGATGTACCACCTTGGCATCGTTTCCGAAGGTCCACATTAATTCCGCAAATCTGTGAATATCACTTGTAAGTATATACATTGAAACGATTCCGCTGCATCGGTTTCTTGTAACACATAAGGGGAGAGAAAGGGATGTCTCAAAGCCTTTTTGATGCCTTCACTGTTTAATTTAATATGTAATTGGATCTTGTTGTCAGACGGCAGGAGATCTGCCCAGTTTGAAATCGTCACATTTGAGAAATCCATTAAATCTTGATGTTCCATTTGGATTGCCGCTTGTTTTACTTCATATAAATCGATCACATGAAACTCGTTTTCTGTGTGACTATAACACGGACAATACCAGCCGCCGCTATCACAATAGATTCCGATGGGCTGCAGTCCTCCAAGCCTGGTGTTCCCCTCCATCTCATAGTGCGCAGTGACCAGGCACTTCCTTAAAGATGCCTCCAGAAAAATCGGAAGGAAGGGTACGGGATCCGCACAGAATGGAAAGTGGATGAGCAATCTATTTTGAATTTCTTCAAACTTTTTGACAGCATCCTCCGGAAGATATTTAATAAATTTACCATGCCCAGAGACCGCTTCCCTTCTGAAAGGAAAGGATGCGCTCTTTTTGTAGGGCTGAAGGGCATATAGGAATGCAAGGGCTTCAGACTCCGTAAAACCTATGGGCGGCAAGATTCGTTCGTTTTCCAATTTATATCCCCCGTGGGGGCCGAACTCAGAAATGATCGGCAGTCCCATATCAATAAGGGAAAGAAGATCTCTTTGTATGGTGCGGGTTGAAACCTTGAACTCCTCTGCGAGTTCTTTTTCTTGTTGATGGACATTAATAATTGTTCATGCCGTTTTACCTTCGCCATTGATGTATAGTAGTTCTATTTTATATATCGTTCAAGGTTGAAGACATTTTACATAAAATTGAGGATTACTTTTTGAAAGCGGGCTGTTTCGTTAAAAAAATGCACGAGCGCAAGCGGTACGCTGTGCATTTTTTACAACACAACCCATTATTTTGTATTGCTCTTCTTTGCGGTATTCTCTAGTTTCGTTCTTGGGTCCGATGCAAATTCAGTATCACTTTTTCCTTGTGGGTTCACGCTGCTGGCTGCGCGGCCCTTTCCACTGCTTTTCTTTGTCATTTTGGATCACCTCCCTTTTTTATCGTTGCCAGCTTGGGAAGATTCATTCGCCGAATTCAGGTTAAATCGGCGATATTTGTGGAATAACTACTTGGGTAGGTATAGCAAAAGAATGCAGAGGATGTGATTCATATGGAAATTGGTCTGGTAGGTCTGGGGAAAATGGGGTTTAACATTGCCCAGAACATGCTTGATCACGATTTTAAGGTGATCGCTTTTGATATGAATAAAGAAACAGTTGATCAGATTTCTTCAAAAGGCGCACTCGGGGTACATACACTTGAAGAGCTTGCCAAGGGTTTTACGGGCCGCAGGGCGATCATCCTATTGGTTCCTGCAGGGCCGGCTGTCGACAATGTGATCAGTAAGCTGGTGCCTTATCTGGACCAGGGAGACATCATTATCGATGCAGGGAATTCAAAGTACAAAGATACTCTCAGGCGTTATGAAGAACTGAAGGAAAAAGGAATTCATCTAGTGGATTGCGGCACGAGCGGAGGAACGGAAGGTGCACGCCATGGAGTTTGTGTCATGGTCGGCGGGGATGAAGATGCTGTAGATTATGTGGCGCCGCTCTATGAAAAGATTTCAATAGAAAACGGGTTTATGAAAACGGGAAAAGCAGGAAGCGGACACTTCTTAAAGATGGTACACAATGGAATCGAATACGGGATGATGCAGGCGATCGCTGAAGGATTTGAGATTTTGGATAAAAGTGATTTTGAGTATGACTATGAAGCTGTAGCTAAAGTATGGAATAATGGCTCAGTCATCCGTTCTTGGCTGATGGAACTTATGGAGAATGCGTTTTCCAAACAGCCAAAGCTTGAAGATATTCGCGGAGTCATGAACTCTTCAGGGGAAGGAATATGGACGATAGAGGCGGCGCTTGATTACCAGGCCACAGCTCCTGTCATTGCACTTTCGCAATTCATGAGGTTCAGATCACTTGAGGATGATACCTTCCATGGGAAAGTGGTAGCGGCTCTCCGTAATGAGTTCGGTGGACATGCTGTTGTGAAGAAATAATGTCTTTTACTAAACCTTTGCTTTATTGCAGAGGTTTTTTTCATATAATGATACTTAATAGGAGTGTGATAAGAAAGCATGAATCCAAAAGAAAAATTTGTCCGGGAGTCCCGAACGGTAAAATCAAGTGTCGTTCTTCCGCCAGACACCAACAATCATGGGACGTTGTTCGGCGGTAAACTGATGGCCTATATCGACGATGTAGCTGCCATCTCAGCAATTCGGCATGCACGCTGCAATGTGGTAACAGCATCAACCGACTCAGTTGATTTCTTGCATCCGATCAGAGTAGGAAATTCAGTGTGCCTGGAATCATATGTAACGTGGACGCACAAAACATCGATGGAGGTATTCGTAAAAATAACGTCTGAAAATTTGTTTACAGGCGAGAGGAAGGTTTGTGCAGTTTCGTTTTTAACCTTTGTAGCACTTGGAGAAGACGGCAAACCAACACCTGTGCCAAAAGCCGTTCCGGAGTCGGAAGAGGAAAAATGGCTTCACCAGGGAGCAGAGGAAAGGGCTGTTAACCGAAGAAAAAGAAAAGAAAGCAGCAAGAAACTTGCTGAAGAATTCGGTACGCAAAAGCCATGGGAATTTTAAAATTAGTTTTATGAAAGTCTTTTCTTTATCAAACTGCTTTCGTCATGTTATAATAAAGTTACCTTTTTCCAGCCAGGGATACGAGAACCCTGGCTTTTTGCATGCAAAAAAGAGTGGACCCTTGTCCAACCCTTTTCGCGATTAGGAGAGTTAATATTAAGGACGGAATCCTCCACCAAGTTGTTGTTCAGCCATTTGTACAAGTCGTTTAGTGATTTCACCACCAACTGATCCATTCGCGCGAGAAGAAGTATCTGCACCAAGTTGTACACCAAATTCAGATGCGATTTCATACTTCATTTGGTCAAGAGCTTGTTGAGCTCCATTCACCAATAGTTCGTTAGAGTTGTTGTTGCGTGCCATATTTATCACCTCCTTGTATTACTAGTTTGGTTCGCGACTTTGAAAATATGCATGAAAAAGAAATATATTTTAAGGGTCACGTTTTCTTTTGTTTTTCCGTATAGTATCTTATCCCCCTATATTTGATTAGACGCCGTGCTGACCTCCCACACGGCGTTTATTTCTGTTGTGGCCGTTTGCTTCGATCACACTTGATGTTCACTATCTTTTTAGCATATAAGGGAGTATACTGTTAACAAAAGGGGGTGAGTCCGATCGAACCGATATTTGAACTATTATGTGAGATGGATGTGATGTTGATCTCACTGGGGTTAACACTGGCTCTTCTTGGCATCAGCAGACATATTATGATGCAATGCCCTGAAACGATAAAGAAAAGCAGCCAGCCTAAAATCACTGACCAGAACAAAACACTGAAGATTCGACTGAATCCTAGTTTGGTCCAAAACTTTTGTTTTATGAGAAACCATGTCACACACAGGAAATACCTAAAGGAAGCACCGGATGATAATGACAGCCATTCCTTCTTGTTACTGCAATCAGAGGCAAAACCAACAAGGAGGAAAAGGAATGAAAGAAAAGAAACAACGGTCAGGACTCGCACGCGGATTACAGCTTTTTACAATGATAGTAGGGATATGGGTACTGGCAGGGTGCAGCAGAGCGCCAGTTAATGCACAAAGCCACGGAGTATGGAGCCACTACTTCGTTTATCCATTTTCAGAAGTCATTCAGTTTGTAGCCACTTTCTTTAACGGAAATTATGGACTGGCTATCATCTTTTTGACGATCATCATTCGGTGTCTATTGTTGCCATTCACCATTTCTCAAACGAAAAATCAGCAAAAGATGAAAGAACTTCAGCCTGAAATGAAAAGAATTCGTGAGAAATATCAAAGTAAAGACAGAGAAACTCAAACAAAAATGCAGCAGGAAGTTATGGCTCTTTACCAAAAGCATGGTGTAAACCCTGTGTCTATGGGTTGTTTGCCCCTGCTGATTCAAATGCCGATTTTGCTGGCGTTTTATTATGCGATCATACGGACAAAAGAAATTTCAGCACACAATTTTTTATGGTTCAATCTGGGTACTCCAGATCACACACACATTCTGCCGATCATTGCAGCAGTGACTACGTTTATTCAGTACAAAATCATTAACCGGCAGCTTGAGCAAGTTAATCCACAAATTCAGATGATGGGTTATATCATGCCATTAATCATTGTTTTCTCTGCGTGGAGGCTATCAGCTGTCCTGCCAATGTATTGGATTGTCGGAAATATCTTCATGACGATTCAAAGCCTTGTGATCAACCGCAGGCGTAAAGACATCCAAACGACGGCTAATTCAAATTCTTAAGTCTTTGGAACTCTCCATCATGGAGGGTTCTTCTCTTTTCAGTTTGAAGCGTTTTGGTTCTAGCTGGTTGACAACTTAATGGCAGAAATTCATCATAGGTAGTAGATATAGATATAGATATAGATATAGATAGAAGATAGTAGACAGGAGTGATCGCATGAGAGAAAAGATGGTGTTTTTTGATATAGACGGAACACTGATCGATGAAAGCACAGGGAAAATTCCGGATTCAACAAAGGAAGCCCTGCATCAGCTTCGGAAGAAAGGTATTCATACGGGAATCGCAACAGGCCGGGCCCCTTTTATGTTTGAACACCTATTAAAGGAACTGGAAATGGACTCGTTTATTAGCTTTAATGGATCGTATGTCGTCTTCGAGGGGGAAGTGATCTATAAAGCAGCATTGGATGTTGAAAGGCTGAAGGACCTCGAGAAGATCGCTGTTCAAGCAGAGCATCCACTTGTATTCCTGGATCACGCCAAAGCAACCACCAATAAAGAATACGCTGAGGTGGTATATGAAAGTACGAAACATCTGCTTTCGGAGTATCCTTCTTTCGATGATAGATACTATCATAACAATGATGTCTTTCAGGCTCTTCTTTTTTGTGATGAAGAATTTGAGCAGCCGTATAGAAATGATTACAGAGGAACCTTTGATTTTATCCGCTGGCATCAGCATGCGATTGACGTAATGCCGTTCGGCGGATCAAAAGCAAAGGGAATCGAAAAACTTCTTAAACACACGACGATTCACAGAAAAGATACCTTTTCGTTCGGAGATGCTTTAAATGACATCGAGATGCTTCAATCTTCAGGCATGGGAATTGCCATGGGCAACGGGAGGCCTGAAGCCAAAAAGGCAGCTCACTATATTACAAAACCTGTCGGTGAGGATGGGATATGGCACGGATTGAAGTACGCAGGGTTAATATAGGTTCGAGGCGGACACAGCTTTTTTAAAGCTTGTCCGTTTTCTTGTCATCAAAAATAGAAATGACGCACTCTTTGGGAACTTTTGATACTTCCTGACAGCGGGCAGGTTTCATTTTATTCCTTGTAGAATTGTTCTCCATATCATTTTAAGAAGAATGAATGGGGCTGAGAATGAGTTGAAAAAATTCATGATAGGTACTGTCATGCTGTTGGCTATCAGCCAAACGGTGAATTTGTCTCAATCATTTGCTTTCGGAACCACAGAAGCAGAGGTGGCCGCGGATCATTTGAACGTCAGGTGTGTGGATTCAATGTCTTCTCCTGCTATCGGAACGGTACGAAAAGGCGAGAGGCTGTCGATCCTCTCCGAAAGAAATGGATGGGCACAGATTGATTTTCATGGAAAAACGGGCTGGGTATCTGCCGTGTATTTGTCCAAAAGAGAAAGCGCACCTGATAATAAACGAGCATCATTTGCAACCGTAACAGGCGATGATGTTAGAATGAGAACAACTCCAGATCTTCATTCCGCTGTTCTTGGAACCATTGAGGAGCATGAAAAAGTAAACGTTTTGAAAACGAAGAGTGACTGGTGGTATGTCAGAACAAAAAATGGTGCAGAAGGCTGGGTATCTGCACAGTATTTGAAACCAAAGGAAGCAGGAATTTCGGATGTTCTGCCGAACCGTACATGGAACGGGAATGAAGCGGTCAAAAATGGTATAAAAGGAAAGCGGATCGTGTTAGATCCAGGACACGGCGGGGGTGACACGGGAGCGAAGGGAGCCAATCACTCGTCACTGGAATCTGTGCTGACCCTTCGTACCGCACTCCTAGCCGCCGAAAAACTTCGAGCCGCAGGTGCCATTGTTGTGATGACCCGGATGAGTGATCAATATTTTTCGCTGGCGAACCGTGTGTTCCAAAGTGAATCTGTATTTGCAGATGCGTTTATCAGTATCCACTATAATTCTTCACTAAAGCCTGATGTCAGAGGGCTGTCCACTTTTTACAATAAGCCATTTGATAAAGAACTTGCTCAATCCATTCAAGATTCCATTTTAGATCATAGAACGAATCTTGAAGACCGAGGAGTTCAATTTGGAGATTACTATGTCATCAGGGAAAATCAGCGGCCAGCAGTCCTTGTTGAATTAGGGTTTTTATCGAATCAACATGACGAGTTCCAGGCAGAAACAGACATCTTTCAAGAGAATGCCGCGAATGGATTGGCAGATGGACTTAAGGTTTATTTCGATTCTAACTAGCCAGAAGTGCCGGGCACTTTATTGGCTTTTTTATAGAATATTACATATAGTGAACTATTATAGAGAAAAGAGGTAGCTCACATGATAGGAACGGGTCTTGTACTAGAAGGCGGGGGAATGCGGGGAGTATACACCGCAGGAGTGCTTGATTATTTTATGGACAAGGATTTGTATTTTCCTTATGTCATTGGCGTTTCTGCAGGAGCCTGCAATGCGACTTCCTATCTATCCAGGCAAAGAGGAAGAAACCGAATTGTTAACATCGATTTTGTACGTCATCCCGAGTACATTTCTTATAAAAACTTATTGTTGAAGCGCAAAGGGCTCTTCGGAATGGATTTGATATTTGATGAAATTCCAAACAAACATGTCCCTTTTGATTTTGAAGCCTTTGAAAATGCTAAAGAGCGTTTTGTGATCGGTACCACAGACAGCGAGACCGGTTTGCCGGTCTATTTTGAAAAAGCCGATCATCAGGAACATATTCTTACTGTTCTTAGAGCTTCAGCATCGCTTCCTTTTATGGCGCCGGTTATCGAATATAAAGGAATGAAACTGCTGGACGGCGGGGTGGCGGATCCCATTCCTGTCAAAAAGGCAATAGCAGATGGAAACAAGAGAAACGTCATTGTTTTAACACAGAATAATGGCTATAGAAAAAGCAAAACGAAGATGGAATGGCTGGCGAGAAAGCTGTACCAGTCTCAGCCGGGAATGTCTGATGTTTTGCTCAACCGCTATAAGCATTATAATGAAACTCTTGATTACATTGAAGAACTTGAGATGAACAATGAGGTATTCGTCATACGTCCGAAGCAGAAGCTGGAGGTAGGCAGAGCTGAGCGCAATCCTGTTAAGCTCCATGCCCTTTATGACCGTGGCATTGAAGACGCTATGAACCTTTATGAGCAGCTGGAAGAGTGGCTGTTACTGGAAAAGACACATTGATAGATAAAGGCGGATGAGAGGCAGGAGTCTCCCATCCGCCTTTGTTAGTTATCAGTAAATATTCTGTATGACCTCTTCAATATCTGGTTCCGTCATCTGAATATCCAGCGGCGTTCCCCACTTCGATATCTCCCGCAATAGAGCAGGAGAAGAAATTTTTGAACGGTCATGCAGGATCGTACATTTCCTGCCGGTGCATTCTGCCCTTTCAATACCTTCCAACTCATTGGGTTTAGGCAAGTGTTCATACGTGACGGTAAGAATACTCGGAAGGCCGATATGAGTACGAAGCTTCTCTAGCGTCCCGTCCAGTATCTTTCGGCCTTGGTTAATGACGATGACGCGGCTGCATAATTGTTCGATGTCATCCATGTCGTGTGTGGTGAGAATGACGGTTTTCTTCTCTGCCTTGTTCATTTCCTGTAAAAAATCACGGATTTTATGTTTTGCTACAATATCGAGGCCGATGGTCGGCTCATCAAGAAATAAGACAGGCGGATTATGAATCATTGCTGCTGCAAGATCCGCCCTCATCCTTTGGCCAAGTGACAATTTTCTGACCGGGGTATGCAGAAATTGACCAATATCAAGAAGATCATCATAGTGTTTCAGAAACTTTTGGTAAGCCCTGTCTTCTATTTTGTACATATGTTTCAGTATCTCGAACGAATCTTTAACCGGGAGGTCCCACCAAAGCTGTGTTCGCTGCCCAAATACGATACCGATGCGTTGGGCAAGGTTTTTTCGGTTCTTTTGAGGGTCGATCCCAAGAACGGTGACTTTTCCCGAAGTCGGGTGCAGGATCCCTGAGAGCATTTTGATCGTGGTTGACTTGCCCGCTCCATTCGGTCCGATATAACCAACAAACTCACCTTCATTTATTTTAAAAGAGATGGAATCAACAGCGTTTTTTTCCTCGTATTCTCCTGAAAACAGAGAGAGCATGGAACCAAGCATTCCTTTTTTCGATTTATAGATCTTAAAGCATTTTCGCAGCTGGTGCGCTTCAATCATCGTTCAATCCCTCCTCAGGTTCCCGTACTATGATAGAACTGGATGCCATAATTCCAAAATTTCAATGAGACATAAAAGAACAGGGCAGCGACAAAGATCGGAAGCAGAAGAAAATACAGACTGCCTCCTTTTTGTAAAAGATACAGCATGGGCACGTAGTTGATAAACGCTACTGGTATGACCGTGAAAAAGATCATCTTCAGCCAGCCCGGATAGATGTTCATAGGATAATTGGCTGCATTAAAAGGTGCATAGAGCATAAAGGTCTGGAAATCTTTAATCCGCTGTGTCCAAAAAGCAAGGGTTGCAGTAAACAGCGCAAGCGAATAGGAAATCGCACATCCGCATACAAGGATAACAGGAAGGTAAGCTGCTATATATATCAGCTCCTGTTCTTGAGACAAGCCATACAGTGAAAGGCAAAGAATAAGAATGCCCTGCAGGATCCCTCCGATCCGGCTAAGATCGAGATTCTTTGAAAGAAGCAAAACAAGTGGGGAGACCGGGCGTATCAGCAGGCTGTCAAATTCTCCTTCTATCATATATTTTTCAAACTCGTGCAGTTCAGGCGCCAGCGTTCGGTACAAAGAAAGTGAGATGGATGAGATCGCGTAAAGAATGCCTACCTCATAAATATTCCAGCCTTTTATCTGCCCAAAACCGTTCAAAATAGCGGCAAGAAGAACAAAGTCAATCATCATGATGACACCATACGAAACCATGGAAAAAATAAAATTCATTTTGTATTGCATTCTTGACCGTATACTTGCGCTGACAAGCTTTATGTATAATTTCATTATTCAGCCTCCCTGAATTTCAATCTTTTGCCGGGCAAGGAAAGTGATCCATTGGTTCAGCAGCAGCAGCACAAGAAACCAGCCGACCTGGATCAGGAGAACCGACAAGCTCGCTTTTTCGAGAAAGATCATGACCGGATAATAAACGACACCGGCAAATGGCAGCCATTCAGCCACTATGGACAGCGGGCCAGGCAAAAAAGTCAAAGGGACCATTTGGCCGCCCAGAGAGAACATTAAGGTCAAGTTAATAAAGTGAGCCCATGATATCTCAATTGTCCAGCAGGACGAAATTCCGATCAGGTAAAAGATGTTCAGTGAAATGCCGACAGCCAGCAGTACAGAAAGAAGGGTATATCCATAGGTGGGAGGGTGGGCAGGGATGTAGAATCCGACGGTTATGGTGAAAATCAAACCGATAGGAAGACTTCTGAAGAGGGCATTGTATCCGATTCGTCCAGCCTCCTGGCTCGTTATGTAGAAAAAATAGTTCGTAGGTCTTGCCAATTCCAGCGAGATGGAGCCGTTTCTTACACCTAGCTGAATGCCGAGGCCGGCCGTTAAAAACACGGTCATCCACAAGATGCATTGGCTCGCCCCCATATAAAAGGTCATGTCCATGATACTGAAAGGACTATTTTGTTCTTTTCCTGTCAATACAGCCGACCATATCGCGATGTAAACAAAGCCGAAGATGGCAGAAGCGGCATTATTAATGAGGTGGGACAGGCGGTATTGCATATTTCGAGAAAAACTTTTCCTAAACAGAAGCCAATAAACCATTTCATTCCTCCTTTTCAAAGTATTTTTGGCACAGGATTTTTAATATAGCAAATAATGAGAATAGAGGCAATATGTGAATAAGCCACCTTATTCGCAGCCGAGCTTTATCGTAAAATTTTCAGTTATTATTCACGCGTAAGGTCTGGATAAATCTCCCGCTTTTTTGAAAAAAATTCTTATGAAAAACTTGGAATCTTTATCAAACTTTAGTAATCTAGTAGGGAAGGTTTTGTAATATAATTGTAATAATCTATTGGGAGGAACGGGTATGGAAACTCAAAAGAAAAATAAAAAGAAAAAGAACCACCTTCCTTTTCGCTTGAATACACTTTTTGTTGCCGTATTTCTTCTTTTTTCTATTCTTATACTCCGTCTCGGTGTTCTTCAGATCGTAAACGGGGAAGAAAAAAGGCAGGAGTCCGAAGCCATAAAAAAAGAAGAAGCGAAGAAAGAAGCTCCCCGCGGCAAGATTCTTGACCGCTACCAGCGAGTCGTAGTGGACAACAAACCTTATTTTACGCTCACGTACACGAAGACGAGCAGCACCAAAGCGGTAGATACGTATAGGATCGCCAAGTGGCTGTCACAGCATATTAAAGTTGACGAAAAAAAGGTCACTGAACGTGATAAGAAGGACTTTTTCATCGTAAAAACAGGTGTGGAGAAGCTTATGAAAGAGCGGCTGACACCAGCTGAAGCCAAAAAGCTCAACAATGAGAAAGAGTACAAGCTGCTTGTCGACCGGATCACAAAAAAGGATCTGGATACCCTGACTAAGATCGATAGGCAGATTCTGGCGATCAAGCGTGAGATGGATGCCGGTTATGCGTATTCCGCTTCACCGGTAAAGAAAAATTTGACCGACCGAGAGATATCCATCATTTCTGAAAACCTGGATCAGCTCCCAGGCGTTGATATCATGCCGGATGCCGACCGCACCTATCCTTTCGGCGACTCACTTAAAACCATTTTTGGGCGGGTAAAGCAGATGCCGAAAGAACAGCAGGAGTATCTTGCGGCCCTAAATTATGACCGAACCGACCAGGTCGGGATCAGCGGGTTAGAAGCGCAGTATCAGGAAACGCTTCGCGGTACGAAAGAGAAGAGCATTTACCTCACAAACCCAAAAACGGGAAAAACACTGGGAGAACCGAAAGTCATTCCGGGTAAACGCGGAAAAGATCTTGTCCTGACGATCGATATGGAGCTTCAGCACAAGATGGAGAAAATTCTTGAAGAAGAGATTAGAAAAGGACGCGCTGACCGCGGAAATGAGCTTATGAGATCCGCCTATATCGTTATGATGAATCCGAAGACCGGGGAAATCTATACGATCGCCGGCAAAAAGATGAACAGTGACGGCGAATTTGTCAATGACTCATACGGAGCACTGTTTGATGCGTATGAGATGGGATCGGCGGTCAAGGGAGCTACTGTTCTTACCGGTCTGCATAAAGGCGTGATCCATATGGGTGAATATATTTACGACGCACCCCTTAAATTTGGAAGTTTGACAAAGAAATCACATGCCAATATGGGAAGCATCAATGATTTGACCGCTTTAAAAAAATCGTCCAACGTATATATGTACAATATTGTGATGAGATTAGGCAAGTTCAGCTACAATACGAAAACCTTCTACGGAGACAATCGTTACCTTGGTTTTGATGTGATGAGATATTATTTTAGCCAATTTGGATTGGGTGTAAAGACCGGCATTGATTTCCCAAATGAATCCACAGGCTATAATGGGGGCTATACCAACCAAGTAGGGAATATGATCGATATGGGGATTGGCCAGTTTGACACGTATACTCCCATTCAGATGGTGCAATATGTATCCACCATCGCAAACGGAGGATACAGGGTGCAGCCCAGGCTTGTAAAAGAAATTCGCGAACCGCAAACGGAAAATCATATTGAAGGTAAACTGGTCGAGCGGTTTGAACCGAATATTCTTAATGAGATAGATATGGATAAAAATTATATTCATCGGGTCCAGCAGGGATTCTGGGAAGTTTACCACTCTCCGGGAGGAACCGCCGCACAATATTTTAACAGTTCGAAATACCATAATGCTGCGGGGAAAACAGGTACGGCCCAGGTTAAAAAATATGATAAAAATGGAAACTTCATTGCCGATAAAGATAATTTGACATTAGTTGGATACGCACCATATGACAATCCGGAGATCGCTTTTGCGATTATCGTACCGGATGCTTCACCGTACAGCGGAACGCAAGCGGTCAACAAGCACATAGGACAGCGGGCTCTGGAGACGTATTGGGCGTTGAAGAAGAAGACCGAGACGGAAGAACAAGCGAAGCAATAAAAAGAAGCACTGAGCGGCGCTCAGTGCTTTAATTATGGGTTTTGGTTACTGGAAAACAATTTGCGTTAATCGTAGTTCATAATGACAAGGAAAAGATCTGCATCTTTTCCTTGTTCAGTGCATTAGCAGAATGCACAAGCACATCCGATGATAATCAAAAGCACGAACAGTACCACGATCAAAGCGAAACCACTTCCGCCTGCTGCGAATCCCATATGTGTTACCTCCTTTGTCATAAACTCCAACATCTCCCTAACACTATATGGCGCTTTGCTTTTTTTGTATGGGACAAATGCGGATAAGCTTGGAAAATAGGCGTATTTTCAGATGGTTTTTACATTCCCTGCAGAACAGAAAGTTTTTAAAAAATAGACTCTTGTACCGGTTCGCACAGCCTGGCCGCTTCATATGTTATGGGTGTAGAACGTTAAACATCTCGAAAGAGGAGGTAACAAAATGTCATTTGGACACGGTGGAAGTGGATTCGCCCTTATTGTGGTACTGTTCATTTTGTTAATTATCATAGGCTGTGCTTGTGCATTTTGCTAAGCCCTGATCAGGCATGAAAAAAAGTTAACAGAAAAGGCCCCCGGATTTCTCATCATCTGGGTGGTCTTTTTTAATGTTTTCCATTACAGTATATATAGCAACGAGGAAAATAAAGGAGATGTAACTGTCGCATGAAGAAGTACATATTGATTCTAACCGGAGTTTTTTTTCTTTGTTCTGCGTCGATCGCGTCCGCTCATACTGGACTGGAATCTTCTAATCCCGCAGAAGGCGCAGTAGTCAAAGAAAACATAAGCAAGATTACACTGACCTTTGAATCAAAAATTGAAAATTTAAGCACGATGAAAGTCACACGGGATGGTAAACCAATAGATGTAAAAGTGGACGTGAACAATAGTGTCATGACCGGGTCTGCATCATCTCCCTTTGAAAACGGAAGGTATCAAGTAAACTATAAGATTATCGGTGCTGATGGACATATTATTCAAAAGGATTATTCCTTTGATGTTCAAAAGCCGCAGGAAAAGAAGGCGGAAGAGCCAAAAAGAGAAAAAGCAAAGGATGAAAAATCTCAAAAGGAAGAAGAAAAAGCAGGAAAGGCTGAAACGAAGTCAAATCAAGCTGGAGCACCGCTGTTTATTGCCGTGCTCCTCATTGTGATCATTGGAGCCGTGCTGTTCATTAAGAAAAGAAAATAATAAGCTAACCTAAAAAGGCAGGAACGTGAATCAATGAATGACTCATGTTCCTGCTTTTTTATTGCAGGGCTTGTTTTATGACTTGAACATTTTTCTGCATGAGTGATAAATAATCCTCGTCCGCTTCAGCATCTTTAGGACTGAGCGTTTCCAGATTTCTTAATTTTAGCGTTTTTGCTCCGGTTTCTTTTTCAACCACTCTGGCCACTTTATCGCTCGCGCTGTTCTCAAGGAGCACATAGCGGATATGCTTTGCCTTGGCGTGTTTGATCAAGGCTCGCAGCTGCTTTTGAGACGGTTCCTGGGAAGTGGAGAGGCCGGAAACAGGTATCTGTTTCAATCCATAACGATGCTCCCAGTAACCATAGGCAGCATGGGACACAATGATCTCCTTAGTAGGACTTTCGTTGACCGTTAGTTGGAAGGATTCATCCAGCCTTTTTAGATCCTTCCTTAATGACCGGTAATTCTTTTGAAAATCTGATTTCGCTTTTGGATTCAGATCGATCAATGCCTTTTCAATATTTTTTGCCATTTGAATGGAGTACACCGGATCGAGCCAGATGTGAGGATCTTTATCCCCGTGTTCGTCATGTGCCTCATCATGATGCTCTGTTTTTTCGAGCGTAAGGCCTTCTGCAGCTTTAACGGTTTTTACGCCTTCTTTTTTAACTGTTTCATTCACTTTATCTGCAAAACCTTCAATACCTGTTCCATTATAGATAAAAGCATCGCTATCAGATATTTTGATCATGTCCTTCGTAGAAGGTTCAAAAGAATGGGCGTCAGTTCCCGGGGGTACCACGTTGGATACAGAAACATGCTTGCCTCCGATTCTTTCCGTAAAGTATTCGAGAGGATAAAGCGTTGTTGTTATGGTAAGCTTATGAGGGCTGTTTAATTTATGTTTTGTGCCTTTCGCGCAGCCTGATAGGATCAAGGATCCGATGATCATAAACGCCAGGGCGGCATAGACATATTTTTTGTTCATTTGATTGCTCCTTCCGGTCTAATTATAACGGAAACGTTACGTTTTGCAAAGCGTATTTATTCCGATTTATTCTTTTGATCAAAACAATAGACTTCTTATTATGAATAAAGGATAATACATCCATTACTAAGTTTTGAAAGGAGAAGCATATGAGTGTTGAAGAGCATAAAAAAGAAGCCCCTTTATCTGTCTCCTGCAAGATTATTACAGTAAGTGATACAAGATCAGTAGAAACCGATCGCAGCGGCAGCCTGATCAAAGATCAGCTATTGTCAAATGGCCATGCGGTCGCGGAGTACGTCATTGTAAAAGACGAGCAGGAAGAGATTCAATCTGCTGTCTTGAACGGTTGTCAAACAACTGAAATTCAGGCGATTTTAATCAATGGAGGAACAGGTATTGCAGCCAGGGATGTGACCATTGAAACGCTGAAACCAATGTTTACAAAAGAGATCACGGGATTTGGTGAACTGTTTCGAATGCTGAGTTATACAGAGGATATTGGATCTGCTGCTATTTTAAGCAGAGCAGCAGCAGGAGTCGTTGGTTCCACAGCTGTTTTTGCCATGCCTGGATCTTCCGGGGCGGCTGCACTTGCCATGAAGAAACTGATCCTGCCCGAGCTCGCCCATGTCATTCGGGAAATCAATAAAGATTTATAAAGAACGACAGAATACAGTTCTTCTCTCAAGCTGTAATAAAAGTGTCCGCTATCCAATAAATTTCAGTAAAGCTTAATGAAAGCTGAAACTATTTGGCAGCTGCAGCGTATACTTTATTATGAAAACGCTTTAATGGGAGGGAACGATGGGCGGAATATTGCGGAAAGCCATTGAAGATCGAAAGAAATTCCTTATCCAGATGCTGAAAAAAAACGGGATAAGCAAAGAGATTGAAGCAGAGCTTTCCAATCGGCCATTAACTGAGCTGGAAGAAGAATATAAAAGCTGGCTTTTTAAGCAAAGCTTTACGGGTAATCAGTGAAAAAAGTTTAAATAAACGTTCGTGAGGGAATAACCAATAGAGCATTGCGTCCGTCTTAGGGCTTTTTTTGTGTCATAGTTTATACTGCTCATTTATTTTAATTTTTGTTATAGTAGAAAAGAACGGCTGCAATTTATGGTTAAAGGAGATCACAGCATGAACATAGCTTTTTATCTATTGCCTAAGGAAGAGGTTAAATATTTAAATCCTGAGTCGACCATCAGGCAGGCATTGGAGAAGCTTTCTTATCACAAATATACTTCTGTTCCCCTTGTATCTGAGGACGGTCAGTACGTAGGTACACTGACAGAGGGGGATCTGTTATGGAAACTGAAAGAGGCGTTTGATCTCGGTTTTCATGATGTGGTAAAAACGAAACTGAAGGATGTTCCACAGCGTGTGAATAACATTTCAGTATCGATCAACTCAAATATGGAAGATTTAATTACATTGGCAACCGATCAAAACTTTATTCCTGTGACGGATGATGACGGGCATTTTATAGGGATTATCCGCAGGCGGGACATCATAAAGTACTGTGCAAATACGATTTGGAACAACAAATAAATGAAACAAAGGTGTTGACAAATACTATATTTAGTGTGAAAGTAAATGTATTAAACTAAATATAGTATTTTGAAACGAAAGGTGTCTTGCGAGACTTAAAAGGGAATCCGGTACTCAAGCCGGAGCTGTCCCCGCAACTGTTATGTGGACGAAATGAGAAACCACTGTGTAACGACGCGCACAAGAATGTGGCTGTTATACGGGAAGGCTCAGACTAGGAGGAAGCATTAGCCAGTAGACCTGCCTTTTTGTTTCACGGTTTTGATTCTTCGGGGATTGAGAAGCAGAAACGGCACTGTAATGGCTATTTTTGTTTCTAATAACTCGTGTCGTTTTTAGGCTCATCCACTGGATGGGCCTTTTTAATTTGCAGATGTTTAAAGGAGGAGATGTGACTGTGGTTATTGCAGGCGGAACGGATCATCTTATTATGAAATGGCTGGAAGACATTCTTTTTGACTTTCCACAGCTTAATAAAAAGGAAGAGTATATCGAACAAGTGGGCTATTATGCTGAAAAAGGCGGAGCTCAAGCAGAAGCTATGAATATGGCCATTTTGCATGCCCTCGAACGAATCTCCATACAGGAACCTGATTGGACTTTTGTCGCAGCAAGAATTCACCTGAGAAAACTTTACTCTGAAGCGGTCAAGAACAGGAATACCGAAGGGACAAGGGGATATGGCTCGTTGCAAGGGCTGATTCGTACACTCACAGATAAAGGAATCTATGACGAGAACCTTTTAAGCAGCTATTCTTCGGAAGAAATCGATGAGCTTGAAGCGGAGATCATGCCCCAAAGGGACGAACTTTTTACATATATCGGCCTTCGTACGCTGGGTGACCGTTATCTTGCCAAATCTCATGAAGGCGGAGTGTATGAACTGCCGCAGGAACGTTTTATGATCATCGCGATGTCTTTGATGTCCGGTGAACCATCAGAACGCCGATTGAATCTGGTTAAGGAAGCGTATTGGGCAATGTCAAACTTGTACATGACCGTTGCAACCCCCACCCTTGCTAATGCAGGTAAAAATTATGGCCAGCTGTCCAGCTGCTTCATCGATACGATGGATGACAGCCTGCGGGGGATCTATGATTCTACAACAGATGCAGCAACTCTCTCAAAGGGAGGAGGGGGGATTTCTGTTTACCTCGGAAAAATCAGAAGCCTTGGATCAGAAATCCGTGGATTTAAAGGAAACTCATCGGGCATCATTCCATGGGCGAAGCTGCTGAATCAGACAGCAGTGAGTGTCGATCAGCTTGGACAGCGCAAGGGAGCCATCGCTATTTATTATAATGTGTTCGGCAAGGACCTTTTTTCTTTTCTTGATGCCAAGCTGAATAATGGTGATGAACGGCAGAGGGTTCATGATTTGTTCCTCGGACTCTGCATACCGGATTTATTTATGGAGAAGGCGGAATCGAGAGAAGACTGGTATCTTTTTGATCCGTATAC
The DNA here is from genome assembly GCF_050468105.1 of Fictibacillus sp. NRS-1165. NCBI lineage: Bacteria > Bacillati > Bacillota > Bacilli > Caryophanales > Fictibacillaceae > Fictibacillus > Fictibacillus sp. NRS-1165. Next base: position 63,232 of record NZ_JBDPNU010000004.1, read on the forward strand.
GGTAAAAAAAGTGATGGGGTATGAGCTCGATGATTTCTATGATGAAGAGCCGGGTAAAGGCAGCTTCCGCGCAAAATACGAAGAGTGTGCAGCTGCGGCAGACCGCGGGCTCTTCGGGGAGAAAGGCTCCGGCTATGACGTGGTGCCGGCCATTGAGATCTTTAAAAGAATCATGAAAAGCCAGCTCGAAACGGGGGTACCGTATATGTTTTACAGAGACACGGTCAACCGGGCTAACCCGAATAAGCATGCCGGCATGGTATACTGCAGCAACCTCTGCACCGAGATCGCCCAGAACGGATCGGCGACTACGGTGGAAGAGGAATTCACACAGGACGGAAAAATTGTGATCACAAAAAGCCCTGGAGATTATGTCACATGCAATTTAAGCTCCATTTCATTGGCCAAAGCCGTTAAAGATGAGGTGCTTGAGCGATTGATTCCTATTCAGGTCCGCATGCTGGATAACGTCGTTGATATGAACCAGGAACGGATTGAAGTGAAACAAGCCGTCCTTACAAACAAGAAATACCGTGCAATCGGCTTGGGTACTTTTGGGCTGCATCACCTTTTGGCAGTGGAGGGAATCCGATGGGAGTCAGAGGAGGCCGTATCCTACAATGACCGCCTCTACGAAAAGATCAGCTATTTAAGCATCCGTGCAAGCCATGAACTGGCCAAGGAAAAAGGAGCTTATCCCGCTTTTAAAGGTTCTGAATGGGAAACCGGCGTTTATTTTGAAGACAGGAACTATATAACGGACGAGTGGAAAGTATTAAAACAACAGGTTCAGCAGAACGGTCTGAGGAACGCCTGGCTTATGGCGGTTGCACCTAATGCAACAACGAGCCTGATCGCAAACTCAACGGCATCCGTCGATCCGATTTTTAAAAAAGAATACTCTGAAGAGAAAAAGGATTTTAGAATTCCGGTAACCGCTCCTGATCTTACTCCTCAGACAAACTGGTACTATAAATCCGCATATGAGCTGGATCAGCACTGGAGCATCAGACAGAACGCTGCTAGACAAAAACATGTTGACCAGTCGATTTCGTTTAACTTTTATGTCAAAAATACGATTAAAGCGAAAGAACTTCTCGATCTTCATATGACGGCATGGAAATCAGGCTTGAAGACCACCTACTATACGAGATCAACATCCATTGCAGAATTGGAAGACTGCGAGAGCTGTTCCAGCTAAGAAAGGGACTAGATGAAGAAATGAATACATTGACAGAACGAAAACTATATGATGTGAAAGCACCGAATGCATCTACCGGCTTGATTAACGGACAGAGCTCCAATGTATTAAACTGGGACGACGTGCGTTACGGCTGGGCCTATCCGCTTTATAAAAACATGCTAGCCAATTTTTGGACCCCATTTGAGATCAATATGTCAGGCGATGTGAAACAATACCCGAATCTATCAAGTGAGGAAAAGGAAACATTTAATAAGATCATAGGTCTGCTGGCTTTCCTGGACAGCATTCAAACGGATTACTCTTCGAGGGTTTCAGCCTATCTAACGGATTCCAGCCTTTCCGCTCTCATGACGGTTCTATCCTTTCAGGAGGTCGTGCATAACCAATCCTATTCGTACGTGCTATCAAGCCTGGTCAACAAGCAAAAACAAGATGAAATCTTTGAATACTGGAAGCATGACCCTGTGTTGAGGGAACGGAACGATTTTATAGCGAATGGCTACTTGAAGTTTACAGAAAACCCGACTCCGAAAACTTTTATGGAATCGATCGTTTATGATATCGTCCTGGAAGGCTTAAATTTTTACTCAGGCTTTGCGTTCTTCTATAATCTTGCCCGAAACCAAAAAATGGTCGCCTCCAGCACCATGATCAATTATATTAACCGTGATGAACAGCTCCACGTCAGGCTGTTCTCCAACATTTTCAAGGAATTGCTTAATGAAGTACCAGAATTAAATTCTCTTGAGACGGCCCGGTTCGTTCAGGAAACCTTCAAAAAGGCAGCAGAACTGGAGATACAATGGGGTCAATACATTATCGGAGATCGTTTTCCGGGACTGCGGATGGATGATTTAGAAGCCTACATTAAATTCATGGCGAACAAGCGAGTAAATGAACTTGGAATCGAACGCCCTTTTGAAGGCTTCAGAGAGAACCCTATGAAGTGGATTAAGGCGTATGAAGATGTTGACCATGGAAAGAGCGACTTCTTTGAGCAGAAGCCCCGGCAATATACAAAAGTTTCAGATGCCAACGGCTTTGACGATCTATAACTTAAACGCAAATTGTGTTAATTGAAATAAACATGATAAGATAATATCGGAGATGAAAATAGAGCTCCTGCCGCCTTAGCGGCAGGAGTCTGTTTTGTTTAGATTCAGGAATGGAGAGGACAAGCGCACATGCTTCTTTACATACTGGTAGGGCTGGCAGGAGTGGCTGGAGCCCTTTTAAGATACGGCATTGGACTTTTTTGGGAAGGAAGTTATCCGCTGGATACCTTCGTGATCAACATGGCAGGCTCATTCGCTCTCGGCTGCCTCGCGTTTTGGATTGAAAAAAATGCTAAAGTTCATCCTTATCTAATGGCAGTGGCGGGGACGGGATTCATCGGATCGTTTACTACGTTTTCTACATTCAGTGTAGAAAATATCAAACTGCTTGAAACAGGCCATACAGCAATTGCCGTATTTTATATTCTTTTAAGTTTAATAGGAGGTCTGTTCATGTCATGGCTTGGTTTTGTTCTGGCACGGCGGCCAAGAAAAAGAGGGGAGGGCCGGCGAGCATGATGCAGGCGATGTTAGTAGCAGCGGGCGGCTTCTTTGGAGCCGTTTTCAGGTTTGGCATCGGACAAATGGTAAAAAAAATAACAGAGTCCACGTTTCCGATCGCCACATTGTTTGTGAACTTAACAGGATCCTTCCTTCTTGGCTGGCTCACGAGAGCCCATGCAGATGATTCTATCAGACTGTTTTTTGGCATAGGATTTATGGGGGCGTTTACCACGTTTTCTACTTTTAAACTGGAAAACGTTCATTTTTATCGAAAAAGACAGTGGAAACATCTCATTGCCTATCTGGCGGTCAGTTATACCGGAGGCCTTTTGGCAGCATTCCTTGGTTTTATGATAAACTTCAAGTGACTTTAGCCGGCAGAACGTAAAGCGTGGCTGAATCTGAACGATGGACAAGGGTGACGGGCGATAAATTATATAGAGAGTAGGTATTGGAATTGAAAGAAATGATATTATCACTTTTGGAATGGATAGTGGGGCTAGGACATCTCGGTATTGCTCTCGGTCTTATGATTGAGGTCATTCCGAGTGAACTTATTTTATCTTACGCAGGCTATATGATCTCACAGGGGCATTTAACCTTTGCTGGCTCTGTGATTGCCGGCACGATTGGCGGGACCATTGCTCAGCTCTTTTTATACTGGATGGGCTATTACGGAGGTCGGGCGTTCCTGGAAAGATACGGGAAGTATATTCTCATCAGCCAAAAACAGATTGATCTATCAGAAAAGTGGTTTCAAAAATACGGGAATGGGGTCATCTTTTTTGCCCGGTTTATCCCTGTCGTCCGCCATGCTATTTCTATTCCAGCGGGTATTGCGAAGATGAGATTCACCACATTTACGCTTTACACATTGATTGCGATTATTCCATGGTCCATTTTGTTTATCTACCTGGGAACCACACTGGGCAGCAATTGGGAAGATATTAAAACCATTGCGGCTCCTTATACAAGAGGGATTATGATCGTTGCGATCGTACTGTTGTTCATCGTCGTTTTATTTAAAGTAAAAAAAGGTAAAAAGTAGTTTTCCCATCGATTGAAAAGGCTTCTTAAAGGGGGTCTTTTTCTTTTCCCCGTTTCATACACTAGCGGAAAAAGAGCAGGCAGGTGAAGGCATGGAGGAATGGCAGAGGAATAAAAAAATCAATGAATTGCTGCTGAAAATAAGAGGAAATGCGCAAAAAGAAGAGATCGCTGGATATGTTGTCCGCGCAATGAGGGAATGCGGTTATAGCAACCAAAACATACATCAGGTCCTTGAACACGTATATCGTCAGTTTGACCATATCCATTCGTAAACACGCGGACAGCCAGCGTGTTTTTTGTTACACTCAAACTGGAGTGCATTACTGAAACCAAACAGAGGAGAGGTGCTATGATGAAGCAATCCATCACATCACTGTTCGGCATTCAATATCCAATTGTTCAAGCAGGAATGGCCGGCGGGCCAGCGACTCCTGAGCTTGCTGCAGCCGTTTCGAATGCCGGAGGATTAGGAACTCTTGGAGCGGGTTACATGACCCCTGCTGATCTGGAGGCAGCCATCCATACCATGAAGGAATTAACGAATAAGCCCTGCGCCGTTAACTTGTTCCTTCCTGAAGTGTTCATTGAGGATAGCGTGCGGACGGAGAAAATGCGCAAGCGGCTGGCACCGTTCCGCTCTTCGCTTGGCATGGAACAGGCATCGGCGGAGTCTGGCTATCAGTCTATCTTTCAAGACCAGATTCAAACGGTTCTGGATGCTCAAGTATCCATTGTGAGTTTTACTTTTAACTCACCTTCGACCGAACTTGTCGGCCAACTGAAAGAGCAAGGAATAACGATCATGGCGACTGCAACATCAGTGGAAGAGGCCCGGCAGCTGGAAGCCGAGGGAGTTGACGTTATTTCAGCTCAGGGCAGTGAAGCTGGAGGCCACCGGGGTACGTTTATCGGTGAAGCAGAAGACGCTTTGATTGGATCGATGACTCTCGTTCCCTTGCTCACAGACGCGGTTTCTGTACCTGTCATAGCAGCTGGAGGAATTATGGACGGGCGGGGAATTGCTGCAGCTATGGCACTTGGAGCAAGCGGAGTACAGCTGGGTACGGCCTTTTTAGCTTCAGCTGAAAGCGGCGCTCATCCTCTGCATAAAGATGCGATCTTCCAGGCGAAAGAAACGGATCTGAAACTGACGAAGGCGTTCTCAGGAAAAATGGCCCGAGGCATCAATAATGATTTTATGGAGCAGATGGCAGGAGAAGAAAATCTCCCACCCTATCCCATTCAGAATGCGCTGACTTCGGATATCCGAAAACAGGCGGCAATCCAAGGCAAAAGTGAGTGGATGTCATTATGGGCAGGGCAAGGTGCTCCTATGGCAAAAAGACTGTCGGCCCATGAAATCATGGAAAACCTGGTGAAGGACTACAACCAAGTTATAAGCCGGATGCCCCCTTTTTAACAGCAATGCAGCCGCAGCCCTCAGGTCAGGGCTTGCGGCTGTTTACTTTTTAAACGTTCGGAGGAGTTCTGTTGTCGTACTCTTCAATTCTTTAACAGCTTCTCCAACACTTGTAACGTTTTGCTTTTTGTTATACAAATCATATTTTAGATATTCCGTTTTTTCATTCAGCAAAGCGGTCTGGTTCGTTACATCATTCATTTCTGCCTGCATGAGCTGTGTTGTACGGTTTAAGTTTTCCATCGTCTGCCGGCTCGACTTCATCAGCTTAACGGCATAGACCGCAAGGAAAACTAAGGCAGCAGCGACAACACCGATACTGATATAAATTAAGGCCATGTTCATCCTCCTTTGTTCTCTTAAATAAAGTGATACCCAATATTATTATGATACAAACAAAAGCCGCCTGATATTCAATGGATCAGTCGGCTTCTTTCAGAGGGCATGTCTTGCAGCATGTACCTCCATCTGTTCTGTAGTATAGACAGCACGTCTGCCTTTTTGACATTTCCTTTTCCTCGTATTTTCTGGATGAATTCAAAAAAGGATTGGAGGAGGTTCCGAAATGAAAACCTTCCGCTTCCTGTACGATGAACCGGTAATCTTCTTCCAGCCGCTTTTTTAAATGAGCGGGATGTTCCTCTGATCGCCATGCATCATAAAGCCATGCTATATAGATGAGTGCGTTCTCCCAAAGCATAGCTTTTGAAGCTTTCGTATAAAGGGCCAGATGATCGAGCAGGATGGTGATGTTTTGGGCAAAGATCATTTCGATCACGGAGGAACGCCATCTTTCCCGGTCGCCGGCCATGGAGATACCTTCCAGGTTTTGGAGGGAGAAGGAGGGAAGCCAGCTGTGCTTGTCCAGTTCATCGATAATGATCACGTTTTGGAGCCTCATGTCAAACTGCTTGTTCCTCAAGGAAAGCGCGTAAAGCGAGGAAGTCAGGCAGCAAAAGACATACCGTTTAAAAAACAAAGAGGCAGTGACTCTATCTTCCCGAGATCCTATTTTTTTGGCTGCTTCTTCAATAAAGGAAAGCATATTCTCACGATTCAGTAAGCTTTTCGCTACAAATGCCGCTTTTTCCTTTGAAAAGTGAAATTGAAAGCGGCATTTGTTTTCAAAATAGAGCTTTTCCGACTCGGACCAGCCAATCACATCACGCATATTGAGCTGAGCGGGTACCATGGCCAGCTGTTCGCCCCTTTCCATATGGAATGCACATCGGGGTGCCCAATAAAGGATCATTGACGATTTTACACGGCAGTCTGAAAACGTCAGAAACAAGCTGTTCATCCATAATGTCTTCCGGACGGCCTTGTGCAAAGACGGTGCTATTCTGAATCGCTACAAGATGATGGGCATAGCGGCAGGCTAAATTTAGATCATGAAGAACCATTACAATCGTGCGCTGCTCTTTTTGGTTTAAATCAAAAAGCAGATCAAGAATTTCAATCTGGTGGGTCATATCCAAATACGTAGTCGGTTCATCAAGAAGGATGGTTTCTGTACCCTGTGCAAGCGTCATCGCAATCCAGGCGCGCTGTCTTTGTCCTCCGGATAGCGAATCAACACTTCTCTCTGCAAATTGGAGCATATTGGTCGCTTCAAGTGCATGATAAACAGCTTCCTCGTCCTGTGCCGACCACTGTTTAAGCCAGGACTGATAAGGAAATCTGCCTTGCTTGACGAGCTGAAGGACGGTTAATCCTTCGGGTGCAACAGGCCCCTGTGGAAGTATGGCGAGCTCTTTGGCTACTTGCTTTGTTGAACGCTTGGCGATGTCTTTGCCATTCAATAGGATGGACCCCTCCTCAGGAGAGAGGAGTCGGGCCATCGACCGGAGAAGAGTAGATTTCCCGCAGCCGTTACTGCCGATCAATACGGTGATTTCTCCTTTAGGTATTGCTATTTTTAAATCATTAATCACAGGATTCTTTCCATATGACAATGTCAGTGATTCTGTTCGAATGGACATGATATCGCTCCTAACCATGGTTTTTAAAAAGCAAATAGATAAAATAGGGTGCTCCAATGGCAGCCGTGAACACGCCCGCTGGCACTTCCAACGGTGAAAACAGTGTTCGGCCGGCCAAATCAGCGAGCAGGACCAGAATTGCACCCAAAAAACCCGAAACAGGAAGCATTGCACCGAAGGACGAACCGACCAGCCTTCTGGCAATATGTGGACCAATTAGTCCAACAAAACCGATCGCTCCTGTAAAAGCTACAGCAGAACCTGCAAGTGCTGTACTGATGAGAAGCAGCACAAACCGTCCCTTGTGAACCGAATGCCCTAGACTGGTTGCTACTTCATCGCCCAATTCCTGGATATTCAGCGTTCGGCTAAAAAAGAGCAGAACAGGAACAAGGATGAGAAACCATGGCAAAAGGCTGTTTACATCCTGCCAGTTGGCAGCATAAACGGTTCCGGTCAGCCAGATCGTCGCCTGTGAAGCCGCATAAATCGGGCCCAGGATGATCATGAGGGTAGTGAGTGCCTGTGTAGCGGTCATTAGGCCGACACCGATTAAAATCAGCCGGACTGGAGCTATCCCGCGCTTCCAGGCAAGGATATAGATAAGAGCGGCCATCCCAAACGCGCCCAGAACAGCGGCAACGGGTAAATAACCAATGCTTACTTTCAAGTTGTTGCTTTGATTGCTAAACATCGTGATGAAGGTAACAGCTGCAAAACCTGCTCCTGTTGATATACCGAGCATATCCGGAGATGCAAGAGGGTTTCGGATCACTCCTTGCAATATCGCTCCTGCAAGAGAGAGGGACGCTCCAGCCATAACGGCGATTAAAATTCTGGGAAGTCTGAACTGCTGGATGACGACATCGTTCATACCGGATCCGGTTCCCGTTAAAGATTTAAGCACTTCAAGAGGGGAAATGTACAGCTCACCGATTCCTATGCTGACCGACATGATCCCGGCCATAAAAAGAAAAAGAACGATGGATATGATCAACGCTTTTTTATCAAGTAACATGGAATGACTCTTGGATCTAACGGTTATATACTTGCTCATTTGAATTGTCCTTTTCGTACAATATGAATAAAAAATGGTGTGCCGATTAGTGCGGTCATTACACCAACTGGCACTTCTTCGGGCAAAATGATGTATCTGGCACTGATGTCAGCTGCAATCAACAGTATTCCGCCAAGAAGAGCCGAATACGGAATCACCCAGCGGTGGTCGTTGCCGACGAGATAACGGGCGATATGCGGAACAACAATACCGATAAAACCGATAGGACCGGCAACTGCAACAGAACCCCCAGCCAGAAATACAATAAGCACACCAGCCAGAATTTTAAATACGATTGTACGCTGCCCGAGGCTTTTGGCCACGTCTTCTCCGAGCAGGAAGATATTCAGCTGTCTGAACATGAGCATGGAACCTGCCCATGCGATAAGAAGATAGGGCAGTACAGGATAAAGCCATTCCAGCTTTCTCCCCTGTATGGATCCTGCAAGCCAGAACAGCACTTCCTCAAGCGCTTTTTCATTGGCAACTAGCATTCCTTGAGTGAGAGAAGCAAACATTGCAGCGATAACTGCACCGGCAAGCGTCATTTTTATAGGGGTTAAACCGTTGCGTCCCGCTGATCCCAATAAATACACGGCAAGAGCGGATACAGCAGCTCCTGTAAAAGCGAGCCAGGTGAATTGCTGCAGAGAAGTGATATTGAAAAACGAAACGGCTAAAACAATAAAGAATCCCGCACCCGCATTTAGCCCGAAAATATCGGTTGAAGCGATCGGGTTCCGGGTGATGGCTTGAAGCAATACTCCGGCAAGCGCCAATGACACGCCTACCACTGCACCGATGAGGGCACGAGGCAGACGAGCATTTTGAATGATCAAATGTTCGTTTGATCCATTAAAATGGGTAAACGCCTCGAGCCCTGTTTTCCAGCTCGTGTCTGTATACCCAAGCACCACACTCAATGCCATAAAAACGGTAAGCAGAACCGACCCGGAAAAAAGAAATACTGTTTTGTATTTGTTTGTTTGAATGATCCCGTTCATAATTACCTCAATTATTTGAATTAATTCCAGTTTAGTAAAGGCAGTGTCCCATGTCAATGACTTTGAAAATCATTATCAATTAGTATTGACAAATTCTTTTATTATCAGGTATGATGCTGATTGTAAATGAAAACCATTATCATTTGAAGGGGAGAAAGAAATGAAGACATTAAAGTCTACATATTCGAAGCTGGGAATTATACTTACGATTGTATCTGTCATGCTCTTGGCTGCGTGCGGCGGAACAGGAGAAAAAGAAAAAGCAGGAGATGATTCCAAAGGATACAGCGTCAAGCATGCGATGGGAGCGACCAAAGTAAAAAGTGCTAAGCGTGTTGTTGTATTAACGAATGAAGGAACCGAAGCAGTACTCGCAATGGGGGTTAAACCTGTAGGAGCAGTGAAATCCTGGCTTGGAAACCCTTGGTACGATCATATCAAAGGTGAGATGAAAGGTGTCGAAGTCGTTGGTGATGAAAGCCAGGTAAATCTTGAGAAGATTGCTTCTTTAAAACCGGATCTTATCATCGGTAATAAGATGAGACAGGAAAAAATTTATGATCAATTAAACAAGATTGCTCCGACCGTATTCTCTGAAGATCTTCGAGGCAACTGGAAAAGCAACTTCAAGTTATACTCCAAAGCGTTAAATAAAGAAGAACAAGGAAACAAAGTGATCAGTGATTATGATCAGCGTGTGAAGGAGATCAAGGAAAAAGCGGGCAATAACTTGAACAAAGAGATTTCTATCGTCCGCTTTATGCCAGGAATTTCCCGCATCTATCTGACAAATTCATTCTCTGGGGTAGTTCTTGATCAATTAGGCTTTAAACGCCCTAAAGTAGAAAGCAAAGATGATTTTGTAGCTGAAGTGACAAAAGAACAAATCCCGCAAATGGATGGCGATGAGCTTTTCTACTTCACGTATGAAGTTGGAGATGGCGGAGCAACAAAGCAAGAAAAAGAATGGACAAACGATCCGCTTTGGAAGAACCTGAGCGCTGTAAAAAATGGCCACGTCCACAAGGTGTCCGATGCGATCTGGAATACAGCCGGCGGCGTTAAAGCAGCCAATTTATTGCTCGATGACATCGAAAAATATCTAGTAAAGAAATAGAACTTTTTAAACCCGTGATTGATTTTGATCACGGGTTTTCATTTACTCATTTTGTTTACGTGCGGGTCTGGTTGTTTACCGTCCGTTTTTCCGAGTTTACGATCCGCTTATCCGGGTTTACAGGCGAGTTTTAGCAGTTTACGTGCCAAACACAGCACGTTACATGCTGGACAACGCATCAGCTCAAGCAATCACACCTGCTTATGTTGAACTAGCCTTTCGCTTGTCAATGAAATGTAACATTTTTCCTGAAGTAAGGATGATCTTTAGCGTATCATGAAGATATAGATACATCCTAAAACGGCAGGGAGGTATTATGGTATGAAAGAATACGAGCTGGACAAGGAGCTTCAGAAGAAAGAGATTCTCATGACGGATGAAGACACGGGCTGGTATTACGAAGACCACCTAACTGCGATTGTGAAACGCGCCGAAAAAGAAGGGGTCTTTGATGATCTTAAGGGAAAAGGCAAGCCGTTAGTTCTTGATGACAGCGATCTTACGTACAATCCGGATAAACAGCTGAACAAAATTTTGAAGGAAAACAACATACTGCCCAACTGGGTGAAGCTTGGAAAAGAGATCGAGCAGTTGAAGGAAGAAGTTAAAACGTATACCGTTGAATATAACATTAAAAGAACAGTTGATAAAATTAATAAAAAGGTGACAGCTTTCAATTTATCCTGCCCGCCTTCTGTACAAAAACGCAAAGTTACTGTGAAAGAGTATTTACAGTGAGGAAAACCAAATCGCAGCAACTGCCGGTCATGAGTTAACCGGCGGTTTTTTTTGAATATTTTTATAAAAGGTTATCAATAGACGGTTGAAGCATTTTGCCTTATAGTTACTGCAGAAGGAAAACACCAGGAGGCAAGCTATGCTCTTTTTATCACTGCCGCAATCGTTTTTGCAGATGAATACAATATTTATTTCCATTTTGATAGAGGCGCTGCCCTTTGTGGTTCTCGGTGTTTTTATGGCGGGAATGATACAGATCTTCGTTTCGGAAGAACTGGTGGCAAGGGTCATGCCCAAAAATCCAATTCTTGCTGTATTGTTCGCCTCATTCCTGGGGGCTCTTTTCCCAGCCTGTGAATGCGGCATCGTGCCGATCGTAAGGAGATTGGTTTCCAAAGGGGTGCCCATCTATGCGGGTATTGCTTTTATGCTGACAGGCCCGATTATCAATCCGGTGGTCCTTTTTTCAACGTATGTTGCGTTTGGCAGCAACTGGACGATGCCATTATACCGTGCCGGGGGTGCGCTGGCTGTATCCGTCGTTGTAGGTTTGATTCTGGCTTTCTTTTATAAAGGGGACGGCCTGAAAATCACCACAGGACACCATCATTCCCTTAAAAAGCTTACCGTCAAACAAAAGATTGGAGAAACTTTGAATCATGCTGTAGAAGAGTTTTTTTCCATGGGGAAATATTTAGTGGTTGGTTCATTGATCGCAGCGGCTGTACAGACTTATGTGAAAACATCCACATTATTGGCCATTGGTCAGGGACAAGCTTCATCATCTCTAGTCATGATGGGGCTGGCTTTTGTTCTATCACTTTGTTCAGAGGCAGACGCATTTATTGCATCTTCCTTCAGAAGTACGTTCTCCACCGGTTCGATCGTTGCCTTTCTTGTGTTTGGTCCGATGCTCGATATGAAGAATCTTCTGATGATGCTCGGGACGTTTAAAACAAAACTCGTACTCATTATCGTTACGTCTCTGTCTGTCGTCGTGTTTCTATATTCTTTGCTGTTCTAAGGAGGTGGCACTATGATTAGAGGATATCTTTTAATGGGTTTTACATTTTTAATCATGCAGCTTCATGCATCAGGTAACATAAGCAAGTACATTAATATGAAATACTCGTACCTGTCATTCAGTGTCATGTTTGCCCTGGCGCTCCTGACCATTGTGCAGTTTCGCAATGCTGTGAAGAACGATGGGAAAACCGACAGCTGTGATTGCTGTGACCACAGCCATTCCGTGGAAGATACATGGTATAAAAAGCTTTTCGTATATTCCATCTTTGCGTTTCCTGTGATTACAGGTATCTTTCTTCCTGTTGCGACGATGGATTCTAACATTGTAAAAGCGAAAGGTTTTCACTTTCCTGTAAATCAGGAATCGAAAGGTGATCCGTATGCCCAAAATCAATTTTTGCGTCCGGATACAAGCGTTTATTATGGCAAGGATGCCTATGATAAATTGATGCGAAAAGAAAAAAAGAAATATTCCAATTACGATACGCTTACCTTAAACGATACAAATTATCTGAAGGGCATGGAGACCATCTATAATTATCCGGGTGATTTCGACGACAAGAACATCTCATTTAAAGGGTTTGTGTATAATGATCCTGATACGAAAAAAAACCAGCTGTTCGTTTTCCGTTTCGGAATTATTCATTGTGTAGCGGATTCCGGTGTCTTTGGTATGATGGTGGAGATGCCCAATGGTGTTAAATTGAAAAATGATGAATGGATTACGGTAAAAGGCAAGATTTCGGAAATTTATTATCAGCCGTTTAAGACAAATATTCCTTATGTAAAAGTCGATTCATGGTCAAAAACAAATGCGCCGAAAGAACAATATGTGTATCGGGGCAATAATTGATCACAAGAGACACGGACCTGAAAAGGTTCGTGTTTTTAATTAGGACGAAAACAGGAGCGATTGCCCTTTTCTTTATGAATGTTTTTTTCGTTATGAAACAAGCTATAGGAAAAGGGAAGGAGTGTTCAATATGGACAAGCAGCCGTATTATGTAAACGTTGAAACAGGTGAGGTACATAGTGATAAGACCGCATCCGGTTTTCAGTTCGAAATAAGGGCGACAGCCGAGGAAGTCAGCCGGCTCACCAAACTTTTCAGAGAGTGTGACGAAGCAGCCACCGATACCTTTTTAAGGACCCATGTTCCATACGTTCCCTATCATAATGACTCTGATAACGATCGCTACGATCAAACATTAAAGGATATTTATCAGTTCATTCATGATCATGGACAGCCTTTGACGAAGGAACATATTGAATCGATGGCGATTCTGGACGAACGCCAATAAAAAAAGCTGCCCAGTTCAAACAAGCTGCTGAGCGGCTTTTCTTATCATAAATACATGAAGTATGCGGCGTAAATGATGATGATGACAGCGATTGTAAAGAAGACCAGCAGCCAGAGCACTGGGTTAAGGACGACTGTATGTCTAGCAATCGCAGCATTCACATTACCATCGGCTGCATTTTTTGTCCGTTTCGATTGCAGTACTTTCCATGTCCAGATCAATCCGACAGTGCATAGGATGAGGCCTGAAACCATGAGAATCCATAATAACATGAAAGTTCAGCTCCTTGCTTTTTGGGATTGTTTCTAGTTTTTTAAAAGGAGGAGCTGATTATACATGGTTAAACGGTTACAGGCTCGAGCGAGATTAGTTTTTCTTTTACTAGAGCCAGAACTTTCTCCGCATCCGCTTTGTTGTGGACATCATATTTTTTGCTTTCGATGATGAGGACGGGTGTTTTAGTATAATTTTTTATCCACTCTTTGTACTTGCCATGGAGGGTTTGGTAATATTCCAGCAGTTCAGGATGGTTTTCTATCTGTTCATAATCACGGCCGCGGTACTTAATCCTGCTTAATGCAGTATCCAAATCACTGTCTAAATAAATCAGCAGGTCGGGCCGCTGCTTTGGGGAAGCACTGGTTTCATTCATTAACGTTTCCAATAGGTCGACATACGTTTCAAATTCCAGTTTGGTCATATTCCCGGCTTCATAATTCAGTTCTGCAAAGATTAAATCTTCATAAAGGCTGCGGTCAAGAACATGGTTCTGATCAGAGATTGCCTGCCGTATCGTTTTAAAGCGTGTATTTAAAAAGTAAATCTGAAGCGGGAAAGCCCACCGTTTTGGATTTACATAATAGTCAGGCAAAATGGGGTTATCGCCCACACTCTCGTAATATACCTGGCCTCCGAGAGATTCACTGATCAGCTCAGCGAATGTTGTTTTGCCAGTTCCTATCATTCCAGCCATTAAAATCACTAAATAAGCCCCCTGTATGTATCCATTTCTTTTTATGTAGAGTTAGTCGTCTATATATAGCGCTATAAAAGCAAACACTTTCTAAATATATCACTTTTGCTGAAAGCTGAATAGTACATTTCTGGCGGCTGCTTTGCTATTATAATAGAAAGAGTATGTTTTCCTTATCGATTAACATCAAGGAAGGTGTGTATCATGACCATCAAACTAAAAGTGTACTCTGATTATACTTGCCCTTATTGCTACTTGGCAGAAACAGCAATCGAGAGAGCAGCCGAATACAAGGATGTTAGTGTGGAATGGAAGCCGTTTGAAGTACACCCAGATCCTTCTCACCATAAAACAGTCAGAGAATGGAGCAGGGACTGGGAAGCTGCTGTCTTTCCCCATGCCAGAGAGCTGGGAAAAGAAATAATGGTTCCGGACCTCCCGTCATTACCTAATACAAGCTTAGCTCATATAGGGTTTATATATGCAAAAGAACGAGCCAAAGATAAATTGTATTCTCAGCTCGTTTTTTCCGCTTTTTTTAAACAAGGCAAGGATATTGGCAATAAGGAAGTATTAGTGCAGATAGCTGCACAAACTGGACTGGATCGGACCGGATTTCTTCAAGCGCTTTCTTCTAAGGGATATAAAGAAAAGCTAGAACGGGAACTTCAGGAGGCGAGAGCGGATCAAATTACAGGAGCGCCTACGATTGTGATCGGGGAGCGTGTTTTGAAAGGGCTCTATCCTCAGGCGGCGATCGAGAAAGCGATTCGATGCACAATCCGTGATCAAAAAATGCAATTCTGCGAAGGTGACGAATGCCATTAGAGAATTGACCAAAAAAGAGCCTCACAGGTATGGCCTGTGAGGCTCTTTTTTCATTCTACGATGAAAAAGGGGGTTGATAGGGATGAGTACAATATATCAAACCTGAAATAGAATTGAGGGAATGTGTGATTTTTTTGATATGAATATGAAACTTCACGAAAAATAGAGTTTCAGGCGATCATCGCCGATAAAATAGACAGAAAATAAAAAAAGCCTTGGTCAGAGGCTTTTTTTACTCTACTATTCTAAAAAAGGGGGGTTACACTTTATTAGACGAATCCAGTCTGAAAAAGTTTCACATAAAATAAAAAAGATAGGTAAAGTTTCTTAGTCATGTTAAATTAAATAAAAAAGATTCGGGGTAGGGAAGATGCGCAAATCATTTTATCAACAATGGCATCCCATTGTGACCACCATTATAATGGGTACTTTTTTCTCGCGAGCCGCTTTTTTTATGACGATGCCTTTTTTGGCGATTTTTTTATACAAGGAAAAAGGGATCGATCCTCAGACTGTAGGTTTGATCATCGGGGTAAGTGCACTCACAGGCACCTTTGGCGGTTTCATCGGCGGTTATTTATCTGATCGGATCGGCAGGTTCCCGGTCATGATTATTGCGATCTTCTCTTGGGGCGGTGTTTTCGCAGGGTTTGCCCTGGCTGACGGAGTTTGGAGCTTCTTTGCACTGAATTGCATTAACGGGCTGTGCCGGTCATGGTTTGAACCCATCTCACGGGCATTATTGGCAGATGTGACCACAAAAGAAAACCGGCTGAGTGTGTTTAATGCCCGGTATTTCTCCATTAATGCAGGTGCCGCAATCGGGCCCGTGGCAGGTACATATTTAGGAAGTTCATCCTCGATGTCGGCCTTTTTTATTACTTCCGCTGTTTATTTTCTATACGCTGTGATTGTACTGCTGCTGATGAGAAAATACAAAGCAAGACTGCAGCCCCAGCAAGAGAATAAGCTGACCGTCAAGGAAGCCGTAAGTGTCATCAGCAGGGATAAAGTGCTGCTGTATTTTCTTCTTGGAAATATCGCCGTACTGATGGCTCAATCTCAGATGGACTCCACGCTCGCCCAATATATGGGCAGCTCTCCACACTTCCATGACGGGGTGAAGTTATTTTCATATCTAATTGTTACAAATGCAGTGACGGTCCTAATCCTGCAGTACCCGGTGACAAATTATGTAAAGAGGTTTGATCCGATGTTTGCCCTGCGGATTGGAAGTGCCGCTTTCAGTCTGGCCTTGCTAGGTTTTGGGTTATCGGCAAACTGGCTATTCCTTGTTCTCTCCATGGTTGTATTGACGCTCGGGGAAATCATTGTGTTTGTCATCAGTGATGTGTTGCTGGACGACTTGGCACCCGATCATATGAGGGGAACATACTTTGGATCCATGTCTTTCCGCTCCATCGGCTTCAGTGCGGGGCCATGGATCGGGGGGCTTTTGCTGAAAACATTTGGTTTTGACCATGGTTTTTATGTATTTGGGTGTTTGACCCTCCTCTCCCTCCTCGCCTTGCCGTTCTTTCAGCTGGGGCAAAAAGTGAAGGAGAAGAACAAACTGGAAAGTCAGCGCACTTCAACTTTTGCCAGAAGGCAGGGAACCATTGAATCGAAGTGATAGGAGGCAAATAAAATGGACATTATCAAAGCACTACTCTCCTTTTTATGCCGAATAGCACTAATGATTGCAGGGTTGTTCATCCTTTATCTGTGGCTGCATGCAACAGCGGGGATTCTATTAGCCGTATTTGTTCTGGCTGTTTGTTTTATTTGGTTTATGCACGGATTCCTGGGGCTGATCGGCGGTTTACGGGACAAACGTAAAGAAGCATCGCAGATGGGTTTGGCCCTTGGAGCAGGTCTGGCCTGTTCCCTTCTTTCTCTGGCGAATTATTCCTTCTACTCCTTTTTGCAAGGAACAACGATCAATGCCCAAATTAAAAAGGAATATTACCAGGAAGCGCTCATTTCCAACTATGAATCTCTGCAGCGGAGAATGAGATATCTATCCATGACCCGGCACATGGATGAAAAGAATGTGGAGATATATTACCCGGATAAAGATTCCATCTATGCAAAGGAAGTTATGAAGCAAAGGCAGGCGGTAGACAATGCAGCACGGAAAGTTCTGCCCTTTCATCATGTCCCAAAAGTCAGAGTGATCCTTTATCATAACCCATTGATCATGAAGCAAAATTTGCCCCCCAACCATTATGAATCGTTAAGTGGAATGTATGTCCCCAAAGAGATGACCATTCATCTCCTCGTACCGTCCGAATCGGGAGAACATACAGAAAGTATAAAAAAGCTGTTCGCGCACGAGTATGCCCACCATCTTATTATTTCGTATCTAACGGAAAAAGGAAAAGATAACCGCGATGTTCCGAGGTGGTTTGAAGAGGGGTTAGCTGAATATATCAGCTATAAGAGCATTGGCCGAGACCAGATATTCAGCCCGTTCGAACTGGTTCCCTTTGAACAATTGAGTTCCGTCAACGGTTGGGAAAAAGCAACCAGAATAAATTCACCATATCGCCCTTATGAGCAGAGTTACTTCGCCATCGATCAGCTTCTTCATGATTACGGAAGACCAGCTGTTACAAAGCTTTTAACCAATGAAGACCTGGAGCCTTTTTCCCGTTTTTTTGAGAAGCAGACAGGAAATACATTAGCCTTTTTTCAAGCCAGATTTTTAAAGGATGAAAACGACATCTATCGGTTAAACATCAAGAAGGAATTCTTAAACCGGTAATAAATGCGACTTGTAAAATTCGGTATCATGCATGGATTTGGGAGAACAAACTTCCTTGTCGATAGCCCGATGCCTATACACACAGGACAATGGTGCATAGGATGGTAGAGTAATACAGGAAGGGAGTTGAGAATTTGAACGAAAGGCAATTTCAGTTTCCTTCTTTCCCTGGGGGACAGAGCAGCCAGCAGTTTCCGTCCTTTCCGGGAGGTCAGGGAGGCCAGCAGTTCCCAGATTTCCCTGGCGGCCAGCAGCAAGCGGGAATGTATCCGCCAGGGCCTCCGCCCTCTACAACACCCCAGGCATCTCCTGCAATGCTATCCGGACAGCCGGGAACTTTTGCTGTTGATCCGGGTGCAATCAGGCCTTGTTTGTACCGGTATGTTTTCATCTGGCTGAACAACGGTCAAGGATTCTGGGCATGGCTTACGTTTGCGGGATTCCAGTCAATTGCAGGTTTTCGGTGGAACGGTATCAGATGGCACTACTTTGGCATGGACACCAACCGCATTGCAAGCTTTGTCTGTACGTGACTCAGAGAAAGCCGCTTTTTCGGCTTTCTTTTCTTTTGAAATAAATTAAACACAATCTACATAACGACCGATATAAAAAAAACTGGAAAATAGCGGATGAGACTAAGGCGTTGTAACGAATATTAGTCCAGCACGTCTAACTCTATGAAGTGATAAAATTGACAAATAAAATTTGGATAGCAGGGCTGTGTGCAGGGAGTCTCCTCTTGGGAGCAGCGGGCTGCAGTGCCGGTACAACCGAAAAAAATGATGCGGCCCCGTCTGTAACACATAAAGTGGCAAAAGAACAAGAGGACTCGGGCCAGCCGGCTGAAGCAAAGGTTCAAACGATCACCGATGAAGGAATCTATACAAAGCAGCTGAATGAACATACGATCGAGCTGCATACCAATTCAAACGGAACGCTTCAGCTGCTGCTTGCTGATGCAGCCAAGGAAGCGATTAAAACAATTAAAACAGGCTCCACCGTTTCAGTTTCTTTTCAATTAAATAATAAACAATACACAGCAGAGACGATCAAGCTGATGATGGAACCTAAGGAACAGCCTGCCCAGTCAAAGCCTCAGCCGGATTCAAGCGCTTTGCCAAAAACAAAAATGCTTACTGTGAATGTTGAAGGGGAAGAAGATCAACGAGCGGGCAAATTGGCTGAAAGTGATCAAGGCTACTACTTATACAAACTTGATGACTTTGATTTTACGGCAGAGGAGCCGGGAAGAGATCTCTTATACTCTCAGATGGATGAAGAATATTTTGTGAGAATCGAGCCTGTGACTGATGATGCGAGCTTGACAGATGTTAAATCCATAGGGGTAAAAGAGTTAGAAGCTGTCGGAAAACCAGAAGAAGTAAAGGGAACTGACGTTAGCGATTCGTTTGCTCGGTCAAAATTTGTTCTAAGAGCAGATTCCGATGAACTCATTAAATATATCATCGTCCAGGAGGAAGACGGACATTTAGTAAAATATACCGTCCATCTCCCTGTGCGTGAACCTATTGAAGGAATACAGCCGTCGTTCTGGTCAATGCTGGGCTCTCTGGCGTTTGAAAAGTAAGATAGTATGAAGAAAAGAGCATGGGATCATGCTCTTTTTTAAGTACAAGTTTTCAGAAAAGGTGTCCTATTTTTGGATGGTGCATATATTGTTTATTATCCTTAAAAAAGTTTCCTTAAGGAAAAAGGAGGGAAAACATGAATTGGAGCAGCAAGCTTTCCTTAAAAAAAGTTGAACACTATACCCGGTTTCTTCACCGGTTAGGCGTTTTTAATGAGGGTGATAAGAACGAGATCCTGGATAAAATCGTTCAGTATAAACAGAGAAAAACGTTTTAATTCGTCATCCTTAGACAGACACAAACACAGAGTCATAAGAATAGGTTGTAAGAAACATTGAGAGGGGAGATCCATATGGGTCAATGGATGTTTCAATTCTTCCTAGCTCTTTTGGCCATCGTCTGTTTTACTGTCTATTATTTCGTACCTCATGCCAGCAATTATTTCTACATCCTATCTTTTGCGAGCAGTATTCTTTTGATGTTTCTGACTTACAGGCAAGGAAGGAAACATTCCCATTGAGACTGCAAACTTTGTCAAAAAAGAGAAGGGAAACAGGGAATGCTGAAGAATCTATATATTACCGGAGAGGAGGTTATACATGAATGATAGAGCATATGATCATAAATTTAGTGGTTGTCCTCATTCCGTTAATATCACTCCAGTTTGTACTGTTTGAAAAAAATACTGCGGCTAAACATCCGGGAGCCACTGTAATGTTCCATATAAGCAATGCCGCAGTAATTATTGTCTGTATGACCTTCCCTGTTGATTTTTCGGCAGGTGTTTTTTTCGATCTTCGATACATACCGTTAATCATCAGCTTTCTCTATGGGGGGATCGCCCCCGGATGCCTGACCGCCGTTCTATTAATCGGTTACCGTTTGCTCCTGGGAGGCGATGGCATGATTACTGCCATTCTCTTTGCAGTTGTCGCAGGGATTGTAACGATCATCCAGTTTCAATCGTATCACTTGCTGCCTCTCAAAAAAAAGTTGAAGAAAATAACAGGTTTGTCAATGGGAATTACCCTTTCGAAGCTTCTTTTTCTATTCCTTTATCTGGCATTCACTGATGTTATCAGTTGGGACCTGAAAAAGGCTGCGATTTACATAGGTTACCCTTTACTCCAAACTGCCGTGCTGGTCGTGGTTATAACCTTAATTGAAAATATCCGGCATGCACTCCACTTTCAGCTTCAGCAATCAGAAATGCTGAATTCAGTAGGGCAGCTCGCTGCTTCTGTTACCCATGAAGTCCGAAATCCTATGGCTGTAGCGCGGGGCTTTATGCAGATTTTTCAAAAGGAAAAATACATACCTGAAGATAAAAAGATTTTCTTAAACATGATGATTGAAGAAATTGACAGGGCTCAGATGATCATCTCCGATTATTTGTCTCTCGTTAAAACCAACTCTTCGCGGATTGAACGGCTCAATGTTTCTGAGTTATTATCCTCGCTAAAAAGCGTCATGTTTCCATTTGCCCTGCTGAAAGGTGTAGATCTTGTTCAAAAACCGGCAGATAATGTCCATGTGGTAGGAGATCCAGTAAAGGTAAAACAAATCTTAATGAACATCATTAAGAATGGTATTGAGGCAACACCTGAGGGAGGAACGGTGACCCTTTCTGCTTTTATGGAAGAAAAAGAAGCAATTATACATATATCAGACACAGGGATCGGAATGGCGAGAGAACAGCTGAAGAAACTGGGGAATCCATTTTTCACAACGAAATCAAGCGGGACCGGGTTAGGGCTTATGGCGAGCTATCGAATGGCGGCCGAAATGAACGGAAGGATTGAGGCCACAAGCGAAATTGGGAAAGGCACCCATTTTAAAATTATTTTTCCAAAATAAAAAGGATCGGCCGAATGGCCGGTCCTTAAAATTTATGTTGGTTATCTTTTTACTACGTTGGACGCCTGCGGTCCGCGAGCACCTTCTACGATTTCAAATTCAACTTCCTGGCCTTCTTCTAGTGTCTTGAAGCCTTCGGATTGAATCGCTGAGAAGTGTACGAAAACATCATCAGCACCTTCAACTTCGATAAAACCAAAACCTTTTTCTGCGTTAAACCATTTTACTTTACCTGTTTGCATTACTATGCCTCCTAAAACTTTGCACGTTGTGCCTTTATTACCATAGAACCTTTCAAACATCACTACAACACAAAATATGTAATCAAAGTCTAAATGGTTGGAACTACTATATCATAGAAAAGTTTCGTAAGCAAGTCGTTTTGTCAGAAAAATTAAAAACCTTTACTCCTCTGAAGGGCCGTCCTCTGAGACAGGGCGGGAAAGATGGTGGGAAGGCTGTACAGCTACTTTTCCGGTAGCTTTCACGATTTCATTGAGTATGTTAATTCTTGATTGATCGTTAAAGTTTTGAGCTTTTACATAAGCATAGCCATTTTCATTGGAAACATAGCGTGGAGGAAGGTGATTGAGTGTAATAACATAAACATCCGTCTTGCATAAATCACATTTACAAGGGAGTTCGAGCTGTTTCCAATAATAATTTAACGCCTCTTCTACAAGAATTTCCATTGCATTTCTGACTTTCATGTCAATATTTTCCCCTTTAATAAGATAGAACTAGAATAGCTTATTTTTACTACGCCTGTAAATTATTTAGGTGAAGGATGGTTCCTTCGGCCTATATTTAGGAATAATATATGATTTTCAGAAAATTCTGTTGAAATCATATATGATTTTCAACTATCATAAACTTATGGAAAATAACAACAGAATCAGCAAGCAGCAGTATGCCTACAAGGTTATTAAATCACGTATTCTAGATGGGCGATATCCACCAGGGTACAGGATTGTTATTGATCAGCTGGCAAGAGAACTGCACACAAGCGCCATCCCGGTTCGTGAAGCCATACGCAATCTGGAAGCTGACGGGCTTATTCATTTTAAACCCTACAGCGGTGCTATTGTCACCCCCTTTCATGAGAAAGAGTATCTGGAAACGCTGTCTGTTCTGGCTGTATTAGAAGGTCACGCGACTGCCATTTCAGCACAGCATTTCCCCCGCCACAAAATTAACGACCTCATTGCGATCAACAACCGGATGAAAGAGGCATTGGATGAATTCGATTTTCTTATGTTCGGGAACTGCAACAGGGAATTCCACAGCTTAACCTACCAATACTGCGATAATCACTTCTTAGCAGAAAACATCAAATCCACCTGGAACAGACTCGACCGAGTAAGGAAGATGGGCTCCGCCACCAAGCCGGCACGAGCAAAAAAATCCATCGAAGAACATGAAAAGATCATTGAAATGCTTCTTAACCGTCATGCTTTCCAAGAAATTGAAGCCTATGTCCGCGCCCACAAATTAAACACCGTACAGTCATTCTTGGAAGAAAAGAAAAGTCAGGAAGCATTTCGAAATTATACATGATGAGGAGGGAAAAGCTTTACTTTTGCATACTGCTTCAGCATTACGATTAAAGGAGAGATGATGATTTTGTCCACTAACAATTTTGATGAGATAAAAAGCAGGCTAAAGGGATCTGTTGCGCCTATCATTACGCCTTTCCAAGCGGATGACAGCCTTGATTTGGAAACCCTTCGTGGCTTGATCAATTGGCATATTGAAAGCGGAAGCCACGGAATTTCAGTTACAGGCACGACTGGAGAACCGAGTTCATTGACACTTCAGGAAAGAGAACAGGTGATGGACACGGCGATCCGTTCTGCAGCAGGCAGAGTGCCTGTCGTACCTGGAACAGGCTCGACCAATCATCTGGAAACCTTGCATCTGACGAAAAGAGCCCAGGAAATGGGAGCAGATGCAGCCATGGTTATTGTACCTTATTACAATAAGCCTTCTCAGCACGCGTTATATCAACATTTCAAAGCAGTTGCAGAGTCTGTTGATATCCCTTTGATCATCTACAATATTCCTGGTAGAACAGCTGTGAATCTTGAAGTGAAAACGCTCGCGAGGCTAAAAGAGGACTGTCCGAACATCATCGGGGTGAAAGAGTCGAACAAAGACTTCGAACATGTCAATCGTGTTCTCCTTAACTGTGGAAGGGATTTTCTGCTGTTCTCCGGCATTGAGCTGCTCTGCTATCCGATGCTTGCAATCGGAGGGAAAGGCTATATCAGTGCAACGGCCAATGTTCTCCCAGGGAAGGTCGCGGAGGTGTACAATGCGTGGGAAGCAGGAAACGTTGAGGAAGCGATGCAGCTTCATTATGAACTAATGCCGTTGAACGATGTTTTGTTCAGGGATACAAATCCTGCACCATTAAAGGCGGCACTCGGAATGATGGGCAAAATTAAGCCGAGGCTGAGACTTCCGATGGATCTGCCATCTGATGGCATTCAAAACGAGATTCGTACTGTATTAAACCGTTATGGATTATTGAATAAAGTGGGGAGTGAGATGCAATGAAGCACGCACGTATCCTGCTTGAAGGCAGAGAGCGGACGGCGACGTTAAAGGATGATCGGCTTCTTCTGAGCTGTGGACGGACGATCTTAACGAGCGAAGCAGAGGCTTGGCTTCCGCCGCTTAAACCGAATAAGATGATCGGTCTGGCATTAAACTACGCGGATCATGCGGAGGAGCTAGGATTGGATAAACCGGCTGAACCTGTACTCTTCATCAAGCCGAACAGTTCGCTAGTCGGCCATAAAGCACCCGTTTATTATCCGGATGGAGCTACTTATATGCATTATGAAAATGAACTGGCTGTGGTGATCGGAAGAGAAGGAAGAAATATTAAAGCGAAGGAAGCGATGGAATTTGTAAGCGGTTACACCATTGCGAATGATGTAACGGTCCGTGATTTTGTCAACAACATGTACCGTCCGCCCGTCCGTGCAAAAGGGCATGACACCTTTGGACCGCTTGGACCTTATGTTGTGGATGCTGCAGATATTACTGATCCAAATAACTTAGAGCTTAGAACGTACGTTAACGGTGAACTGAGGCAGCAAGGCAATACAAAGAATTTGATCTACAGCATTTCTGAGCTCATTGAGTTCATTTCTTCGTTCATGACACTGGAAGTGAACGACATCATTTGGACGGGGACACCTAAAGGGATTTCTCACGTTCATCCGGGTGATACGTTAAGACTTGAAATTGATTATATCGGAACTCTTGAGAATAAAATTCTTGATGGCCGCTCTGCGGGTACGGCAGCAGGAGGGATGCAGCATGAGCAGCAGCTATGAAAAAACCGTTCTCCATTATATAAATGGTGAGTTTGTTCCTTCGATATCAGGTGAGACGTTTGCCAATCTCAATCCATTTACGAATGAAACGATTAATGCGGTCGCCGAAGGAACGGAAGCGGAAATTGATACTGCCGTTAAGTCAGCAAAGGCCGCCTTTAGAACAGGACCGTGGGGAAGAATGAAACTCAGCGAAAGGCTTAAACACATTCATAAAATTGCGGATCTCATCGACCGCGATATTGAGCAGGTGGCGAAGCTGGAGTCTTTGGATACCGGTCTTCCGATCTCTCAGACGAAAAAAATGGTTGGAAGAGCAGCAGACAACTTCCGTTTTTATGCCGAAATGGTAAAGAACAGAATGGTTGGTGAAGCCTACCATGTAGACGATGAATTCATCAACTACACGATTCAGAAACCGGTGGGAGTCGCCGGGTTAATAACTCCTTGGAATGCCCCTTTCATGCTCGAAACATGGAAAGTTGCGCCGGCTCTTGCAACCGGGAATACGGTTGTGCTCAAGCCCGCTGAATGGTCGCCGCTGACCGCCCATAAGCTCGGAGAAATTATTCATGAAGCCGGTCTGCCGGGGGGTGTATTCAATATCGTTCACGGATTCGGGGAAACCGCAGGTGCAGCCTTAGTCGCCCATCCAGATGTTCAGTTGATTTCGTTTACGGGTGAGACGAAAACGGGTTCGGAAATCATGCGTAATGGAGCCGATTCCCTTAAACGGTTTTCCATGGAACTTGGGGGCAAGTCGCCCATCATCGTGTTTGAAGACTGTGATGTTGACCGTGCCCTGGATGCATGTGTATGGGGAATTTTCTCTTTTAATGGAGAAAGGTGCACAGCCAATTCCAGACTGTTCGTTCAGAAGTCCATCAGCGAATCCTTCATCCGCGCATTAAAAGAAAGAGTTCAAAACATTATTGTAGGTGATCCTTCCCATGTTGATACAGAAGTCGGTCCGCTGATCCATAAGGATCATTATGAAAATGTGAAAAGGTATATAAAGATCGCTGAAGATGAAGGCGGTGAGGTTTATGCTGCTGAAGTGCCGAAGCATCTCTCGAAAGGCAACTTTATACCACCGACTCTACTGTTGAATGTGAAGAACGGCATGACGGTGGCTCAGGAAGAGATATTTGGACCGGTCTTAACGGTTATGACCTTCCAGACAGAAGAAGAAGTCATTGAGATGGCCAACGATGTTAAATATGGGCTAGCCGGCTATGTCTGGACAAATGATATGAAAAAAGGACATCGGGTTGCAGGTGCCATAGACGCTGGGATGCTTTGGGTGAATTCACAGAACGTACGCGATCTGCGCATACCGTTTGGCGGATCTAAATCGTCTGGAATCGGCAGAGAAGGCGGCCATTATGCGTTTGAATTCTACACAGAAATGAAAGTGGTTCATGTGGCGGTGGGTGATCATCATATTCAGCAGTTTGGCAAAAAGAACAAAGCTGCATCTGCAAACACAAACGCCTGAAGCTAGAACAACAGCAAGCTAGTATATGTTGGGAGGGAATGACATTGCCTGCACGCACGGGAGAGCAATATATAAACGGTTTGAAAAGGGCTAACAACAATGTTTGGATCCATGGAAAACGAGTAACTGATGTAACAGAGCATCCAGCCTTAAGGAATGTGGTGCGATCCATTGCCAATCTTTTTGATCTCCAGCATGAAAAAGCAGAAAAGATGCTCTACACCTCAGATAC
The DNA here is from genome assembly GCF_050468105.1 of Fictibacillus sp. NRS-1165. Taxonomy (NCBI): domain Bacteria; kingdom Bacillati; phylum Bacillota; class Bacilli; order Caryophanales; family Fictibacillaceae; genus Fictibacillus; species Fictibacillus sp. NRS-1165. The sequence goes on from NZ_JBDPNU010000004.1 coordinate 89,781, forward strand.
AACTGGAGATAAGGTCGGTCTATCGTTCATCGCCCCGAAAACAAAGGACGATCTAACCGCGCGCCGTGAAATGTTTACTGAATGGGCTCGGTACACGGGAGGCATGATGGGACGCACGCCTGATTACTTGAATACAAGTATCATGGCGTTTGGCACGGCAGACTCTTTCTTTGCACAGGGAGACCCGATGTTTGCAGAGAACGCGAGAAACTATTATCACTATTGCCGTGAGAAAGATGTCAGCCTTACGCACACGCTCATCCATCCGCAGACCAACCGTTCGAAAAAACAGTCTGAGCAAAAGGATCCTTATCTTTCTGCAAGAATCGTAGAAAAGAATAAAGAGGGCATTGTCATAAAAGGAGCACGGCTTTTAGCAACGCTTGGCGGTGTAACGGACGAGATTGTCGTGTTCCCCTCCACATTAAACAAGGCGGCGACAGAGGATGATCCGTACGCCATGGCTTTTGCTATTCCTAACAATACCGAGGGCTTAAAGTTTCTCTGCCGGGAGTCCTTTGACCTAGGAAGGAACCAGTGGGACCATCCGTTAAGTTCGCGGTTTGAAGAGAGCGATGCAATCGTCGTGTTCGATAACGTGCTTGTGCCATGGGACCGTGTGTTCGTTGGGGGCAGCTCCGATATTTGTAACCGTACGTATGTGGAAACAAACGCGATCGTACATATGGCCCACCAAGTCGTCGCAAAGAATACCGTAAAAACGGAATTTGTTCTCGGCATCATCTTAAGCATCATGGATGCCATTGGTATTGATGTATTCCCGCACGTAAAGGAGAAAGCATCCGAGGTCATGCTCATTCTTGAAACGATGAAATCTCATCTGTTCCGAGCCGAACAAAATGCGGCCCTTGATGCCTATGGAAACATGACGCCTGATTTTGCACCGCTTAATGCAGCTCGAAACTGGTTTCCAAAAATGTATCAGCGTATGGTCGAGATTGTAAGGATCTTGGGAGCATCCGGCCTGATGGGCATACCAACGGAGGCTGACTTTGAAGCTGAAGACATCGGGGAGCTCGTCCACCGCTATACACAGGGTGCGAACATCAATGGTTACGAAAGGGTTCAGCTTTTCAGGCTCGCCTGGGATGTGTGCATGAGTTCCTTTGGCGGCAGGCAGGCGCTGTACGAATATTATTTTTTTGGAGATCCTGCGCGCATGTCCAATATTTATTATGATGGCTTCAACAAGGAACCGTACAAGCAAATGGTACAGGAATTCTTGAACCGTTTGAAGACCCCTGACCATAACTATGCGCGGATTTAAGGAGGTGCTTTATGGACTTTAATATCATTCGAGTGGCCCGAGTGGTCATGAATGTAACCGATCTGAATGCATCACGGGATTTTTATATCAATGCGCTTGGATTTATCGAGACGGAAAATGATGGAGAGCATATCTATTTGCGGGGCCTGGAAGAACATTGTCATCATTGTCTTGTATTAAAGAAAGCGGATCAGCCGGGTGTTCATGCCATCGGGTATAAAGTATGGCATGAAGATGATTTGGAGAAAATTGAAAGGCTTTTCAAAAGGGAGAACCTCTATACACAGTGGGAGGAGGCGGGAACCCAAAAGGCTCTCGGCCGAATATTGAAGGCGACCGATCCTTCGGGCATGCCGCTCGAATTCTTTTCGAAAATGGAAACGGTGGAACGCTGCCTGCAGAAGTATGACCTGTATAAGGGAGCACGCATCCAAAGAATCGACCATGTTAACTGCATGGTTCCTGATGTAGAGAAGTCCGTCGCTTTTTATACACATAAACTCGGTTTCCGTTGTTCCGAATATACAGCTACTGATGATGACAGAACATGGGCTGCCTGGCTTCACCGTAAGCCGTCTGTTCATGATGTTGCGTTTATGAACGGAGAGGGCCCCCGCCTTCACCATGTGGGCTTCTGGCTTTCTGATCCGATGAGCCTTATTCATTCCTGTGATGTGCTGGCAAGCATGGGATATGCAGACTGTATCGAGAGAGGGCCTGGGCGGCACGGCTTATCCAACGCCTTTTTCCTCTATATCCGCGATCCTGACGGAAACCGCCTCGAGCTCTATAACGGAGATTATTTGACGTGTGATCCGGATTTTGATCCGGTAAAATGGGATATTAACGACCCGCGCCGCCAGACGTTCTGGGGGCATAAAGCCCCTGATAGCTGGTTCGAAGAAGCAGCAGCATTTATACAGCAGGAAACTGGCAGCCCTGTTCAACAGTCAAAAGCGGTTTTGGCCCAGCAGAAACCAGATTTTGTGACATGACGCAGAGTAAGGAGAGGAGGAGCTGTCATAAGAGAAGTTTTCTTATGGCAGTTTTTTTAATACTTGTATTCGTTCCTAACCCAGCGGGATTATGAGATGATAGAATCGTACATCTGAATGGATAAAGAAGGGAGCACTTTCAAATGGCCAAACGGGAAATACCTGTTCAGCTTTCAATGGAACTTTTTGAATATTTACAAGGGGAAAAACTGGTGCTGCTCGGTACGGTGGATGCAGAAACGAATGCGCCGGGAGTGACTGCGATCTCTTGGGTCAAAGGTGTCGACGAAAAAAGAATCAGATTTACTGTAACAAATAATTCCCGAATTGTCGCTAACATTAAGGGAAATCCCCAGGTCGTTCTAACCGTCTTTGGCCTGGGGAGCGTCTATTCCATCAATGGAAAGGCGGTTATTCTTGAAGACAGAATGGAGGGGGTCCCGCTAAAGCTTGCCAAGATCGAGGTAGTGGTCGACCACGTCTTCGAGAGTATGTTCTGGGGAGCTAAGATTGTGCAAGAGCCTGAATACGAGAAAACCACGAATGCAGATAAGGCAAAAGAGCTAGATCTGCAAGTGTACGAAGCTCTAATGAAATAAGATCGGAAAAACTATCCGGAATGAAATGCACTACCAATGGTTAAATGTATCTAACGATTGGCGGCACTTCAGAATGGATGGTTTTTTTTGTTGGTTGTTTACTAGGACTAATTGAGTGAATATGGTAAACTAGTTGAAAAGTCTGTCTAATCTTGGCGATATTTAGAGGCTCATGATGGGATTAAATTAAGGTTGAAATGGAAACGATGATACCAATAGAGAAGGGAGACCGGGCTATGAATTGGAGTGAGTGGAAATCATATCTTTCGCAGGAAAACATTCTGCATTTTTTAGAGCAGTACCGGGACTTGGGCTTCTTGCCCGGCGTGCTTCTCCCGCTGCTTGAGGCCATAATACCCGTTTTGCCCCTGTTCATTATAGTGGCAGGAAATGCTGCTGCCTACGGATTTTGGCTGGGAGCTCTTTTTTCCTGGCTTGGTGCTGTGATCGGTTCGCTCATCGTTTTTTATTTCGTTCGGAAACTGGGGCAGCAAAGATTTCTTCATTTTATTACAAGGCACCGTAAGATCGAAAGGCTGCTGGGTTGGATGGAACGACATGGTTTCGGGACACTCTTCCTCATCTACTGTTTTCCATTTACACCTTCTGCCTTAATCAATGTGATTGCCGGATTGTCACGGATCAATCAAAAAACATTTGTTTTGTCCGTAACTCTGGGCAAGCTCGTGATGATCGCCATCATCTCCTTCATTGGATACGATTTTTTGGATATCATAAAAAATCCGTTAAAGCTAGGGTTAGCGGTATTTGGCATTTTTGTCCTCTGGCTGGGCGGAAAACTTGTTGAATCGAGAATGAAACAAAGCCACCAGGCGTAAATCAACCACTGATTTGCGCCTTCCGCTGTTTTTAGCCCCTTGTTGGGAACCAATACATAAACAAAGAATATAGTAAGTTTACACTTACTTATTTGCAGGATGGGAAAGGATAATCATGATTATTTACAAGTCAAAAAGCAATATTGAAAAAATGCACAAAGCCGGACAATTATTGGCGAACTGCCACAAAGAGATCAAGAAACTCATCAGTCCGGGAATTTCTACGCTTGATATCGATACATTTGTGGAACGATACCTTAAAGAGCACGGAGCTACACCAGAACAAAAAGGATATCAGGGCTACCCGTTCGCTACATGCGCCTCTGTAAACGACGTCATCTGCCACGGTTTTCCGAACAAGAAGAAACTGAAGTCAGGAGACATCGTGACCATTGATATGGTCGTTAAATTGAACGGCTGGCTCGCCGATTCCGCATGGTCCTATACAGTAGGCGAAGTATCCGAGAAAGCGCGTCATCTCTTGGAAGTTACCGAAAAATCGCTTTACATCGGCATTGAAAAAGCTGTGATCGGCAATCGGATCGGAGACATTTCTCATGCGATCCAGAAATATGCAGAAGGCGAAGGGCTTTCCGTCGTACGCGAGTTTATCGGACATGGGATCGGACGCGTAATGCATGAGGATCCTCAGGTACCCCACGCTGGAACAAAAGGAACAGGGCCTCTCTTAAAAGAAGGGATGGTCCTGACGATCGAGCCTATGCTGAACACAGGCAAACGCTATGTGAAGATCGATAATGACGGCTGGACCGCCCGAACGTATGATGGATCGCTTTCTACTCAGTATGAGCATACGATTGCCATCACGAAAGAAGGTCCTCTCGTTCTGACCGCTCAATAATAGCAATAAACGATAACCACAAAAAACGGATTCGCGAACAATCTGCGGATCCGTTTTTTCTATGTTACTTATTCTCCAATTTTTTCTCGGCAGCATCCACCGTATGCTTTAGCAGCATGGCGATAGTAACAGGGCCGACACCTTTGGGAACAGGGGTTATCGCCCCGGCATTTTTCTCACATGCTTCATAGTCAGCATCACCGATGTTTCCAGGGTTATAGCCGGCATCCATGACTACGGCCCCTTGTTTAATCCAATCCCCCTGAATGAACTTAGGTTTTCCGACCGCTGCGACGACAATATCAGCCTGCTTTACAATCTCACCTAAATTTTGGGTATAGGAATGGCAAGTGGTTACAGTCGCGTTTCGGTTAAGGAGAAGCATGGACACCGGTTTGCCAAGAATTGGGCTCCTGCCAACAACAACAGCGTGCTTGCCCTCAATTGCAATGTCATAAAAATCCATGATGGCCATGATGGCTGCAGGTGTACAGGATGGATAGCTCCCAAATCCGAATGAAGTCTGGCCAAATCCCCAGCTTGTTACGCCATCTACATCTTTTTCAATGTCGATCGCTTCAAAGGCGGCTCTTTCATCAATGTGAGAAGGCACCGGATGCTGAAGCAGGATGCCGTGAACGTTTTCGTCTTGATTTAATTCGTGAATGGTGTTGAGTAAATCTTCTGTGGTGATGTCGGCAGAAAGGTGAATTCTCTTGGATATGATTCCAAGCTTTTCACACGCGTTGCCTTTCATCTTCACATAGGTAGCGGAAGAAGGATCATCCCCGACTAAAACAGTCGCCAAACAAGGTGTGATCCCTTTGCTGGTGATTGAATCCACTCTTTTTTTAAGCTGCTCTTTAATTTCCGCAGCGACACGGCTGCCATCAAGTATTAGCTTGTTTTCCATCCAATTACCTCCTGAGAATAGAAAAAAGGCAAGGAATGATACATTGATCCCTTACCTCTGCCCAGACGAACGGCTTTTTAGGTTAAAACTGCAGCTTCCTTGTGGTCAATTCCACACGTTCTCGTCAGTTGCTGCTCTTTAATTTCTTATGTTGATTTGATTATACCTCATGTGCTCGTCCGGATTCAATACACCGGTGCACGATTTTTAAAATACTATGTTGCATTCGCAGTTTCTTGGAGATTCTTATATAATAGGAACGATATCAAGGGGGTGACATTCGTGTTCAAGGAAATGACGGAAAATCAAATTCTGCTGTATGTTATAAAAAGTTTGAAAGAACTTCGGAAGAAACAGTTTCAGGAATTAATGGATGAGCTCCATCCCTATGACATTGCAGAAGTCTATAGAACGCTGCCTGAAAAACACCGGCATAAATTTCTTACCTTCCTGACGACAAGGCAGCTGGCTTCTCTTCTCCAGCAACTTGACAGCCATTATCAGATTGAGATACTTCACAAATTGGGAATCGAGCGGTCCTCTCATATCATGAATGAGATGGAAAACGATGACCTCGCCGACCTGCTGAGCAACTTTTCGTTTGAAGAGATTCAGGATTTTCTTGCATCCATGAGGGCGGATGAATCCCGTACGGTCCAATCTCTCATGCAATATCCTGCCGACACGGCCGGCGGAATCATGACCAACAGGTTCGTATGGATTCCGCAGATGTTTACGGTGCGGGATGCGGTCGATAAACTGAAAACGTTCGCAGGTTTTGCTGAAAATATTTATTATTTGTATGTGATTAATGAAGAAAAGCAGCTAGCCGGTGTCGTCTCCTATCGGGATCTGCTGCTGGCTGACATCAACGATCGGATTGAGGACATCATGTTCACCCGGGTCATCTCAGTTGAAGCTGACATGGACCAGGAGGAAGTGGCACGCACCATTGAAAAGTATGATTTTATTGCTGTTCCTGTTGTGGACGATAATGACGTTTTACTTGGGATTGTAACGGTAGATGATGTACTTGATGTTTTAATTGAGGAAGCAAATGAGGACATTGAAAAATTATCTGCTTCAGGAAAGTCCATCGACTTTAGCACGAGTGCTTTTGTAGCTTCCTACCGCCGGCTTCCGTGGCTCATTCTCCTTCTGTTTATCGGTATCATCTCCGGCAGTATCATTTCAGCTTTTGAAGGTACGCTGTCAAAGGTCGTTTCGCTCGCTTTTTTCATGCCGATGATCGCTGGAATGACGGGTAATACTGGAACGCAATCACTGGCGGTCGTGGTCCGGGGGCTTGTTTCTAATGATATTGATAAAAAAGTGATCTGGCGCCTTATTTTCCGAGAATTCGGTGTAGGATTAATCATTGGCACGACCTGCGGAATCTTGATCGCACTGGTTGCTTATTTCTGGCAGGGAAATGCCATCCTGGGGCTCGTCGTCGGCAGCTCGCTATTTTTGACGCTCATCATTGGGACACTTGCAGGAACACTGATCCCGCTTCTTTTATATCGCTTTAACGTGGATCCTGCTGTTGCTTCAGGACCCTTGATCACAACGCTTAACGACATTTTTTCATTGCTTGTCTATTTCGGAACCGCATCAATCTTTATCTCGCATCTCGAGTGAAATGAAGCCCGCCATCGTTGAAATGGCGGGTTTTCTTATGTAATTTGTTGATTCCGCTGAAAAAAACAATCCAAGAATTTCAGACTGGGGAAACGGTGAGGAGAAGCCTCATCCAGGCACTTGAATCTAATAGGAATACCGCAAGCAAGGACTGGCAAGCAAGTGTACAGCTGCATTATGCGAAGAAATCCTGGCGGAAGGTAAGACATTATGCCTGTTCTATAATAATCCAGATGCGGTTCAATCTATAAGCGATTAGGCTTTAAAGATATTGGGATGTGGAGCATGTATACGCCTGCAGACTGAAAGTTTTCGCCGGGAAAATGGCAAGAGCCCCTCTTCGATCAGGAGTTCTCGCCATTTGGCTTTTATTATTACACCATTCGGTTTAAGTAGTCTATCATTCTTTCTACTTCTTCATCAGAGAGCGCGGAGAATTTTTCTTTGAAATACTCGTGGCGGATGGAAGCCAGTTTTTCTGCAACCGAGTGGCCTTTTTCTGTTATCTTTACGTACACGATCCGCCGGTCAGTAACCGAACGTTCTCTCGTAATCATATCTTTTTTTATTAGACGGTCTGTTACACCGGTAATGTGGCTGGATGATACCTTCATTTCTGCGGCCAGTTCAGACGCAGTAAGAAAATCTTTATCTTTTAATAGATTCAGCACTGCAAATTCGTTGGCGGGGACATCATCAGAAAAAAGGTCATTAATGTCTTTCCTGAAAGTCCGAAAGGCAGTTTGGAAGCTTTTTTCAAGATTTATAATTGACTCCGTGCGATTATCACTCATATCATTCACCTATTCTACGTTTAGTTCAATATTGGCGCTTCTATTAAATATAGTATACTGTAGCAGCGATTTACTCAAACATTTATCTGTTTTTAACACAAAATTTCCTGTTTTGGAACTTCTTTTCTTGTTGATGGTATGGTACCCTCAAAGTGGACAATGACATCAGAATGAGGTTGGAAGATGAAAAACAGTACATTATGGTTTTTGCTGCTTGGAATTGGTTTTCTTGCAGGAATCGTCTACTGGGTGTGGGTGTTCGCCACCCATTAAAGGGAGAAGAGCTGTCGATACAGACAGCTCTTTTTTTATTTTTCTGTCTATATATAGGTAAACAGAAATGAGGGGATGGGCTCATGCCACAACGGTATAATATCACTTCTATGCTGATCGATAAAAAGTGGAAACAAAGGCCTGGCGGCAACAGAATGCCGCGGTATGCGGTAGCACATGATACTGGCAATGAAGGTTCCTCAGCTCTTCAAAATTTTAAGTATTTTAACAGCAGGGATTTAGATGCTTCTGCCCATGTATTTATTGATGACCAGGAAGTCCTGATGATCATCCCGCTGCATGAAAAAGCCTGGCACGTCAGGAAGCAGGTATCGGATGCCAATGACTGGGCGATAGGGGTTGAGCTATGCTATGGAGGAAAGATTTCCGGAGAGGAAGCATACAAGCGATATGTATGGTTTTTTGCATGGCTGTGTGAAAGCTATGAATGGAATCCGATGCTTCATGTGAAAGGGCATTTTCAGCTGGATCCAGGCAGACGGAGGGACCCAGTAAATGCTTTACAAAGGATCGGTAAGAGTTTTGAAGATTTTCTGGGAGATATTAAAGATCAAATGGCGATCATCAAAAGGGAAGGCAAGGGTGAACCAGCGGTTAACGAAAACAAACGCGACAGGTTTTACCGGGTCCAAATCGGCCGCTTTGAGCAAAAAGAAAATGCTGAAAAGCTGGTGCGAAAAGCCAAGAAAGCAGGATTTGCCGCAATAATACATGTAGATGTGTCTTCATGAAATGATGTGGAGCCTATTGCAAAATGAATTTTTAAAATGGTATAATTGGAACAAATATACTATTGGATGAAAGGAGGGGTAGGAATGCTGAATGGTGTACGTTGTATGGTGGATTGGCTAACGGTTGAAGTGCGCTCTATTACACATGTAATAGCTGTCAACGGGAGAAGTCTGTCCAAATTTCATACAACATTTGTGCATCAATAAGTTTTCCATACCCATTCCTCATCAACGGATCAAACCATGGGCAGGTATACTTGCCCATGGTTTTTTTTGCTGGCTGCAGTGTCTAGCTGCAGCGCCCAGGGCTGAAAACGAACTTCGGTTTTCAGCATAAATGATGAAATATTATTTCATCTTAGGTCCTCCCAGGACGAAATATAACTGTGATTTCGTCCCGGATCGCTTCACTCTTGCCCCTCGGCACAAAAAGCGTGTTGAGGGACAAAAGCTCCAGCACTTGTCGGACTTAAGCAGGGCGCTTTCGCTTTTCTGATGAATGGGTAAACCAAATTTGAGGAGTGTTTACCTATGATCATTTGTTCCGCTAACGGCCTCACCAAAAGCTTCGGAGGACACACTGTTTTTAATAACATATCGCTTGAAATCCACCACACAGACAGAATTGGCCTGATCGGGCGCAACGGTACCGGAAAAAGTACGTTATTTAAACTGCTGGCGGGCACCGAGCAGCCGGACGAAGGAAATGTTCATCTTAAAAAAGGTTCGGCAGCCGGCTATTTGGAGCAGGTGCCGGTCCGATCGGACGATGCTTCGGTTTATGAAGTGTTTATGCAGTCCTTTTCTGAACTTCATGAAATTCAAGAAAGAATTCTTGCTCTGACTGCAAAAATGAGTGATGCCCCAAATGAAAAGCAGCTGGAAAAATGGCTGAATCAACTATACGGACTGCAGGAGACCTATGAAGAACTAGGCGGTTACTCGATTGAATCCAAGATTAATGGAATTGTAAAAGGCCTCGGCCTTGAAGCGGTAAGGGATATGCCGTTTTCTTCCATCAGCGGAGGCGAAAAGACAAAGGCAGGGCTCGGCTGTCTTCTCCTGCAGGAGCCGGATCTGCTTTTGCTTGACGAACCGACCAACCATCTTGATTTAAGCACGATGGAATGGCTTGAAGACTATTTGCTGAAGTATAAGGGTGCAGTGATGATGATCTCTCATGACCGCTACTTCCTGGATCGCACCGTGAATAAAATTTATGATCTCGAAGACGGGGGAGTGACCCTTTATCACGGAAATTACAGTGTATTTGCAGCTGAAAAAGAAAAACGCCTCCTTGCTGAATTTGCTCAGTATCAGGAGCAGCAAAAAAGAATTAAAAAAATGGAGGAGGCGATTAAACGGCTCCGTGACTGGGCGATCAGGGGTGATAATGGCGATCTTCACAGACGGGCGCGCAGCATGGAACGGGCGATTGAAAGGATGCAAAAAATCAAACGCCCGGTACTGAACCGCAGAAAAACCGAAATCAGTTTTCAGATGAAGGATCGAAGCGGAAAAGAAGTCCTAACTTTGCTGGATGTTGCAGTAAGCTATCCTGGAAGGGAGATACTGAAACAAGTGGATCTTTTCATCCGTTTTGGTGAAAAGGTAGCGATCGTAGGCAATAATGGAACAGGAAAGTCTACCCTGTTAAAAGCAATCTTAGGGGAGCAGGAGGTTACAGGTCTTATCGAGATTGGAAGGTCCGTCAAACCCGGATATCTTTCCCAGAACGGACTGAAAAGTCATCCGGATGAGACAGTACTTTCGGCTTTTCGTGAGGCAGTTCCAGTGGATGAAGGAACTGCTCGGCATTTGCTAGCCAAGTTTTTGTTTTATGGTCAGTCTGTGTTCAAGAAGGTAAAGGATCTAAGCGGAGGAGAGAATACCCGGCTTCGCTTTGCCCAGCTCGTCCACCAGGATGTGAACCTGCTGCTGCTTGATGAGCCGACCAACCATCTGGATATTGATTCACGTGAAGTCCTGGAGGATGCCCTCGAAGAATATAATGGAACGGTGGTAGCTGTTTCGCATGACCGGTACTTTTTAAATAAGCTCTTCAACCGTGTTGCCTGGATTCAGGAAGGCGAGATCCAAGAGTACTTGGGAACGTATGATGAGGCAAGGCGCCAAAGGTGATGAAATCGTTTATTATGAGCCTGCTATAGTGTATGATGATAGGAGCATAAAAACGATATGAGGGATTGAGGAGGAGACGATGGACAAGGACTTAAGGGCTCTGGGAGACCGCATTATTCAGCATAAAGAAGAACTTGCTGACGCCGTAACACAGAATCGGATTAAGAATGGAATCAATCCGCCGAATGAACGGCAAAAACAGCTTTTAATCGACTGGCGCATCGAACTGTTTCAATTCATTGGTGAAGCCTTATACTCAAACCTCGAACAATCAGAAAAAAGATTTTTGGAATGGGGAAAAAAAAGCGGGCAAGCTGCGGTGGAGATCAACTTGTCCCTTGATGCCGCTCTTGATTCACAACGGCTGTACCGAAAATTGATCTGGGACTTCGTCGGTAAAGAAGTGGAAAAAAATGAATATGATAACCAGACAGTCATGAGGGCTGTAGGCATTATTGATCCATTATTGGATAAGGTGGTATATTCTTTCAGCGTGGCTTATGTGGACTATAATAATCATCTTCTCGATCTGGCCCGGGAGGCTCTTGAAGAACTATCAGTTCCTGTTGTCCGCCTTACGCAGACCGTCGGGGTCTTGCCGCTGGTTGGCCCCATTGATACTCACCGCTCTAAATTAATTATGGAGATCGCTCTTAACAAATGTATGGAATTGCAGATTGAGCACCTTTTTATTGATTTATCAGGCGTTCCGATCATTGATACGATGGTTGCCCAAAATCTGTTTCAAGTGATCACATCGTTAAAGCTTCTTGGTGTAGAGGTAACGTTGACAGGCATGAGGCCTGAACTAGCTCAGACCGTTGTTGCGCTGGGAATCTGCTTTGAGGGATTTTCCATCGCAGGAAGCCTCCATCAGGCGCTTGAACAAAAGGGATTATTGCAGAACGTGTAATAATATTCGATTTTATGCCTATCCTTATTAAGGATAGGCATATTTTTCTAGTTGCATAAGGAACATTTGTTCGCATATACTATGAATAAAAAATGGTAAGGCGGTGGCTAAAATGAATCGATTGCTGGCGCGTTGTGTGTCTGAACGTTCTCCCTTTACGATGATCTATCAGTCTGGCGCCGGACAGCTTACTCAGCGTTACGTTTTTCCGATTTCCTGTGACGGAGATACGTTAACCGCTTATTGCTGCCTACGCAAACAAATCCGCATGTTTAAGCTGTCTAATATTTTGTCGGTCGCCGGAAAAACGGCCTGAACGGCGATCGGGAGGGCCAACCATGTTATACGGCGATGAAACCGATCGTATACTAGTAGACAAATATATTATGTATCCTATGCTGCTTACCATCTTTAACCGGGATTTAAAAGTGATTGCTGTTGCCCCTTTCAAATTAAAGCAGCCGTATGTTACTCTCATTGAGAATGTGATGAACGCTATCAGTTATGAATTAAGAGACGTAAAAAAAGAAATGATGAAGCGTAAAATTAAAGTGACGGATGGAAAGCCAGTGGATGACATCACAGAATATCAGATTTTTATCCGGGGATACCAGGAAGTCATGAGGTTCCCGAATGTCCATCTTCGGAATAAGGCAGAATTGCTGATGAAACATTTTCTTTTTGATACGCTGATAGAGCACAAATAATAGAGCTGTTTCATCGCTTTGTGCGATAGACTTTGGAACCGGGCAAGGTGGATCATGAATAAGTATACGGAGCTAGCAGAAGAGTTAACACAGGAAGCAAGAATAATCAGCAGAAATCCAGGTGATCCGGTAGAAGTGCTGTACGCACCCGAGCCTTGGAAACTCCTCGGATGCGGTAATTATGCGGCCGTTTTCGTACATCCTGAATATCCTCACCTGGTCGTTAAGATCTATGGCAGAAATCATGAAGAACTCCTCGAAGAGATCTCTGTGTACCGGCAGCTTGGGGAACACCAGGGATATTCGCAGTGTTACGGATATGGAGAACGCCATTTGATTTTAAAGCGCATCAAAGGAATCACCCTCTATGATTGCCTGCATAAAGGGGTGAAAATTCCCGAAAAAGTGATTCGCGACGTGGATGAAGCGTTGCGCTATGCCCAAAAACGAGGGCTTTTTCCACGGGATGTTCATGGCAAAAATGTGATGATTTCCGAGGGCAGAGGCATCATTGTTGATGTTTCTGATTTTTGCAAGAACGAGGAATGCTACAAGTGGAGTGATTTAAGAAAAGCTTATTATAAAATCTACCTGCCGTTCTTTTATAGGTTTCCTCTTAGGGTACCTTATCCGGTGCTGAATGGAATACGAATCGGATATCGGTGGTATAAGAGATGGAAAATGAAAAAATAGGCCAATAGCTTCATTTTATGGTTGGTAATAATAGGGATATAGTATATAATTACTATAAAATGAATGGAAGAGACCTTTGTCTCAGAGCAAACCATCTGAAAAGGTGGGACGCAAAGCTGCGGGCCTAACGTTTGTAAAAAACCATGGCGGCCGGGTTGCCAAAGGGAAAAGAGCGATTTCCCTCAGGAGGAGATGGCTTTTTTTGATATGTACGGGCAAAATTCATCGTGAATTAAACGCCGGTCACTTCTTAAATCCTATTGAATAGAGGGATCCAACCTATGGCAGAAACGGACATTGCCGACCTCAAAAACCGTCTGTACAACGTACATATTGCATCCATCCCCAGCATCATCGACCGGCACCTTCTTTACTTGGAAAAGAACGAAATGTTTGTTGCCTTCCTGGGCTATACGGGTTCACACTATCGGCTGCATTTGAAAAGAATGTTAACTGCCTTGATAAACGGTATTTTTATACAGCATGAAGAGTTCAACTCCTGTATGCAGCAAATGGAAGATCGCGGTTTTAAGCAGGGGCATGATTTTGCAGGGCAAAAGGCAATTCCCCATCAGCTGCTGCCTCTTCTCGCAAAAAGTCTGCGGCAGGAGGGGAACCGTGCTGTTCAGAACCTGATTAAAGAAGAGACAGCAGAGAATAAGCTTTTTTTTCTGGAGAGATGGGGACATGCTGCCAATTCTTTAATGATCGGTGTCTTAAGCGGTTATTTTTCAAAGCAAGTGGCCGATTTGAAAGAGCTGAGCATTCGAGACCCTTTGACGAACTTATACAACAGGCGCTATTTTTATCATTGTCTTGAAACGGAAGTTCAGAAGGCGACAAGGGACAGGTATCCCTTGTCGCTGATCATGATGGACATCAACAACTTTAAAGAGATTAATGATCGGTCTGGCCATCATATGGGAGATGAATTGCTGCAGCAGTTCGCGTTCTTTGCTGAAAAGCTGAAAATGAATCTTGGCTTCCGGTTCGGGGGAGATGAGTTCGTATTTTTACTTCCCGGCCATACAGAGCAAACAGCCTTTCAACTCGCCGGCCGATTTGACCGCTATTTGCGTTCATGGAATGACAGTGTTTCGCTGGCATATGGGACGATAAGCCTGCATGAAGACGCCGTATATAACATTGAGCATTACCAGCGTCTGGCGGATGAAAGAATGTATACGAATAAAAGACACATTAAGCGGTGATCAACAGCCGTTCGATGCCTGCCTTGTTCCAGTTAAAGGCAGGCTTTTCTGCAGTCGTAATCATTCTTTTACATACTATTTTATGAGATAATAGAGTTAAGTTTATTAGGTTGACAGAGGTGAGGATATGAGTTTGCGCTTTATTCTTGGAAGAGCAGGAAGCGGAAAGAGCGACCGCAGTTTAAGCGAGATCAGAGAGTCTCTTTTTACACAGCCGCAAGGAAAACCCATTATTTATCTGGTGCCTGATCAGATGACGTTTCAATCCGAATATGAGTTGGCGAAGACACCTGGTCTCGAAGGAATGATGCGTGCCCAGGTGTTCAGTTTTTCCCGTCTGGCATGGAAAGTCCTTGGTGATGTCGGAGGGATGACCAGGCTTCATATTACGAGTGTCGGAATGAATATGATGCTCAGGAAAATTATAGAGAACAAAAAACAGGAACTGAAGGTATTCAAAAAGGCGTCAGAGCAGAACGGGTTCTATGATCTTATGGAAAATATGATTACAGAGTTCAAGCGCTACTACGTGGATGCAGAGCAGCTCGAGTGGAACGCTCGGACGCTTCTGCAATTTAGCAGTGAAACAAAGGGCAGCGTACTAAAGGACAAGCTTACAGATCTCGCTTTAATTTATAGTGAATTGGAAAAAGCATTGGTTCATAAGTACGTGGATACAGAGGATTATTTAAGGCTGCTTGCTGAAAAAATCCCTTATTCAGAGTATATAAAAGAGGCTGAATTCTACATAGACGGTTTTCATCATTTTACACCGCAAGAGCTCGAGGTTCTGCGGATGATGCTAAAGCATGCAGAAAAAGTAACGGTTGCGCTTACTGCTGATTCCGACGGCGGTGCTGGAGCCCCCCATGAGCTGGATCTTTTCTATACCCCTAAAAAAACACTCACCTCCATTCGAAAAATTGCAAAGGAAGAAGGGGTGTTTGAGGAAGAGCCGGTCATTCTTAAGAAAACGCCAAGATTCAGCAGTACACCGTCACTCGGTCATTTAGAAAGCCAATATGACCGCAGGCCAGCCATGGAATTTGAACAGCCAGGCGGAATAGCCATTCAGTCTGCCGTCAATCGGAGAACAGAGATTGAGGCAGCAGCACGGGAAATTATCCGGCTCGTCCGTGATGAAAACTACAGATACAGAGAAATCGCCCTTTCCATTCGAAATATGAACGATTACCAGGATCTGATTGAAACGGTCTTTGAAGAATATGAAATTCCCGTTTTCTTGGATCAAAAAAAGCCGATGCTCCACCACCCGCTTGTTGAATTGATCCGGTCGTCACTGGAAGCTGTGACGAGCAACTGGCGCTACGAATCCATTTTCCGCGCTGTAAAAACCGATCTGTTATATCCAGTGGACAGTGATTTCTCATGGACAGAACTTCGCCATGAAATGGATGAGCTTGAAAACTATGTGCTTGCATACGGCATTCAAGGACATCGCTGGACAGAGAAGAAGCCTTGGAAGGTGCAGCGCTTTCAAGCACTGGAGGAGCATGAATTCGTCCAGACGGATGAGGAAAAAGAAAAGCAGGAGCGTCTGAACGAAGTCAGGCATATGATTGTGTCTCCACTGGACAAGCTTTCTCGTGACTTGAAAAAGGCGGAAAATGTACGCGGCTTCTGTGAGGTGCTGTTTCTTTATCTTGAGCGACTGCATATCCCGATGAAGTTGGAACGTCTCAGCCAGAGAGCACAGCAGGAAGGCAAGCTCAGGATCGCACGTGAACATGATCAGGTGTGGGATGCGGTCATAGAGCTTTTAGATGAAATGGTAGAGATTACGGGCGGAGAAAGCATCAAACTGGATCTATGGGTAAAAATGCTCGAAACAGGCTTAGAAAGCATGAAGTTTGCCCTTGTACCGCCAGCCCTCGATCAGGTGCTGGCCGGTACGATGGACCGTTCAAGGTATTCCGGAGTAAAATGCCACTTCATTTTGGGTGTTAATGATGGGATTTTGCCAGCCAAGCCGAAAGAGGAAGGAATTCTTTCAGAAGATGACAGAGATGTGCTTGAAAAGAACGGCCTTTCTCTTGCTCCTGGTTCAAGGAGGCAGCTGTTAGATGAGCAATTCCTTATCTACCATTCACTGGCAAATGCGACAGATAAGCTGTATATTTCTTATCCGCTGGCTGATGAGGAGGGGAAAAATCTGCTTCCTTCCATGGTAATCGGCAGGGTGAAATCACTATTCCCTGGGCTAAAAGAAGAGCTGATTCAAGGCGATCCGGAACAAGGCAACGGTTTGGCTTACATCCAGCATCCGCAAAAAGCCATTTCCTATCTGAATACCCAGCTCCGTGAATGGAAAAAAGGTTATCCCATTTCACGGGTCTGGTGGGATGTCTACAACTGGACCACGTTTCAGGATCGGTGGAGATGGCTTGGAAAAACCGTGCTGGGAAGTTTGTTTTATTATAATCAAGAAAACAAGCTTACACCGGCTGTGACGCAGGAGCTATACGGAAATGAGATTACAGCCAGTGTGTCAAGGATGGAATTGCACCAGTCTTGCCCTTTTTCACAGTTTCTTTCTTATGGACTGAAGCTTCAGGAAAGAAAAATGTACCGATTGGAAGCACCGGATATCGGCCAGCTCTTTCATGCCGCCCTTAAGAACATGGATGATTTTCTAGGTTCAAACCATATGAGCTGGCGCGATCTTTCCATGAAGGATTGTTACCGTATTGCGGGTGACATGGTCGAAAGCCTGGCGTTAAAACTTCAGAGCCAGATTTTGCTCAGTACGAAACGCCATTTATATATAAAGAGCAAATTGAAGGATATTGTCGGCAGAGCTTCTCATATGTTAAGCGAACATGCGCGGGCGAGCGGCTTTAATCCAATCGGGCTTGAACTCGGGTTTGGCAAACAGCAGCCTCTCCCGCCGCTTAAATACAAGCTCCCGAACGGCACAACGATGGAGATTATCGGCAGAATTGACCGCGTGGATGCCGCTGAAGGATCAAGCGGCTTGATGTTAAGGGTCATCGATTATAAATCCAGCTCGACAGGCTTAAATCTTTCAGAGGTTTATTATGGAATCGCTTTGCAAATGCTTACGTATCTGGATGTTGTGATCAGCCACTCGAAGAAATGGCTCGGCAGGGACGCCCATCCGGCAGGTGTTCTATATTTCCACATCCACAACCCATTAATTTCAAACAAAAAATTGCTAACAGTTGAAGAAGTACAGCAGGAACTCTACAAGAAGTTCAAGATGAAAGGTTTAGTCCTGGCAGATATAGAGACTGTTCAATTAATGGATACAGTCTTTGAAAAGAAATCGGATATCATACCGGTTTCCATGACTTCAAAAGGTTTTCATCCGACGCATTCATCCGTAGCAACCGAGGAACAGTTTGCCACCATGACGAATTATGTTCGAAAGGTGATTAAGGATGTCGGCACAGATATTACGGAAGGGGTCATAGATATATCCCCTTATCGGATGAAAAGTAAAGTGCCATGTACATTCTGCTCCTATCGTTCGGTGTGCCAGTTTGATCAGTCACTGGAAGAAAACCAATACAGGCTGTTAAAAGCCGAGAGTGATGATAGCATATTATCAAAAATGAACGAGGAAGGAGGACGAGGCGATGATTAAAATTGCAGAAAAGCCAGCAGAGAGCATCTGGACAGATGACCAGTGGCAAGCCATTCAAGTCAGGGGACAGGACATTCTAGTCGCCGCTGCTGCAGGGTCAGGAAAAACAGCGGTGCTTGTTGAGCGGATTATTACGATGATCAGGCAAGAAATCGCTGATGTCGACCGTTTGCTCATCGTTACATTTACAAACGCTGCTGCGGCTGAGATGCGAAAAAGGATCGGAGATGCGATTGAAAAGGAGCTATCCCTGCATCCTGCTTCTCTTCATCTCCGAAGACAGCTCGGTCTGCTGAATAAAGCATCCATTTCCACGCTTCACTCTTTTTGCATTGAAGTACTGAGAAAGTACTATTATCAGATTGATCTGGACCCGGGCTTTCGGATCGCTGATGATACCGAAGCCGAACTAATCCGGCAGGAAGTATTGGAAGAACTGTTTGAAGAAGAGTACAGCAAGGGAGAGGGCCATGCGTTTTTCGAGGTGGTTGATGCCTACAGCTCGGACCGCAATGATATTGAACTGCAGCGGCTTATACTGAAACTTTATGATTTTTCACGGAGCCATCCAAATCCCGCCCAGTGGCTTCAGCAGATGGCGGCTCAGTACAACACCGGTTTACAGGCAATCGATGACCTGCCATGGACGAAAGAGCTGCTTCAAGATGTTGCGATGCAGCTGAACGGTTTAAGTACTGTGCTTGAACGAGCGCTCGAGACAGCGAGGTCTCCAGAAGGGCCAGCACCCTACGGTGAGACGATTGAGAACGATCTGATTTTCGTGAAGCACCTTGAAGCCGCTGCTGTCCGCTCCTGGCAGGAACTTTATGACGAGTTTCAGTCCGGATCTTTTGGAACGATGAAGCAGGTGCGCGGAAAAGAGGTAGATCCTGTTCTCAAGGAAAAAGTTAAGAAGATGCGGGACCAGGTAAAAAAGAAAGTCACTCAAATAAAAGAAGACTTGTTCAGCAGACCGCCGCAATCGTATGTGAGCCATTTGCAGGAGATGGCTCCGGTCGTACAATATTTGGCGGAGCTGGTTCAGGAATTTGGCCGCCGTTTTTTAAAAGAAAAGCAGGAAAAAGGATTGCTTGATTTTGGGGATCTTGAACACTTCTGCCTGGAGATATTAAGCGCGCCATCTTCCACAGTTCAGAACCCTGTGCCTTCTTTTGCTGCTCTCGAGTACAGAAACCGATTTGTTGAGGTTCTCGTCGATGAGTATCAGGACACGAACCTCGTGCAGGAATCGATTGTGCGGCTGGTGAGCAAAGGAAATGAAGAAGAGGGAAATCTGTTTATGGTTGGCGATGTCAAACAGAGCATCTACCGTTTTCGGCTGGCTGAACCAGGGCTATTCTTATCGAAATACAAAACATTTTCGAAGAAGGGTGATGGAGGGACAGGATTGCGTATCGATCTGGCCAAAAACTTCAGAAGCCGTTCGGAAGTGCTTGATGCTGCAAACTATATCTTCAAGCAGATCATGAATGAATCTGTCGGCGAGATCGCCTACAGCAAGGAAGCTGAGCTTTCCTTTGGAGCAGGCTATTATCCTGAAGCGGCTGCACCGGAAGCAGAGCTTTTGCTCATCAATAAGAGTTCGCCTGTTCTTGACGAAGACGGCGAGTCGAGCGGTGAAAGCGAAAAATCAGACAGTGAAACGGTGCTCCTTGAAGCGAGGGTAATGGCAGAGAAGATCAAGCAGCTGATCGGGACAGAGACCAATACTCCATATCACGTTCTGGATAAGACAACAGGAAACATGAGACCGGTAAAATATAAAGATATCGTCATTTTGCTCCGCGCCACTAGCACCTGGGCTCCCATCATCCTTGAAGAGTTCAAGCGCCAGGGCATCCCATCCTATGCAGAGCTTTCTACCGGCTATTTTGAGGCAGTCGAAGTGAACATTATGCTCTCCCTGTTGAAAGTCGTTGATAATCCGCTGCAGGATATCCCGATCGCTTCTGTTCTGCGATCTCCCATTGTAGGGTTGACTGGAGATGAAATGGCGGCTGTCCGGCTGGCAGATAAAAAGGGCACTTATTATGATGCAGTGACAGAATATATCGCGAGCGGAGAAGACGAAAACATCATCAGCCGGCTTCGACACTTTACGAAGCTTCTTGGACAGTGGAGGGAAACCGCGAGACAAGGTTCACTGGCAGATTTAATTTGGAGAATCTATCGTGAAACCGGCTATTTTGATTTTGTCGGGGGCCTGCCCGGAGGCAAACAGCGGCAGGCTAACCTTCGTGCTTTATATGACCGCGCGCGACAATACGAGAAGACATCATTCCGCGGGCTATTCAGATTTCTTCGATTTATCGAGAGAATGCAGGACCGCGGAAAGGATTTGGGTGCTGCGCGTGCACTTGGAGAACAGGAAGATGTCGTGCGGGTCATGACGATCCATAAGAGTAAAGGCCTTGAATTTCCGGTTGTTTTCACAGCGGGGTTAAATAAACAGTTTAATACGATGGACCTGAAGGAGAACGTTCTTCTTCATAAAGAACTCGGGCTTGGCACTCGCTACATCAATCCGAGATTCAGGGTAGCCTATCCAACGCTTCCGCAGCTCGCCATACAGCGCAGAAAGAAAATGGAGCTGCTGGCAGAAGAGATGAGGGTATTGTACGTCGCCTTAACCCGGGCGAAGGAGAAGCTCTATCTGCTGGGGACACTGAATGATTTGGAGAAGTCGGTGAATCAGTGGGGAGAAGCACTGGAAAGCGTGGAATGGATCCTCCCGGACTATGACCGCTCACAGGCAAAAAGCTATTTGGACTGGATTGGCCGCGCGGTCATCAGGCACAAAGACAGCGAAGATCTGAGGAACCTTTTGCAGACGGCAGAGCACGGAAGAGGCGAGACGTTTATCGACCCGGCAAAATGGAGGATCCAGCTTTTTGATGCTGCCGATTATGAACAAGAACATGAAAGCAGAAAAATCATTCAGGAAGAAATTCTTTCGGCCATTAAGGAATACAAACCTGTTGATCTCGCTTCTGAGGAAAAAGGAGAAGCAGAACGGCGATTAAACTGGGAATATGGCTACAAGCCGGCGACATCGACCTTATCGAAGCAATCGGTCACAGAAATAAAGAAACAATACCAGTTCCTTGATGAATACAGCGATCGCCCGCTGAAGAGAGGATTTTCGTCAGCGAATGCGAGCAGACCACGCTTTATGCAGGAAAGGTCGCTCAGTGCAGCAGAACGGGGAACGGCCATGCATGCAGTGATGCAGCATATTGACCTGTCTTTGCCGGCTGAACCGGAACAAATTAAAGAACTGCTGGCAAAAATGGTGAACAAAGAGCTTTTGACAGAGGAACAGGCCGAGCACATCGACATCGGAGCCATTTCCCAGTTCTTTAAAACGGAAATTGGAAAAAGGGTGAGCCTTGCTCCAAACATTATTCGAGAGATGCCGTTCAGCATGGCGCTTCCCGTGGAGGAAGCGGCAATAAGATGGCAAGTCTCAGCAAAGGAATCCATTCTTGTACAGGGTGTTATTGATTGTATGATTGCTGAGGAAGATGGTTTTATTTTAATAGATTACAAGTCAGACACTATAGGCAGCCGCTTTGCCGGCGGCTTTGAAGGCGCAGAGAAAATACTGCTTGAACGGTACCGTGTCCAGCTGGAGCTTTACGGAAAAGCGATAGAGCGGATCTTGAAGAAGCCCGTGAAAGAGAGTTATTTGTATTTCTTTGACGGCGGTCACTTGTTGAAAGTGAAATAGACTGATTGAAAGGGAGGGAACAGAATGAGGCTGCTTCACACCGCGGATTGGCATTTGGGAAGAACATTGGAAGGACGGAGCAGACTGGAAGAGCAGCAGCAGTTTCTTGATGAGCTGGTCAGCATCGCAGAGCAAGAAAAAGTAGACGCAGTGATCATGGCGGGTGATGTGTTTGACACTGTCAACCCTCCGGCAGCGGCGGAACAGATGTTTTATGATACGATGGCCAGGCTGAGTGACAAAGGCAGACGGCATGTCATCGCAATTGCAGGCAATCATGATCATCCAGACCGGCTTTCCGCTTCGTCTCCACTTGCAAGGAATCTCGGCATTACGCTTGTCGGACTGCCTGGCACGGAAATGTATTCATATGGCATTGGGCGCACACAGGAGAAATTGAACGTCTGCGCTCTGCCTTATCCGTCTGAATCAAGATTAAAGGAAATGCTTTCTGAGACAGGCGAGGAACTGCAGTTAAGAAATGAGTACGACAGCTGGGTAGGTAAATATTTTAAAAAGATGTCTGGGTGTTTTTTGCCTGGGTGCGTCAATATCGCGATGAGCCACTTATACGTTGCAGGCAGCAACGAGAGTGACTCAGAGCGGCCAGTACATATAGGCGGAGCTTATACAGTCGCGGCTGAAACATTGCCTGAAGCGGCCCAATACGTTGCTCTGGGGCATCTCCACCGGCCCCAGAACGTAAGGAGAGCCAAAACGGCCGCACGCTATTCCGGATCACCGCTGAGCTACAGTTTTTCCGAAGCAGGCCAATCAAAATCCGTGACCATAATTGATGTTGAACCGGATCAAGCTCCCGAGATCAAAGAGATTCCGCTGTCATGCGGAAGGCCATTGGTCGTTTATCAGGCAAATGGAGTCGCGGAGGTATACCGATGGCTGGATGAAGGGCTAAACAGAAATGCCTGGGTGGATCTTTCTATCTCCGTAAAGGACAGCATTGCGATGGAGGACATACAAAACATCCGAAAAGCCCATAAAGGCATCATTCATATCAAACCCCTTTTTGAAAACAGCCCTTCACAGGAAACGGCTGTTCAAAAGAAGCTGCCGATCGACGAGCTGTTCAGCAAGTTTTACGAACGCCAGACAGGGGGAGGAACACCGGACGAAAAGGTATTGTCCCTTTTTCTTGAGCTGATTTCCGATGAAGAAGAGGAAAGGAGTGCTGCAGAATGAGACCGATATTATTGCAGGTCGCAGGTTTGCAAAGCTTTCGCGAAAAACAGAGCATCGATTTTGATGCGCTTTGCGGCGGAGGGGTCTTTGGAATTTTTGGACCCACCGGCAGCGGTAAATCAAGCATTCTGGATGCCATTACTCTGGCTCTGTATGGAAAAGTGGAACGAGCAGCCGGCGGAACACAGGGGATACTGAACCATGCGGAGGACACTCTCTCTGTTTCATTTACATTTGAACTTGGAGGAGGTTCCGCTCCTTCCCGCTATAAAATTGAACGGAACTATAAACGGACAGGTGAACACACGATTCGTACGAGCACGTGCCGCCTGCTGGAAAAAGCGGCCGACGGCTGGGTTGTCCATGCGGACAAAGAACGTGATGTAACACATCAGGTGCAGCAGCTTCTGGGGCTGACCATTGAAGATTTCACGCGTGCAGTTGTTCTGCCACAGGGGAAATTTGCCGAGTTTTTATCGTTAAAGGGAGCAGAACGAAGACAGATGCTACAGCGGCTGTTCCAGCTTGAAAAGTATGGAGACCGTTTAAACCAAAAAATAAAAAAACGTGTGGAAGAAGCAAAAGGGGTCTTGGATCATCTGTCTGCAGAGCAGGCTGGTCTTGGCGATGCCTCCAAGGAAGCACTCAAGGATGCTGAGGCGGCCTGGAAGCAAGCTCAGCAGGATGTATTGGTAAAGAGGAAAGAGGCAGAGGCACAGGAACAAATCTACGAAACAAACAGAAAGATCTGGAGCGCACAGGAGCAGCTGAAAGCTTTGGAAGAGGAAGAAGCCCGTCTTAAAGCTAATGCGGCCAGGATCCATACCATTGAACATACTCTGGAGAACGCAAGGATCGCAGATCTGCTGTTGCCCTATGGTGACGCAGCCGAAAAGGCAGAACAGGAATCGGCGTACTATAAAAAAAGAGAAGTAGATCTGCGAGCTGAGACGTCACAAGCAAAAACGCGCTCGGATGAAATCGATCAAAAGTATGAAGAAACCAAAAAAGTAAAAGAAAATCAAGAACCGCTTCTGATCGCAAGAAAGGAACAACTGCTGACAGTCCTTGAAATGGTAAAAGAAGCGGCGCTGAAAAAGAAGAGTGCACAGGAAAAAGAGCGAATTCTATCTGAATACAAAGAGCAGCAGCGATCGGTTGAGAGCCGGCAAAAAGCGGCAGAAGATCTGCTGCATAAAGCCATTAACCGGCAAAATGAACTGCAAAAGCAGTTAAAAGAAAAAAGTTTATCCTCAGCAAGCAGAGAAAGGATTAACCGTGCTGCAGAGTATGCCTTTGAAATGGAACATACCGCCAAGCAGCTCAAGGAAGCGAAGGCAGCCCATGATAAAACCGCAAAGCTTCTAAATACGAGTGAAACCGAATCAGAGCGGCTGATAACAAAGAAAAAACAGCTTGAAAACAAGATTCAGCAAACAGCAGACCGTATTCTGGCGCTATATAATGAACTGTCTGACCTTGAGTATGTTCAGGAAATGGTCACTCAGACGGCGGAGGAAATGGAGGAACGGCTCGTATCCCAAAGAGAGCATGACCAGGTAAAAGTTCTGGCGGCCCAGCTTTCTGAACAGTTAATTGACGGCCAGCCCTGCATGGTTTGCGGATCTGAGGACCACCCCCATCCGATGCTGCATTTTAAACCGGACGAGGAGGCCGCGGCTCAAATTCAGCTGATAAAAATCGTACAGAAAAATTCGCGGGAACTAAAAAATGATATTTTATTGATGAAGAGCAGTATGGAACGGATGTCCGAGGACCTCCATCAATATCTGCCAGAGAAAACGGAGGCTGCTGCCGGCCTGATCTCTTCTCCATCAGAAAAGCAAATATCACTTCATACCCTCCCAGAACTGGATCAGCAGCTGCATGATGCAGAGGTGAGTGTTAAGGGATTACGCCAGGACATCCTTCAGATCGAAGAAGAAACAAGAAAGATTCGTTCTGAATACCATGAATTTACTTCCGCTCATTACACGGTAAATGCGCAGCTGGATAATTTAAAGAAGGAAGAAGAGGAACGCAGGAATAGACTTCAAGAGCTGGTATCCGTGATGAATCAGCAGCAATCCAATTGGCAGGAACGCTTTCCAGGCCTTCCTTTCGAACAGGTTAAAGAAGAGAAAGAACGGGTTCGGTCGCTGGATGCCCAAAGGGAGAAGATTGAAGAAGGTCTTCTAAAAGCGGTACCATTCATCGAGGAAAAAGAAAAAATCATCGAAAGCTGCCGTAACCAGAATAACGAGATCGACCGCAGCATAACAAAGCATGAAATAGAGCATAACAGCCTGCTTCAGGAGCATTTGCTTTTACGTGAAAAGGCAGAACGGATTACCGGTGGCCGCGATGCGGAGGAATTTCTTCAGCAGACGGAGCGAAAACTGAGCAGCCTTTCGGAACAATTGACGCAGCTCGAAGCACAAAGAAAAAAGGCTTTGGACCATTACCATACAAAAGATAAAGAATGGCGTTCCTGTTTGGATGCCAAAGAAAAAAGCGAGCAAAGAAAAGCAGAAATGTTCAGTGCCTGGGAAGAGAAAAGAAAGTCTTCACCCTTTGAATCGCTGGATCAACTTAGAAAATGCCTGGCATCAGAAATTGATCAGAAAACATGGAAGTCAGAAATCGAAGAGTATTATGATCAATCCAAGCGAACGGAATCTGAAAAGCAGAAGATGACGGCTTCGTTAAATGGACAATCGTTAACGAAGGAGCAATGGGAAGAGATCACTGCTGCATTACAGCTCGGCAAGGAAAAGCTCCAGGCCGCCATACAAAGGATGGGAGAAGCTGGACAGCATCATAAGACACTGGAAACGCGGCATGTCCGGTACAATGAGCTTGAAAAAGAAAAAAGAGAAGTAGAGGATCAGCTCAAAACGCTCGCTAAACTGCAGGCCGTCTTCAGAGGCAACAGCTTTGTTGAGTATGTTGCGGAGGAGCAGCTCGTTCAAGTAAGCCGCGATGCGTCAAACCGTCTAGGAACACTGACTCGCGGCAGATATGCCATCGAAGTTGACTCGTCTAATGGATTTGTCATTCGGGATGATGCGAACGGCGGTGTTAAACGGCCAGTTTCAACGCTTTCCGGCGGAGAAACTTTCCTGACTTCTCTTGCATTGGCACTTTCCCTGTCCACCCAGATCCAGCTCAGAGGAAAGTTTCCACTGGAATTCTTCTTTTTGGATGAAGGATTCGGCACGCTTGATCAGGAGCTGCTGGATACGGTGGTCACGGCTTTGGAAAAGCTTCATACAAACGCTTTATCTGTGGGCATCATTTCTCATGTGCCTGAACTGAAAGCAAGATTAACGAAGAAACTGATCGTGGCTCCTGCCAGCGCAGAGGGTAAAGGAAGCCGCACCGCTATTGAAAATTCGTAAAAGAAATGCGTTCCGATTTTGGAACGCGTTTTTTCGTTGATGATCCCATGATCGACTTTGTATTTTTGGCCGTGTAAAAAGAATCATACGACATTTCCAAAACAAGACAAACGAGATAAAAAAATTGTGATATGATGGAGAAAAAAGAAAGTAATGGAGGGGGACCATAAGTTGCCGGGTGAAGTGCATATATTAAAAAGTCTGGTTCAGCCCAGGGAGCAATTTGGTTATTTCCGCCGGTTTAACAAAGCGGAAGGATTTTTTCTGCGGTTTTTAATGATTTGTATCGTCAGTGCATTTTTGACTGCGTTCAGTTATTTTCTTTCAGCAGATCATCTGCTGGATATACCGATGGTAAAAGATGTTAAACTGACAGATAACAAACTGCAGGCAAGCAAATATTTATTGATGACCGCGGGAGGTTTGATCGGCTTCATAACGCCTGCTATTATCATCTCTTGCATGTCGATCGTTTTTCTTCCCTTTTTCAGGGAGGTTGGTTTTAAGAAACTATTTGTTCTCCAATCCATCGTTTATTGTGTTTTTTTGATGTCAACATTCCTGAAGCTTCCGTTTCAGGGAATGCTGAACACAAATGCAGTGCTCAGCCCGTTAAGTTTAGGTGCCATCGCCAACTATGCGACCAATAACGCGTTTATCATCTCCCTAAGTGGATTTATCTCTGTGTTTACCATTTGGGCGTTCTACCTGACATACGCCGGCTTAAAACAGGCGAGCTATAAATCGAAAGCCTATATCATCGCTGCTGTATCGCTTTTATACATAGGGTTCATTCTGTTGTCCTCATTGACCTATGCATTGCAATATGGCCAGCTTACTTTGTAATGGGGGCCCTCACCGTGAATAAAAAAATCATTTATTTAGGTATTGGACTGTTCTCCGCTTTTTTATTGGCGGTGAATGGCTGGATTTTCTCCAAAGACAAGAGCGCATTTGCCCGAGTCCAGAATGTTCACCTTGAGCCGGCAAAGGTGATGGATATTAAGCGGACCGTCATAACACAAGGGATCGTTGAACCGGCAGAAAATGAAAAATTTTATATCCAGGATAAGCTAGGCTATGTGAAAGAGATTGAAGTCAAGGCAGGAGATGAAGTTACTCCTGGAACTGTCCTTTATACGTATGAAAACCCGAAGCTTGAGAAAGAAATCCTCAGCCTGGAACAGGAAAAAGAAGAAAATACAGTCAAAGAAACATATTATAAGGATTTGCAAACAAAGCTTCAAACACAGTCTGCTGCCCTTGGTACGGATAAAAAAGAAGAGGGCAAAAAAAATCAGCTTGAAAAAGAGCAGTCCAAAGCAAAAATGGAAAGCGACATGGCCGCGGCAAGGAACTCATCCATAGATGAGCAGCTTACCAAGCTGAGAGAAGAAAAAGAGAACCTATCGATCAAGAGCAATACCCAGGGTGTAGTGAAGAACGTGAATCAAGGCGCATCTGCAGGTAATACACCGATCGTAGAGATTGTATCCAAGGATGATGTCCAGATCAAAGGAAATATGTCAGAGACAGTTTCCTTGTTGGTGGAGGCCGGTGAAAAGGCGGTCATCCTTTCACCTGTTATGGAAGACAAACAGTGGCATGGAACAGTGTCACAATTTCAAGAAGCAGTGAAAGGCAAAGAAGGTACGAAATTTCCCGTTATCGTTAAAGTGGACCAGCAGAACAACTTTAAGACCGGACAGCATCTGAAATTGAAGATGACACCGGTTTTAAAAGAAAAAGCAGTGGTTATCCCCATTTCATCACTTTTGAAAAGCAAAGAAAAACCGTTTGTTTACACCGTACAAGAAGGGTACTTAAAGAAGCGTGCTATCCGCACGGGCTTGACCTATGGGAAGTGGATAGAGGTTAAAGGAGGCATCACTACAGAAGAAATGGTTGTCTCAGATCCAACCCCATATTTAACTGAGAATACGGAAGTCAATGTTCCTAAAGCGAATAAACATAAAAACAAAACGGTTAAAGACAGTAAAAAGGATGCCCCTCAGTAAGGGCATCCTTTTTTATCTAAACAGAAGGCTGTTCTTCAAGTATAATTCGCTCGAGCGGAATGGTGTAATGTTCTGTTTCATGGGTCTTCGGATGGTAATAGATCAAAGAGAGAACGGGCTTTTCTATGATCTCACGTGTCTGCAGGTAATGCTGCAGATCAAATGATACGAGGTCAAGAACGGTATGCTTTACAAGGTCCTTCTCGCTCAAGCCGTATTCTTTAAACGTGTCTGAAACTTCTTCAGGATGATTTTTAATCCACCGGTTATACTGGTCTGTTTCTGCTTTGGAGAGTGTTTCTTTCCACCAGGATCGGTGCGGGCGGTGTTTTTTGCGAGAGAAATAATCGTATTTCATCAAGCTCTCGACCACTTCTTCATGAGCGGTTCCGCGATGCCGCAAGAACTCTTTTAGCCTGGAAAATAAATCCTCCAGCTGGTGCCCGATCCGCGACCAGCCCTTGCCTTCCCAATAATCTCCGTACTCTTGGAAAAAATCAAACGGTGATTCAAACACATGATGGATGAGAAAGTGTAGCGTCTCGTCCATTCGGTGGTCATTCCAGTATTTCTCCAAAACATCTTCTACACGTTTGATCTTGATGATTTCGTCGAAAGAAAGCACGTTGTTACCCAGAATCTCATACGGCGAATGGTTCATATAGACATAATCATGGCGATCCGCTGTCAGACGCAAGCCAGTTCCGCGAAGCATCTTCAAGAACCCGAGCTGCACTTCTTCGACTCCAAACGCGAAAACATCGTTAAACGTTTTACGGAAGGATGTATAGTCTTCCTCTGGAAGCCCGGCGATAAGGTCAAGGTGCTGTGCGATCTTTCCGCCTTCTTTCACAGTCATGACCGTCCTTGTCAGCTTTTCGAAGTTCTGTCTTCTTTGCACGAGTTCATTAACGTGATCATTGGTAGATTGGACTCCGATTTCAAATCGGAAAAGCCCTGACGGAGCGTGTTCATTCAAATACGCAATGACCTCCGGCCGCATGATGTCTGCCGTGATCTCAAACTGGAACACTACGCCTGGTCGTCTGTTTTCTATCAGGAACTGAAACATTTCCAGCGCATAGTCTCGTTTGATGTTAAAGGTGCGGTCGACGAACTTAATTGTTTTTGCTCCGTGATCCATAAGGAAGATCAGGTCTTCCTTAACTTTTTCGATATCAAAATACCGGACACCCACTTCAATGGAAGAGAGACAGAACGCACAGGAATATGGACAGCCCCTGCTTGTCTCAAAATAGGTCACACGCTTTGAGAGCTGATCCAGGTCTTCTTCAAAACGGTAGGGGCTAGCAACCGTTTTTAGGTCTAATTTTTCTCGCGGCGGGTTAATCGTTGGCTTTCCTTCTTTTCTCCAAGCCAAGCCCGCTACTTTTTCATAGCGCTTATCACCGTAGTGCTCGGAAAGGAAATGCTTAAATGAGATCTCGCCTTCATTCACGATTATAAAATCAGCATCAGGAATCCGTTCCAGCCAATGGGCCACGTCATAGGACACCTCAGGGCCACCAAGAACAATCGCTGTCTCCGGGCTGATCTTTTTGATCATTTCAATGACTTTAATCGTTTCTTCAATATTCCAGATGTAGCAGCTGAAGCCGAGTACGTCCGGCTTTTTCATATAGAGGTCACTCACGATGTTAATCGCGGGATCTTTTATTGTATATTCAGCCATTTCCACGTGAAAATCCGGTTCGCTATAGGCTTTTAAATACCTTAGTGCAAGGCAGGTATGAATATATTTTGCATTGAGTGTGCTCACTACAATGTTCACAGCAATCCCTCATATCTGTTATTTTTATTCAACATGTCATTTTATCATAAAAAAAGGGGTAAATAAAACAGGCATGTTAACCGAATATTTTGACGTTTCATCAATGGCTCAGTTATAGTTTTAATAAGAGGCGGAAAGGCGGAAAACGGATGAATGAAGTGCTTGCAGAGGAAGTAATTGAACGATTTATCGATAGGCATCCGGATTGGAAGCTGACGAACGGGAAATGGCTGGTTAAAAAATACCGGTTCGAGAATTTCTTGAACGGGATTGAATTTGTCAGTGAAGTGGGTCAGCTTTCAGAAAGTTTTCAGCATCATCCTTACATTACGGTCAATTACAAGCTTGTTACGATTAAGCTTACAACCTGGAGCTTGAGCGGGTTGTCTCAGACAGACCTGAAGATGGCCGTCCTTTTTGATGAAGCATTCAGCAAACTCTAGAGAATGAAATGGAAGGTGAACACGATGAAATTAGTCACAGCCCGCTACCAGAGAGAATTGTTTTTAGGCAGATTGATTGAAGACCAAAACGTTGTCTTTAACCTCAGTAAAGCTGCGAAAGAACAAGAGGCGTCCTTCCCTGAAACGATGCTCGAAGGTATACAGTCCGCCGATGCTTTTTTGGATCAAATCCAGCAATTATCAGAGGCATTTCAAGAAAACCTGCTCTTTACATACGGTCTTGATGATCCTGATCTGGAGTGGCTCGCTCCGATACCGCGGCCGGCTAAAAATATCTTTTGTGTAGGGAAAAATTATAAGGACCACGCCATTGAAATGGGCAGTGAAGCGGATATTCCCGAGCATGTCATGATGTTCTCAAAGGCTCCAACTTCTGTTATCGGCCATGAAGCAGAGATTCCGAGGCATGAAGGAGTGACAGACGAGCTGGATTATGAAGGAGAGCTGGCTGTTATTATCGGTAAGAAAGGAATCGGCATTCCTGCAGAAGGAGCGATGGAGTATGTGTTCGGCTATACGATCATCAATGATGTAACCGCCCGGGATTTGCAAAAACGGCACAAGCAATTTCTGATCGGTAAAAGCCTGGATGGATCGTGCCCAATGGGCCCATGCATTGTACCGAAGGAATACCTTGGTGATCCGCATGAACTGAAGCTTGTCACGAAAGTAAACGGAGAAGTGAGACAGGATGGCCATACAAAAGATTTTATCTTCACTATCCCCGAAATCATTAAGACGCTTTCTGCCGGAACCACGCTTGAACCTGGTGACATCATCGCCACCGGAACACCGGCTGGAGTCGGAAAGGGTTTTAAACCGCCTCGCCTTTTGAACAGTGGAGATCAAATTGAAATCACGGTAGAAGGCATCGGAACTCTCAGCAATAAAGTATTCTGATACGTTTTAAGATGCTTAAGAAAAGCAGGGTAGAATGAAATTCATTGATTGAGGAGGCAAGAACGATGGAAAAAGTACTGTATATTAATGGAGAATGGAGCGGCACTGAACTGAAAAAAATTGAGGTGCTGAATCCTGCAAACGGAGAGCTGGTTGGAACAGTGGCTTCGGCCGGCAAGGAGGAAACTCGTGCTGCGATTGAAGCCGCCCATGAAGCCTTTGGGCCGTGGTCCCGGTTGACTGCCTACGATCGTTCTTCCTATTTGGACAGACTTTATGATCTGATGATGGAACAGAAGGATGAGATAGCAGAAATCATGACGAAAGAAATGGGTAAACCATTGAAGGAGTCGCTCGGCGAGGTTCAATATGCAGCTTCCTTCATTCGATGGTATTCCGAGGAAGGCAAGCGGGTGTACGGCCGGTCCATACCTGCGTCTCACGAGAATAAACGTATGCAGGTGATCAAACAGCCGGTCGGTGTGGTCGCGGCCATTACACCTTGGAACTTCCCGGCGGCCATGATTACCCGTAAGCTCGGCCCAGCTTTGGCTGCAGGCTGCACATTTATTGTAAAACCACCGAAAGAAACGCCGCTTACGGCTATTAAACTGGTGGAGCTTTGCGAAGAAGCCGGGTTTCCAAAAGGCGTTGTGAATTTGCTTACTGGCCCGTCCTCAGTCATCGCAGAAGAGATCATGGACAGTGAAAAGGTAAAAAAGGTGACGTTTACAGGATCGACGGAAGTCGGAAAAATGCTGATTGAGCAAAGTGCAAAGACTGTCAAAAATGTTTCCATGGAGCTCGGCGGGCATGCACCATCGATCGTTTTGGACGATGCGGATCTTGATAAAGCAGTGAGAGGCATCATTGCTTCAAAATTTAGGAACGCCGGCCAGACCTGCATTTGCATTAACCGCGTCTATGTTCACGAGAATAAATATGAAGAGTTTACAAAATTGCTTGTTGAAGAGACTCGTAAACTGAAAGTCGGAAACGGGATGGATGAAGGGACTGACATCGGGCCGATCATCAACCGGGACGGCTATGAAAAAATCAAGCAGCATGTGGATAACGCGGTGGAAAAGGGAGCGGGTTGCGTACTTGGGGGAAAAGGAAAAGACGAAGGCAATGCCTGTTTCTATGAACCTACCATCCTAAAAGATGTTAACCATGATATGCTCATCATGAACGAAGAAACCTTCGGCCCTGTCCTTCCTGTGCAGAAGATCAGTACAGATGAAGAAGGAATCGAGCTCGCTAACAAAAGTCCCTTTGGGCTTGCTGCCTATGTTTACACAGAAAGCCTGTCACGCGGCACGCGGTTGATTGAGGGCCTTGACTACGGTATCATCGGCTGGAACGATGGAGTTCCTTCTGCTGCTCAGGCGCCGTTTGGAGGATTCAAGGAAAGCGGAATAGGCAGAGAAGGCGGCACCGAAGGTATGGAAGCGTATCTGGAAACGAAGTATGTAAGTATCGTCATTTAATCGATAAATAACAGAAAGCTAGGGGGAACTAGACGATGGATTTAGGTTTGAAAGGTAAAGCAGTGCTCATTCTCGCTTCAAGCAAAGGGCTTGGAAAGGCAACCGCCATGAAGTTTGCTGAAGAGGGAGCGAATGTCATGATCACCAGCCGTGATGAACAAGCTTTGAAGGCAACTGCTGATGAGATCCGAAGTAAGACTGGAAGCCGGGTAGAATATGCTGTCTGTGATATTACTCAAAAGGAGGAAATTACACAGCTCGTAAAAGCGGCCGCAACCGCATTCGGGAGAATTGATGTCCTCATAAACAACGCGGGTGGACCGCCAGCCGGAACTTTTGATTCGTTCGGTGATGGAGAGTGGGAGTTTGCGTTCAACCTCACTCTTATGAGTTTGGTCCGAACGGTCCGTGAAGTGCTTCCATACATGAGGGAGAATGGAGGCGGCAGAATCGTTAACATCGCTTCATCCTCATTTAAACAGCCGATCGATGGACTGATCCTGTCGAATACATTCAGGACGGCCATTAATGGCTTATCCAAAAGCTTATCTCAGGAGCTGGGCAAGGACGGTATCTTAATCAACACGATCGGGCCTGGACGCATCGGGACCGACCGGGTGGCAGAGCTTGACAGTAAAGTTGCAGATGCTCATTCAGTGAGCCCGGAACAGGTGAAGGCTCAGATGGAAAAGAGCATTCCGCTCGGCCGATATGGTACACCAGAGGAGTTTGCGAAAACCATCGTCTATTTAGGGTCAGATGCCAACACGTACATTACCGGCCAATCATTCCTGATCGACGGAGGTATGGTGAAAGCATTATAAAATGATGATAGATTCAGCTTCAGTATTGCGGATTAAGCGGTACTGAAGCTTTTTTTTGAGGTCTTTTTTAATGGGAATGAACCAAAAGTCCACGGAATTGAACCAAACTAGCGATAATTGAACCTATCTTCGAATAATTGAACCTAACTCCATGTTCTGTCTTTTTCACACCTTATTATTTCCCCGGTATCAATCAGGATCACCAACATAAAAAACAGGCTGCAAACTTCCAGCCTGTTTAAGCTTTTTCCCTCTATTAAACTGATAATACTTTTTTAATACGCTCGATTGCCCAGTTCAAATCCTCTTGAGAAATAATAAGCGGAGGAGCGAAACGGATCACGTCCTCGTGTGTTTCCTTGCAAAGAAGGCCTTCCTCTTTCAGCTTTTCGCAATATGGGCGGGCTGCTTCGCTAAGTTCAACCCCGATGAACAGGCCGCGTCCGCGAACCTCTGTAATGATCGGGTTATCGATGGATTTCAACTCTCTTAAAAAAAGTTCTCCCAGCTGGAAGGAACGCTCAACGAGATTTTCCTCTTCAATAACCTCAAGAGATGCTACAGAAACAGCAGAGGCAAGCGGGTTGCCGCCAAAGGTTGAGCCGTGGCTTCCGGGGTTAAATACGCCAAGAATATCTTTATCCGCGGCTACACAGGAAATCGGCATAACACCGCCGCCTAATGCTTTGCCAAGAATGTACATATCAGGAACAACATCTTCCCAGTCACACGCAAACAGCTTGCCTGAACGGCCTAGTCCAGATTGAATCTCATCTGCTACAAAGAGGACGTTGTTTTCTTTACATAGCTCGCGTGCTTGTTTCAAGAAACCTTCCGGCGGAATGACGATTCCTGCTTCACCTTGGATCGGCTCCATGATGAAGGCTGCCGTATTCGGTGTGATCGCTTGCTTAAGTGCTTCCAAATCACCATACGGAATCAGCTTTATGCCGGGAAGCATCGGTCCGAATCCGCGTTTGTATTCTTCATCAGAAGACATGGATACAGCTGTCATCGTGCGGCCATGGAAGTTTCCTTCACAGGCGATAACTTCAGCCTGATTGGCAGGAACACCTTTTACGTCATAGGCCCAGCGGCGGACCGTTTTAATCGCAGTTTCAACCGCCTCAGCCCCTGTGTTCATCGGAAGAACCATGTTCTTTCCTGTGAGTTCTGTTACTTTCTCGTAAAAGTTTCCAAGCTGATCATTATGGAACGCACGGGATGTCAATGTGATACGGTCCGCCTGATCTTTTAACGCCTGAATAATTTTAGGATGTCTATGCCCCTGGTTTACTGCAGAGTATGCGCTTAGCATATCCATATATTTGTTTCCTTCCGGGTCATAAACCCAAACACCTTCGCCCTTGGAAATGACTATTGGAAGTGGGTGATAGTTGTTCGCCCCGAATTGTTCTGTTTTGGAGATGATGTTTTCTGTTTTAATCATATCTCTCACTCCAATCTGTAGTTAATGGTGAATCCCTTAACATTATAGCAATGAAAAGGCTTTCTTCCTACTATAAATTCTTGTATTTCCCGGGCTGAAAACGTTCGTGGTATAGTAAAGTGGAGGATTATACATAGGAGGAAATAAATATGTTGCATTTGCATGTCTTTTCGTGGAGTATTGCGCTAGTTTTGTTCTTCGTGACTTATAGCCTATACACGAGAAAAAATAAAAAAATATCTAAAATTCTTCATATAATTCTGCGTTTGCTCTACATTGTGACCTTTTTTACAGGTGTTTCACTAATTTATTTATGGATTAAAGCAGGTGCAGTGAACCTGGGGCCGCTTATCGTTAAGGCAGTGCTTGGTCTGGCTGTTATCGGTCTTATGGAGGTCATGCTGAATAGTATAAAACGCAATGAACCGAAGAAGACCCGCTGGATCACTTTCATACTTGCATTGGCCCTTGTGTTCTATTATGGATATTCTGTATTGCCGATGAGCTTATGACGTCGATTCGTGTAAACAAATGAGCAAATAAGGCCGATAAAGAATACAGAGAACTGTAATTTGGCATTTGAATAAATCGAGGTGCTCATGATGAAGAACGATAACGAAGAAATAATGGCACTGTCCCATCTAGTGAAAGCATCGACCAATGAAATGATGAAGCTGAATGCTAGTCTTCAAGAATCGGAACAGCGCTATAAATCTCTGTTTGATCATAATCCTGATTTGATCTATTCCATGGATCTTGCCGGAGTGATTACGAGTGTGAACGCCTCGCTGACAAGACTGCTTGGATACAGACAGCAGGAAGTATTGAAAACATCGGCGATCACTTATGTTTTAGAGGCGGATCAGTTAAGCGTGATCAACTGCTTCAATCAAACGATACATGAACGGCCACAGAGTTTTACAGCCAAGCTTTTCCATAAAAAAGGGTACACCCTTGAATTCTGCATCACCAACCTGCCGATCATTGTTAACGGAGAGGTAGTCGGAGTCTATGGAATCGGTAAGAATGTTACAAAACAAAAGGAAGCAGAAGAAAAAATCGCTCATCTTGCTTTTCATGATCTGCTGACCGGACTGCCAAACCGAAATCTTTTTGAGCAGCATCTGGATAAGTGCCTTAGGAAAACCGTGGAGGCGGGGGAGAAGACCGCTGTTATTTTTATTGATCTTGACCAG
Source organism: Fictibacillus sp. NRS-1165 (assembly GCF_050468105.1). Classification (NCBI taxonomy): domain Bacteria; kingdom Bacillati; phylum Bacillota; class Bacilli; order Caryophanales; family Fictibacillaceae; genus Fictibacillus; species Fictibacillus sp. NRS-1165. The sequence continues at coordinate 126,517 of NZ_JBDPNU010000004.1, forward strand.
TTTAAGATGGTGAATGAGAGCCTTGGTCATCAAGCAGGGGACCAGTTTCTTAAGTACGCGGCAAAACAGATGAAAAAACGAATTGGGCGTCAAAGCATGCTTTCGCGCTATGCGGGAGATGAATTCATGCTCGTTATCAATGGCCTTTCCGGTGCAGAGGAAGCAGGAAGGATCAGCAGGAAACTTTCTGAAGCACTGGCAGTGCCGCTGAGCTATCATGGCCAGGAATTTGTTTTGACAGCCTCAATGGGTATAAGCATCTATCCGGATGACGGATTAACATCAGATGTTTTAATCAAGAATGCGGGGTTCGCTCTTCACCGGGCAAAAGAAAAGGGAAGAGGAGAATGGGAGTTCTTTAAAGGCGAGATGAACGAATTTAAAGTGGAGAGGCTCACGATGGAGAGCTTTCTTCGGCATGCCATTTCCAAAGACGAACTGTCATTGTATTTTCAGCCGCAGATCAGCCTGGATGATGGAAAAGTCATTGCCCTGGAAGCGCTTGTCCGCTGGAATCACCCGCGTCTTGGTATTGTCTCGCCTGGGCTTTTCATCCCTCTTGCTGAAGAGACCGGACTGATCGGGCACATAGGGAGATGGGTACTGAATGAAGCATGCCGGCAGCTGAAAAAATGGCATGAAACGATCAACAGTGAACTCTCCATCTCTGTAAATGTTTCAGGCCGCCAATTTCAAAAGCTGGATTTTGTATACGAAGTGAAAGAAGCACTCCAGCGCTCAAAGATTGATCCAAGGTTCTTGCACTTGGAGCTGACAGAAAGCATGATGGTGGAGAATGTACAGTATGGGATTAACATCATGAGGGAATTAAAGGAGCTTGGCATCAAAATATCCATCGATGATTTTGGAACAGGATATAGTTCATTGAGCTATTTAAAGGATTTTCCGATTGATATTCTTAAGATTGATCAATCCTTCATCCGCAACCTTTCAAAATCTGATCACAATTCAACAGATGCTGCCATTGTCCGGGCGATCATCACGATGTGCAAAGGGCTGTCCGTAACGGCTTTGGCTGAAGGCGTAGAAACGAAACAGCAGCTTCTCGTGCTTAAGGATTACGGCTGTGACCATGTACAGGGATTTTTTATCGGAAAACCGGTCTGTGCTGCTGAAGTTGAAAATTTATTTCATACGTATCATACAAAAAGCTCGTGACCAAGAGGGTCGCGAGCTTTATTTCTTCGTATTAAAAAATTCTTTTAGCTGCTCCTTATAGTTGCCTGAGGCGATTCCCTCCTCTGTGATGATCGCGGTAATATACTCGTGCGGTGTTACATCAAAAGCGGGATTGAATACCTTTATGCCTTCAGGTGCGATGGGCGTTCCTTGAAAGTGAGTCACCTCTTCTGCAGGCCGTTCCTCGATCGGTATATCTTCTCCAGCAGGTGTGTTCAAATCAATCGTTGAAAGAGGCGAGGCCACATAAAAGGGGATGCCCAATGCCTTTGCCTGCAAGGCAAGACCGAATGTACCGATCTTATTTGCGGTATCTCCATTTGCAGCAATCCTGTCACATCCGACGATAACCGCAGCAATATTCTTGGTTTTTAATGTATGGGCCGCCATATTATCGGTAATGAGTGTAACGTCAATTCCCGCTTGCTGGAGCTCCCAGGCCGTCAGTCTTGCTCCTTGAAATACCGGCCTTGTCTCGTTGGCAAACACGGATAAGTTCCAGCCTTTTTCCTTTGCCAAGTACATGGGAGCAAGCGCCGTACCATAACGGGCAGTAGCGATTCCGCCTGCGTTGCAATGGGTCATCAGGCGGTCTCCGTTCTTTAGCAGAGTGAGGGCGTACTCTCCGATTTTACGGCATATTTCCTCATCTTCCTGTTGAATGAGGAGAGCTTCTTGCTCGATAAGCTGAACAGCCTCCTCAGTGTCTCCTGCTTGTATGGCAACGCTTGTCACCCGGTCGAGTGCCCAGAACAAATTAACCGCAGTGGGCCTGGATCCGGCAAGGTAATTTTTTTGCTGAAGCAGCTCGGACTTGAACTCGTCATAAGGAAGGGATTGGTTAGCCTTCGCCCACAATACAATCCCAAAAGCTGCGGCGATTCCGATGGCAGGTGCCCCTCTCACTTGCAATTTTTTTATGCATTCCCACACTTGTTCAATGGTCGTAACATTAATGTAGACAGTATGATGGGGAAGCTGCTGCTGATCAAGCAGCAGAAGATGATCCCCTTTATATCGTAATGAAGAAATCCATGTTTCTGTTGTACTCATAATGGTTAAACACTCCTGATGTAGGTAATAAATTCATCGATATTTTTTATGCTTTCAGCTTTCTTTACCAAATCGCTTCCAAGCTTCAGCACACGTTTTTTTAACTCGATCTGGCCATTGAAGTCTCCAATGGATTCAAGATCCTCGACATGGGCGAGTCCAATCGTGCGGCGGATTACTTCACAACCGGCAAAACCGATCATATCTGTAAAAAGGCCGCTGAGAATCTCTTCCTCAAATCCCGGGAGTTTTGTAGCGGCTTCCACACCTTCTTTTTTCCAAAGCTCCCGGTATTGGTCAGAGAAGGTTTCCCACGTATCTTTAATCACACCAAGCAAATAGCCCTGATAGTCGGACCTTTTTAGCGGATCAGAGATATGGAAGGACTGGGCGGCATAATTCAATGCAATATTGGCAAAAAAGTGGGCGATATCAAATCCTTGAGGCCCGTAATAAGCAAATTCGGGATCGATGATTTTTGTAGTTGTTTCCGTAACGAATATACTTCCGGTATGCAGATCCCCATGGAGAAGTGCTTCAGCCCTTGTCAAAAATTTATATTTAAGTGCCGCTGCTCTTTTTTTCAACTCGGTATCAGTCCATAGCTCGGAAACGGCATCCAGCAGCTCCGAAGGAAAATCGTTGGTGTCGATGTCATAAAACGGATCGGTAAACACAAGGTCTTCCGTAATCTTGCAAAGTTCAGGGTTTATAAACGTTTGGACAAGCTCTTTTTTCTCGTAAGGATGCAGATAAAGATCACTCGTATAAAACAAGCTTTTGGCAATAAACGTGCCGATGTGGTGAGCAAGATGAGGATATTGAATCCCTTCGATCAGGCCTTTTCGCAGAATGACGTGAGACGATAAGTCTTCCATGACAGTGAGCGCCAGATGATGGTCTGTATAATAAACCTCTGGAACATGCTCAGGAGCAAATTCTGCTGATTTCTTAAGAGAATGGCTCTCGATGCGCGCCCTGTCAAGGGTAAGCGGCCAGCTTTCACCAACAACCTTTGCATAAGGAAGAGCCTGTTTTACGATAATGGATTTACCGGTAACTGAATCAATGAGGCGGAAAACCAGATTAAGGTTCCCGTCACCGATCTCATGGACTTTGATGTGTTGATAATCTGTAAACAATTCTAGTTTTTTTGCAAGCTCCACCACGGTTTGTTCATTCAGCGGCTGGTATGCTTGTTTGAGCGTTGTGGCCATCTATTTTACCTCCGGAATTTTTTGTATTAAAAAAAGGCCTCTTTTCTGGAAGAAAAGAGGCCTGGATATATAATTCCACGCCTCTTATCTTGCAAAACAATAATCGTTTTGCTGGAATTAGCACCGTGCCATACTGGATCTCCAGGCTTCTAGTAGTAGACGCCCCATTTCACAATGGTATTACGGTCGGTTGCTGGGTTTCATCGGGCCAAATTCCCTCCACCTGCTCTTGATAAGAGACAATAAATATAAAGTTGTTAGAAAAGACAGAGTGCAATAATAATTTACAATGGCAATCATACAATCTTATCCATTGGCTGTCAAATTTTTTTGTGAGGATCCCTTTCATGCATCAGTATGTGATGCACGATATGAAAGAAAATCAAATAATATGCTTTTACATAGCTTCTAATTTTAATAAAATTCCGGACGCCTGTCTTCAAACACAGGAATTCTTGTTCTTACTTCTTCAACAAGATCAGTGCTGATCTCAGCATAAAGAATGGTCTCTTCCTCTCCTCCTGCCTCTGCCACAATTTCCCCCCAAGGGTCAATGACCATCGTGTGACCGGCGAACGTGTTGTTCTTATCACTGCCCACACGGTTGCAGCCCACAACATAGCATTGATTCTCAATGGCTCTCGTTATGAGCAGGTTGCGCCAGTGAGTCAGCCTCTGGGATGGCCATTCGGCGGGAACAAACAAGATGGAGGCGCCATCTAGAATATGGGCACGGATCCATTCGGGAAATCGGATATCATAGCAGATGACGCCGGCAGCAGGAACGTTTTCGAGCATGAAATTTCCTTTACTTGACCCCGGAGAAATAAACTTTTCTTCCTGCATGAGACGGATCAGATGGAGTTTACTGTATTCGCCGGTCATTTCTCCTTTTCGATTAAAGGCGTACAAGGTGTTAAAGATTCCTTTATCCGTTTTCTTAGCAACGGAACCTGCAACAATATTTACTTTGTATTGACGGGCAAGGGAGCTCATTATCCGTTTGATCTCCTCGCCGTTTGCATCTCCGATCACATCCAGCCTTTCGAGATCGTAGCCCGTAGTCCACAGTTCAGGTAGAACAATGACATCCGGTTTGTTCTCTGCCGCTTGCTCGATTCTTTTCGATGCCCTCTTTATATTTTCCTTGGGTTTGCCAAGCTCAATATCCATTTGTATCGCTGCAACAGTAAGTTTCATAAGATCCTCCATTAAAAAGTTTTGACAGATTTTTAATAAGCGTATAACATAATTCATTAGAATTTCAAGAAAATTACGAAAGACAGGATGTGTAACTGTGAAACAATTCCAGCAAGCAGAGGCTTTAACTCGTCTGCCTGAACAATTTTTTGCAAAGCTGGTTGGGAAGGTAACCGCTGTAGCTGCTCAGGGGCATGATATCATCAACCTTGGCCAGGGGAACCCCGACCAGCCAACGCCTCCGCATATCGTGGCTGCTTTGCAAGAGGCTGCCCTTAATACGCAATATCATAAGTATTCTCCCTTTAGAGGTTATGATTTTTTAAAAGAAGCGGTTGCTCAATATTACAAAAGAGAGTTTGGCGTTGGCCTTGATCCTTTAAAAGAAGTAGCTGTCTTATTCGGGGGAAAGGCAGGCTTGGTGGAAATCTCCCAATGCATTTTAAATAAAGGTGACTTGGCCCTTGTTCCAGACCCTGGTTACCCCGATTACTGGTCTGGACTTGCCATGGCGGAAGCTGAGATGTGCATGATGCCTCTAAGAGCAGAAAATGATTTCCTGCCGGATTACTCTGAAGTGTCTAAAGAGGATGCAGAACGGGCAAAGCTTATGTTCTTGAACTATCCTAATAACCCAACGGCCGGGGTGGCAACCATTCCTTTCTTTGAAGAAACATTGGCATTTGCACAACAGCATGATATCCTTGTTGTCCATGACTTTGCCTATGGAGCGATTGCATTTGACGGTGATAGACCGGTGAGTTTTCTTCAGGTTCCTGGGGCAAAAGAACAGGGGATTGAAATTTATACGATGAGCAAGACTTATAACATGGCTGGCTGGAGAGTTGGTTTTGCCATCGGGAACGAAAGTGTGATTGAAAGCATTAATCTCCTTCAGGATCACTTCTATGTCAGCCTTTTTCCGGCTGTACAGAACGCTGCAGCAAAAGCACTCCTAGGGCCGCAGGATTGCGTTGAGCACCTGGTCGATATGTACGAGAATCGGCGCGATGTGTTTATTTCAGGATTGAAGAAGATTGGCTGGGATGTGACTGCCCCTAAAGGATCTTTCTTTTGTTGGCTGCCTGTACCTTCAGGATTTACATCTGAAAGTTTTGCAGATTATCTTCTCGAGCATGCGCATGTCGTTGTTGCACCAGGAATCGGCTTTGGAAAAGAAGGCGATGGCTATGTGCGTGCAGGGCTCTTAACGGATGAGAACAGGTTAAAAGAAGCTGTGGACAGGATCGCAAAGCTTAAATTATTTTGAGAGATTCCTTTTTTAAGAGATTGACAGATTTTTTGTTACCTGTCATAATCACAAGTAATTCTAACTTTCAAACAATTGTATTTTCTCTTATCAAGAGCAGGTGGAGGGACTGGCCCGATGAAACCCGGCAACCGGCTTATCCTTTAGGATAAAAACGGTGCTAATTCTTGCAGCGTCAGCTGGCAGATGAGAGGAAGCGGTATCTTTGTGTATATTATGCCTCTTCCCTCGGGAAGAGGTTTTTTATTGGAATAAATCTATGCTTTCGGAGGGATTTCAGCATGGCGACAATAACAGCAACCTATCTGGTTCATGATCCAAAAGGCAACTTTGAGAAAAAAGCGGAAGGCATTGCACTGGGATTAACCGTAGGTTCTTGGACGGATCTGCCAGAATTGCAAAAGGAGCAGCTGCGAAACCATAAAGGACACGTAGTGGAAATTACGGAATTGCCCGAGGATGAAAGGGTCAATCAATATTTTGGCGCTCCCAGAAAACAGGCGCTTCTTAAAATTGCCTATCCTGCGGCTAACTTCACACCAGACTTACCCGCAATATTGACTACCGTTTTTGGAAAACTGTCACTGGATGGAGAAGTAAAGCTGATCGACCTGGATTTTTCCGGGCAGCTCGCTTCAGCTTTTCCCGGACCGGCTTTTGGAATTGAAGGGGTCCGTAATCAGCTTGGTGTATTTGAAAGACCTCTTCTTATGAGTATTTTCAAGGGGGTCATCGGGAGAGATCTCCAATATTTTAAGAACCAGTTAAGAGAACAGGCACTGGGTGGAGTAGATCTTGTCAAGGATGATGAAATTCTTTTTGATAATCCCTTGACCCCTTTTGAAGAAAGAATTAAAGCAGCTAAAGCGGTATTAATGGAGACAGAACAAGTGACAGGACATAAAACACTTTATGCCGTAAATCTGACTGGCCGAACGTATGACCTGAAAGATAAGGCGAAAAAAGCGGTGGAGCTTGGGGCAAGTGCATTGCTCTTTAACGTATTCGCCTACGGGCTTGATGTTTTGCAAAGCCTGGCTGAAGATCCTGACATCAGCCTTCCGATCATGGCTCATCCTGCTGTATCTGGGGCGATTACTCCATCAGAATTTTATGGGATCTCCAACCGGCTGCTTCTCGGCAAACTGCTCCGACTAGCGGGTGCGGATCTTGTCTTGTTCCCTTCACCATATGGCAGTGTTGCTCTTCGCAAAGAAGATGCAATCGGCATTGCAGGTGAGCTGACAGAGAAAGAACCTCACCTGAAAGGCGCATTTCCTGTCCCTTCAGCCGGAATTCATCCGGGTTTAACACCTCTTTTATTGCAGGATTTTGGAGTTGAATGCATCATTAACGCTGGAGGCGGGGTGCACGGGCATCCTGGCGGAGCAGTGGAAGGCGGAAGAGCTTTCCGTGATGCCATCAATGGGTTGCTTCTGAACAAATCGCTTGAGCAGATCAGCCAGGAAAGCAAACCGTTAAAGCAGGCGCTGGACCTATGGGGCAGGCTGGTAAAAGCATGAGCAAGAGGAAAATAATATTTTGTGATTTTGATGGTACCATCACAGAAAAAGATAACATCATCGATATTATGAAAAATTTTGCTCCTAGGGGCTGGGAATATACAAAAGATCAAATTCTTAAACAGGAGATCTCCATTCGCGAAGGAGTGGGTAAACTCTTTTCCCTTATTCCTTCGAATAAGAAAAATGAGATCGCGGACTATGTTCTCTCTACAGCAAAACTGCGTGAAGGATTTAAAGACTTTGTTGCTTATACGAAGGAAAATAACATTCCCTTATATATTGTCAGCGGAGGCATTGATTTTTTCGTATACCCTATGCTCAACGGAATCATTAACAAAGAGCAGATTTATTGCAACGGAAGCAGTTTTCAAGGGGAGAAAATACAGATCCTTTGGCCGCACTCGTGTGATTCAGGCTGCAATAATGATTGCGGCTGCTGTAAGCCTACTATACTGAGAGGCTTTGATTCCTCTACCTACGAAAAAATTGTAGTTGGGGATTCAATCACAGATCTTCAAGCTGCCAAGATTGCGGACAAAGTGTTTGCGAGGGATTATTTGATCGAGAAATGTAAACAACACCATATTCCCTTTATTCCCTTCTCTACTTTTTATGAAATCATAGAGTTTCTCGAGGAAAAGGAAGTGACAATTTGAGTACGCTTGAAGCACTGTGGACAGAACTGGCTGATATTAAGGATGAATTGGCGCTTAGGGACTGGTTTCCTGGAACAAGTGGAAACTTGTCCATAAAAGTGAGCAATGAACCGTTGAATTTTTTAGTTACCGCAAGCGGCAAGGATAAACGCAGAAGAACGAATGAGGATTTTCTTTTGGTAGATGCAGAAGGGATAGCGGTTGATCCAACGCATCTCCGTGCCTCAGCAGAAACCGGTCTTCATGCAAAAGTTTACCAGCTGACCGATGCGGGCTGCTGTCTTCATGTTCATACAGTAGACAATAATGTGATTTCAGAACTGTATGGAGACGAAGGTCAAATTACCTTCAGGGGGCAGGAACTGATAAAAGCCTTTAACATTTGGGAAGAAGACGGTGCCATTACGGTTCCCATTATTGAGAACTATGCCGATCTTAAAACTTTGGCGGAATGCTTTGGAACAGTGATCGGTCCTGATACAAGAGCGGTCCTTATCAGGAACCACGGCATCACCGTGTGGGGAAGGTCGGGATTTGAAGCGAAAAAACACCTGGAAGCATTAGAGTTTCTATTTTCCTATCATATTAAATTGAAATCGCTGCAGAAGCTTCACGATGGGCAACCATCACTTCTATAAAAATTGATTAAGCATAGGGGGATTCCAAATGGCACAATTACGTTTTCATGACAACAATGAAAGATATGAAGAGCTTGAGAAGGTCAGCCAATACCTTGAAAGCCAGGGAGTCATTTACGAAAAGTGGGACATTGAAAAACTTCCTTCTCACCTGAAAGAAAACTACTCTCTAAGTGATGAAGAGAAAGATGAAATTATCCAGGTCTTCAGAAAAGAGATTGATGATCTATCAGAAAGAAGAGGATACGTCACCGAAGACATCATTGCGCTGTCACCGGAGACACCCAATCTTGATGAACTTTTGAAAAACTTTTTGGCTGAACACCACCACTCGGATGACGAAGTACGGTTCATTGTAAGCGGGCATGGGATCTTTGCCATTGAAGGGCCAGAGGGCAGATTTTTTGACGTAGAGCTTGAGCCGGGGGATCTTATCTCTGTTCCCGAAAATTATCGCCATTACTTTACGCTCATGAATGATCGCAAAGTTGTAGCCGTACGTATCTTTAAATCAAAAGAAGGCTGGGTGCCGATCTACGAGAAACAGGAAGCTCAAGTTAAATAATGGTAGCAAACTGCAGCAAGGGATGTTCCCATGCTGCAGTTTTTTTAAATACAGGAGAACCGCAAAACAAAACAAATGACGTGCTGAACCAGCACGTCATTTGTTTATGAAATAATCTTATCTTCTTCTGGCTGCTGTTCGCCCGACTGCTCTCTGCGCAGCTTAATGAGGCTGTAGGTGTGAAGAACGATGACCTTGAGCACGGCATAAACGGGAACAGCGAGTATCAATCCAAGCAATCCACCAAGGCTTCCTGCAACGAGAAGGATCGATATGATGGTAAGAGGGTGAATATCCAGCTTCTTTCCCATCACCTGAGGGGAAATGATGTTGCCTTCGATCTGCTGAGCGATCACCATAACGATCAATACTTTTACAATCATAAATGGAGAATCAATCACGGCAACAATCAATGCGGGGATTACACCAATGATCGGTCCGAGAAAAGGGATTACATTCGTAAACATCGCAATCACAGTAAGCAGAAGGGAATAGTCAATCCCTATGATCAGATAGCCGATATAGAGAAGAATTCCTACACATACACTGACAAGAATCTGCCCTTGAATATATGAACTTAATGCCATATCCATATCAGCAAGGATTTTAATGCCGTTTTTTCTCTGTGCCGGCTGCAGGAGACGGAGCACCATACGAGGAGCTTTTTCTCCCTCCTTCAGCATGTAGTACAAGATAAAAGGGACCGTAACGAAAACCATAATAATACTTGTGATTACACTAATAAAATTGGTGACGCTCGTGCCGATTGTAGCTGCACTCTTTGAAAGGTATTTCGTAATCTTATCAGAGAGGTCATTCATACTGAACTGGCTGTTTTCCTGAAAACGGCTGATCCATTCATTGTTTTGCAGTTCAGCCACTTTTGTACGGATCGCATCAATAAGAAACGGTGTATTCTTGATCAGGCTGTTAACCTGATGCTGAAGAACAGGGCCGATGGAGTAAAACAAGAGAACGAACAGTCCGATGGCTGCTAAATAAATCAGCAGTATGGACAATGTTTTCGGTACTTTTCTTGCATGAAGAAAAGTAACGATCGGCCTGAACAGATAATAGAGAACACCGGCAAGCAAAAAAGGGAAAAACAAAGTTTGAACAAGCACGACAAAGGGACGGAACACAAAACTTATTTTTGTTCCTGCCAAAATGATTAAAAAGACAAGCAGAATAGCATAACCGAAACGAAAAGCTTTGGATTGAGGCATATCTTCACCTGCGATCATTAGAATATATCTCATTATACATGCTAGCTTGCTAGCTTTTCAATTGTGCATTGTTCCCTATCCTATACCGTGAACCATTATTACTTACCTGCATAAAGTAAGTATTGGGCACTTATGGAAGGATGAAACAGCATCCGTAAAGGAAAGGATGATGACTGTGTGCGGGATAACAGGGTGGGTAGACTGGGAGCACGACGTTTCACAAGAGAATAAAACACTAATTAAAATGGCAGCAACCTTATCGAAGCGCGGTCCGGATGCTTTAAACGTATGGAGCCGGACACATGCCGGCTTCGGCCACGCAAGGCTGGCAGTCGTGGATCTTGAGGGCGGCACACAGCCGATGACAAGAGGTGCCGGGAACGCGGCATGTACCTTATGTTATAACGGGGAGCTATACAACACGGAGGACTTAAGAAAAGAACTGCTGAAAAAAGGATACCGCTTTGAAGGGCATTCAGACACAGAAGTGCTGCTTGTTTCCTACTTGGAATGGGGCGAGAGCTGCATCGATCACATTAATGGAATCTTTGCTTTTGCAATCTGGGATTCGAAAAAGGAAAAGGTGTTTTTAGCACGGGACCGGCTTGGAGTTAAACCCCTCTTTTACTCTATAGCGGGAGGGCGTCTTCTATTCGGCTCAGAATTAAAGGCAATACTGGCCCATCCGGATATAAAAGCGGAACTGGAGAGAGAAGGGCTTCAAGAGGTTTTGGGGCTGGGGCCATCCAGAACACCAGGCCATGGCGTGTTTAAAGGTATCAGTGAACTTAGGCCGGGCCATGCGTTAACGTTTGATAGGAACGGCAAAACACTGTGGCGGTATTGGAACATTAAAAGTGAACGCCATTCTCATACGCTTGATGAAACAGTAGCCAATGTAAGAGGGCTTGTTGTCGATGCCGTTCAGCGGCAGCTTGTGGCTGATGTGCCGGTTTGTACTTTTTTATCGGGAGGACTGGATTCAAGCGTAATCTCAGCAATCGCGGCTGAACACTTTAAAACAGAGAAGAGAGGACCGCTCCATACGTTTAGTATTGATTATGTAGATAACGATAAATATTTTCAAGCGAGTGACTTTCAGCCGAATGCCGACGGCCCTTATATACAAAAAATGGTGGAGGCGACTGGCTCGGTCCATCACAGCTGTGTGATCGATACAGAGCTGCTCGTTAATCACCTAAGGGAAGCCGTCACAGTAAGAGACCTCCCGGGGATGGCAGATGTAGACTCTTCATTAATATGGTTCTGCCGGCTGATTAAAGAGCAGTCTACTGTAGCCCTTTCAGGTGAATGTGCAGATGAAGTCTTTGGCGGTTATCCATGGTTTCATAAACCTGAAGTCATGAACCGCCCTCTTTTCCCATGGATGAGTTCAACAGAGGAACGGGAAGATCTATTGCATGATCATTGGAAGAACAAACTTAATCTATCATCCTATGTAAAACAACGTTACCATGAATCGCTTGCTGAAATGCCAAGACTTGATGGAGAATCAGGAATGGAAGCAAAGCGGCGTGAGATTTTTTACTTAAACATGATCTGGTTTATGACGACATTGCTCGATCGTAAGGACCGGATGAGCATGGGGGCGAGCCTGGAAGTCAGGGTGCCGTTTGCTGACCATCGAATCGTTGAATATGCCTGGAATATACCATGGGAGATGAAAATGCTCGAAGGCCGGGAAAAGGGGCTCCTGAGAAAAGCGTTGACGGGAATTCTCCCGCATGAAGTTCTTTACCGAAAGAAAAGTCCTTATCCGAAAACACATAACCCGAACTATACAGAAAGTGTGAAAGAATGGCTTCAGTCGATCGTCGATAAGAAGAGTTCACCTATTCTGGAACTGATGAAGAAAAATAAAGTTCAGGAGATTATTGATACAAACGGCGAAGCATTTAAAGTTCCTTGGTTCGGGCAGCTTATGACCGGCCCGCAGCTCATGGCACATCTCTCACAGATCGATACGTGGCTGAAAGACTATAACATCAATATTGTGGATTAATAAAGAAACCGCGGAGCGTGTTCCGCGGTTTCTTTTAACTCATAAAAACGGGTGAAAACTCAACTTGAAACTGGGTGGATGAGGAAGCATTCGATCATCTTTAATAAGAACAGACTGCATCAAATGTTTGGCAATGTCACTGACATCGATTGGAACTAACCCTATAACCTGATCAAATGGAAAGCTAATGTCGCGGTGGTGTAAAGTCCTATCTATATGCTTAATAACTTAAAGAGCCATCATGAACTCATGCCAGGAGCAAAAGTCCATGAGGCGCTTTACAGATCGAGTGATTATTAACGTAATTTTAAAATGATAAAATCATTGGATTTCACAACTGCGAGTTCCGGGGAGATGATTTCACCTGTCCAAAGGTTAATCGTATTTGGGAATCCTTCAAAAAGTGCTTTTTCAAGTATTATGGATTGGCTCTCTGTATTAAAAGCAAATAAAAGGGTTTCATCCGAAGATGTCTTTTTAAAAGCAAGCATTCCAGGTGTATTGCTTGTTTTTATAAAAGAGAGCGATCCATCATTTCCAAAAGCAGGATGATCAGATCTTAACCTGATCAATTTGTGAATATCTTCAAATAAGGAGCGGTCCTGTTTTTCCTCATCCCACTCCATGCACTTTCGGCAGCCGGGATCCATATCGCCTGTCATGCCAACTTCATCTCCATAATAGATGCAGGGAGTTCCAGGGAAGGAGAGCATGAGTGCGTACAATTGACGGACTCTTTCCTTATTTTGCTTGGCAACGGTCAATACCCTTGGTGTGTCATGAGAACCGAGAAGATTAAAAGAAACTTTATTGACGTTGTCCGGATAGGACTGCAGAACGTTCGTCATCCTGTCAGCAAAATCGATTGCCGTGATTTTCTCTTTTGCAAAAAAATCCAGGGCAGCTGAAGTAAAAGGATAGTTCATTACTGCATCAAACTGATCTCCTTGCAGCCAGGGCATGGAATCATGCCAGATTTCTCCGAGGATATACACTTCAGGTTTTACACTCTTCACCGTCCTGCGGAACTCACGCCAGAACGGATGATCCACTTCGTTGGCAACATCCAGCCGCCAGCCGTCAATATTAAATTCTTCCACCCAATAGCGGGCTACTTTCAATAAATAATCTTTTACCTCAGGATTTTCCGTATTCAGCTTCGGCATGCTCTTTTCAAAGGCGAACGTGTCATAATTGGGTTTCGGCTCTGTAACTACTGGAAATCCATGAAGGTGGAACCAATTTTTATATGGTGAGTTTTCTTGGTTTATCAGAACATCCTGAAAGGGGCCAAAATAGAAGCCGCTATGATTAAACACGGCGTCCAGCATGACTTTTATGCCTTTTTCATGGCAAGCATCAACCAATCGGCGGAACGTTTCTTTTGTTCCAAACTGAGGATCGATTTCAAAATAATCAATCGTGTCATACTTATGATTCGATTTCGCTTTGAAAATAGGGGTGAAATAGATGCCGGTAATTCCGAGGTTCGAAAGGTGGTCCAAATGCTGAATAACACCCTCGAAGTCCCCGCCGAAAAAGTTTCCAGGTGTAGGTTCAGCAGAACCCCATGGGAGTGCTCCTTCAGGGTCATTGGCAAGGTCGCCATTCGCAAATCGTTCAGGGAAGATTTGATACCAGACCGTATTTTTTACCCAATCGGGTGCCGTGAACACATCTGATTTGTTCAGAAAGGGAAAGCAGAAGTAGTACGCTGTATCGTCAGTTGGAGCTTCTTCATAAAAACCTTTTTCCGTAAAGACAAGTTTTTCATAATCATTCATCAGTACAAATCCATAGCGAAGCCTTCTATACTCAGGAGTCACTTCAGCCATGTAATAATCAAACCATTGATCGGAACCGGATTTGATCATCTTACTTTTTTTCATCTGCCAGGTTCCATCTTTCCAATCATATGGATCGCCATAGATGAGCTCTACCGACTGCACATCATCTTTTTTCGTCCGCAGACGAATGTGAAGTGTGTTTTCGTCATAAGCATAGGCAAAGTTATTCTTTGGTCTGTGATACAGGACTTCTTTCTGCATATCATCACTCCTGACTTAATAACTGCAATCGGTTGCGCGCTCCGCATACAAAAAAGGCACAAACTCTTTTTGGAGGTTGTACCTGAGGTAGCATTGCCCCGATGCGATGATTTCACCATTAATTTAGTATATTTTGCAATTGATGTCAACGAATAATTTGCTGAAAGCGTTTTATAAAAGTGAATAAAAAGTGTTGTCAAAAATAAAAAGGCAGGTATAATGAAATTAAAGTATTGATGCAAGCGTTTTCACAACATACTTTAGGCGATGGCCTGATCTTTTTTTGAGTGAGTTGTGCAAACGGTTGTTCAAGATCTTAAACCAAATAGGGGGAACAAAAATGAAAAAGTTGATGGCCTATATGTTAACGCCAGTGCTTGCTTTTGGTGTTCTTTCTGCCTGTGGTCCAAAGGACACAAGCGGAGGCAGCAGCAATCAAGGAAAGGCAGAGGGAAAACCGGATAAATTAGTAGTCTGGGAAGATACAGATAAAAGTGTCGGCCTTGAACCAGCTGCGAAAAGCTTTGAAAAAAAATACGGAATTAAAATTCAATTCAAAGAAATGCCGATGCTGGATCAGCAGGATAAACTTCGTCTTGACGGACCGACACACAAAGGGGCGGACGTTATCACTACCCCTCATGACCGTGTAGGGCCTTTGGCTACTGAAGGTTTGATTGCACCTCTAAATGTCTCGGATAATATTACCAGCCAATATACGGATTCTTCAATCTCAGCTTTAACATTTAAAGGAAAGCTCTATGGTCTTCCTAAATCCACAGAAACACCGGTTTTCATCTACAATAAAAAATACATGAAACAAGCGCCTGCCACCTTCGATGATGTCTATACGTTCTCTAAAGGCGGAAAAGGCGGAGCACCATACGGTTTCTTGGCGAACTGGACAGATTTCTATTTCGCTCACGGCATCCTGAGCGGTTTCGGCGGCTATGTGTTTAAAGACAATAATGGAACACTGGATACGAAAGATCTTGGTTTAACAAACAATGGCTCTCTTGAAGGTGCGGATTACATTTCTAAATGGTACAAAGAAGGATTATTCCCTAAAGGTATCATCGGCAAAAAAGCAGGTCAAACCATTGATGGTCTATTCAATGAAAAGAAAGTCGCTTCTGTAATGAACGGACCTTGGTCTTTCCAAGGCTATAAAGATGCAGGGATCGATATTGGTGTTGCACCAATGCCGAAGCTTCCTAACGGTGAGTATGTTAAAACATTCATCGGTGTTAAAGGCTGGAACGTAAGTGCGTATTCTGAGCACAAAAAATGGGCTCAAAAATTCGTAGAGTGGATCACAAACGAGGAGAACGCGAAAATCCGCTACGAAAAAACTCAGGAGATCCCTCCGATCAAAGCTCTAATGAAAGATCCGATCATTGCTGACAACGAAGCAGCAAAAGCAGTTGCCCTTCAATCAGAACGAGGTGTTCCAATGCCAAATGTACCTGAAATGGCCGAAGTTTGGGTGCCTGCAGGGAACGCGCTGCAGCTTGCTGCCACAGGCAAACAAGATTCCAAGAAAGCATTGGAAGACGCATCCAAAACGATCGAGCAGAACATTAAGGCAAAACACACCGATAAATAATATAGAGGAAGGCGGTACCCGGTAACTTCCGGGTACTGCTTTCACTATAGGTGCATCTTTTAATATCTGAAAATCAGACATTGGAAGATGCATCTATAACACGTGTATTAGAAAGGGGACAGCCTACAGCATGGAGGCGTTAGCATATCAATCCAATCATCGAAAAACCGCGGCCTTGCTCTCTATCATTCCTGGGATCGGCCAGTTATACAATAAACAAAGAATCAAAGGGGCTATATTTCTTATCCTCGCAGCGTCCTATTTCATCGTTTTTGGCAATCTGCTGAACATGGGACTGTGGGGATTCTTTACCCTCGGAACCGAACTTCCGCGTGACCATTCCATCATCCTTCTCGTACAAGGGGTCATCGCATTTATCGTGATCGGCTTCGGCATCGTTTTTTATGTGTTTAACATTTATGATGCGTTTCAAAATGGCAAGAAGAGAGATCAGGGCTTTGCGGTCACAAGCATTAAAGAACAATATCAAAATGTGATCGATAAGGGATTCCCCTATCTTTTAGCAGGACCTGGATTTTTTATCCTGATCTTTGTGGTTGTGTTTCCTATTCTGTTCATGGTGTTCCTTTCGTTTACAAACTATGATTTGTACCATTCACCGCCTGCCAAGCTTGTAGACTGGGTAGGAATTCAAAACTTCACCGACATGTTTACGATGGATATCTGGAGAAATACATTTGTTTCTGTATTCGCCTGGACGATTATCTGGACATTTACAGCGACTACGCTGCAGGTAGCAGCAGGAATTTTTCTTGCGGTTATTATTAATCAGAAGGACCTTAAATTCAAAGGAATCATTCGGACACTGTTAATTCTTCCTTGGGCAGTGCCTGCTTTTGTTTCCATACTTGTGTTCAGTGGAATGTTTAACGACTCGTTCGGAGCAATTAACAACGATATTCTGGCAGCCTTTGGAATCGATCCCATACCGTGGCTCACCGATCCGCAATGGACGAAAGTTGCAATCATCTTCATCCAGACTTGGCTTGGCTACCCGTTCATCATGGCGATGACAACAGGAGTGCTCCAATCTATTCCTGAGGAATTGTATGAGGCAGCGACCGTCGATGGCGCGACGGTTTGGGATAAGTTCAAATCGATTACACTTCCGATGATTTTGGCTGCTACCGCACCGATTATCATTACACAGTATACGTTCAACTTTAACAATTTTAACGTTATTTATCTCTTTAACGAGGGTGGCCCTGCCGTTGCCGGACAAAGTGCGGGAGGAACAGATATTCTAATTTCATGGATTTACAATCTGACCATGACCTCTGCACAGTACAGCAAAGCCTCAGCTGTTACCGTACTGCTTTCTGTAGTTATCGTTACTGTTGCGCTGATTAACTTTAAGCGGACCAAAGCATTTAAAGAGGAAGGAATGTGATGCAGATGAGCATAAAGCAAGAAAAAATAATACGTCTCACCCTGTCTTATCTGGTCCTTCTGGCTGCAATTACTATCGTGATCTATCCGATCCTCTGGGTGATTGGTTCATCAATGAATCCCGGGGACAGCTTAACGAGTTCCACCATTATCCCTGAGAATGCAACATTGCAGCATTATAAAGACCTGTTTACAAAAACACAATATTTAACCTGGTATTGGAACACATTGAAGATTTGTATCAGCACCATGATTCTTTCCGTTATTTTTATCGGGCTGACAGCCTATGCATTTTCCCGCTACCGTTTCTTCGGACGCAAAAATGGTTTGCTCCTATTTCTTGTATTACAGATGATTCCTCAGTTCGTAGCGATTCTTGCAATCTATATTCTGGCGAACCTAGTGGGGCTGCTTGGCACGCATTTCGGTCTTGTTCTGGTATATGTTGGCGGATTAATCCCCATGAACACCTGGCTGGCAAAAGGTTACTTTGACACGATCCCAAGAGAACTGGATGAATCTGCACGCATCGATGGCGCGGGACATTTCCGTATCTTTTGGCAGATCATTCTTCCTCTCGCGAAGCCAATCCTGGCTGTAGTTGCTTTATTCAGCTTCATCTCGCCATTTGCAGATTTTATCCTGGCATCCATCTTGCTTCAGTCAGATGAGAAAAAGACATTGGCTGTTGGTCTATTCAATATGGTATCCGATGAGTTTGGCAATTCCTTTACGCTGTTTGCAGCTGGATCGGTTTTAATCGCTATACCGATCGGACTCTTGTTCCTTTCGTTGCAGCGTTTCTTCGTTTCTGGGCTGACGGCAGGAGGTACCAAAGGCTAACATGAATATACCAGGTGCCATATAGATCTTGACAATGGATATGGTTTATTAATGGATGAATCCACCTATACTGGAATGAAGAAGCGGGCTTTTGGGAGCATCTGGCGATGACTTTGGCGATCGTTATGCATATGTAAGGAATCCATTCGCAGAAAATCAATCTCAGCTGTTCTTTTTCAAAAGATTTGATTAAAATAGAGCTTAGCGACGAAAGCAGCGGTGAAAACGCAATCATACAGCAGCTATTGAATGAATGCTGCAGCATGATAAAACAAGAGAGGAGGATGATGATGACCGTTACGATTAAAGATGTAGCAAAACTGGCAAATGTAGCTCCATCCACCGTTTCCCGGGTCATAGCCAACAATCCAAGAATTTCTGAAAAAACGAAGCATAGAGTAAGAGAAGCGATGGAGCATCTAGGGTATCATCCTAATTTCAATGCAAGAAGTCTGGCGAACCGCTCCACACAAGCCATTGGTCTCGTAATGCCAGGCTCTGCTGACAAGGCCTTTCAAAATCCATTTTTCCCTGAAGTGATCCGCGGAATCAGTACGATCGTGCATGAAAAGGAATACGCACTGTTCATGTCCACGGGCCAGACAGAAGATGAAATTCATGATGGTGTCGTTCGCATGGTTCAGGGCGGAAGAGTAGACGGGATCATCCTCTTGTATTCCAGTGTAGATGACAAGGTAATGAACTATCTCATTGAAAAGAAGTTTCCATTTACTGTGATCGGTAAGCCGTTTAAGAATGAAGACGCCATTACACACATTGATAATGATAATTTCAAAGCAGCAAGAGAGATGACAGACTATTTAATCTCCCTCGGGCACGATAAGATCGGATTTGTTGGGGGAAGCTCACATTTGGTCGTAACCATCGACCGTCTTCTTGGCTATGAAAAATCGTTGAGAATCCACCACATCCCTTATCGTGACGAATACATTATCCATGAAGAATTCTTAAAAGAAGGCGGCCAGGAAGCCATCAGAAAACTGATGGCATTGGAGGAACCGCCGACTGCTCTCCTCGTCATGGATGATTTGATGGCCTTCGGGGTTCTCAGTACATTAAGCGAAATGAACATCTCTGTTCCCTATGATATATCCGTGCTGAGTTTTAACAATGTGATGCTCGCAGACTTCTCAACACCTGCATTAACTTCGGTGGACATCAATATTTTTCAACTGGGATATGAGGCTGCGGATTGTCTTATGGATCTTATTGCAAAGCCGGATCTCACACCTAGAAGGATAGCAGTACCATACAAGCTTGTCGAAAGGCAATCTTGTATGGCACTCTCCGCTCCAAAGGAGAAAACCATATAAGGGAAAGCGAAACAGCCGGTTTAGAGTTTATAAACCAGGCTGTTTCTTTATATACCAGTTGCTTATTAGTTATGTAATCGTATACCATGGAATTGGCGGCAGGACAAATGTTTGCACAAACTCCTTGTTTCGAATTATGAGTTCGATGGAAAAGGACTGGTAACAGTGAACTTCAACCGTTCGAGGTCCGGGTATTCCATACTAAATAAGCAAATAATGAAAGCTCTGGCTGATGCCGGAGCTTTTTATGATTCACAGTTTTTGCTCTTTCAGCCAATCGAGAACGGGACCGAAGCGCTGCACGGACTTTGTCTCTTCGAATTCAGCAAAAGGATCGCCTGTTTTTTCAAGCCGCTGCTGGATGGTATCTAACGGAAAGGTTTCGGGACGAAGGTCTCTTTCTAATTCATCCCACCAAAGCGGCGTAGCGACAAGTGCCTCTTCGTTCCCCCGAACAGAGTAGGGAGCGATGATTGTTTTGCCTTCTGCATGCTGAATGAAATCGATATAGCATTTGTTTCCACGGTTCTTTTTCAGACGCTCGATCGTAAACCACCCGGGTTCTTTTGTGATAAGGAATTGAGCGAGAAACTGGGTAAACCTTCTCGTATCATCAAAGGTATATTCATTTTCTGGCAATGGAACATACACTTGAAGCCCTTTGTTACCGCTCGTTTTCACGAATGCCTTCAGCTTTAGTTTGTCACAGACTTCTTTTATAAGAAGAGCAGCTTCCACTGAAAGCACAAACTCATCCCTGGATGGAGGATCAAGGTCCATCACGATTTCGGATGGTCTTGAGGTGCCATTCTTACGAAAGGGGATATGAAGCTCGAACGCCAGCTGATTTCCAAGCCAAAGGAGGGATGGAAGGGTGTTGCAGACAATATAGTCAATCTGGTCCTCCCGAACGGTCTCAATAAAGTCAGGTGCATAATCGGGGCAATTTTTCTGATAAAAGCGCTCATCGTTCACGCCGTGCGGATAGCGGATCACCGTAAGTGCACGGTTTCTTAAAAAGGGAAGCAGGTAGGGGGCAACACGTGTTAAATATTCGAGATAGTGGATCTTCTTTAATCCCTTTTTTGGCCATAGCGGCTTATCAGGAGAAGTAACGGCAACTTTTACACCGTTGATGTTCAGTTCTTGCTGCTGACTGCTTTTTCCCATGTGCAATCCTCCCACCTGACATCCAGACGAAAAGCAACAAAACGGGGATGTCTCAACTGATCCTTATACAGCTCTAAATACTGCAGTTCCACACAAATGGAAGGTGTAACGATGATAAAGTTACGGTCTTCCCCTGTTTTATTCTTTTTAATTACCTCAATCAGCACACTGCGTTCTTCCGGAGTCAGCCCGTGTGAAAAAAGTCCGGCTGAAACCGTCTTGCCATCACGTAGTGCACCGACATGAAAATAGCCATTATTTTTATCGTAGGCAGTAATAAAAAATACTCCGCTCTTCGGATTTTTTATTTTTACCCATTGGTCTGTACGTACTCCAGGTATATATTTGCTTTTGCACCTTTTCGCAATCAAGCCCTCGCTGTGCTGTTTTTGTGCAAGCTCCCAGTACTCACTGCCGTTGGAATGAAAATCAATACAAGCCAAAGGTTTGCTCGCCTTATTTTCTGCTGTGGCAAGTGTTTTAAAAATCTCTTTGAGTTTTTTCTTCCGCTCCTTCAAGGGAACTTCGGTGATCTGGACTCCTCTTTCACTCAATACATCAAAAACAAGGTAAGTGGAAGGGCGGTCGACCGCTGCCTTTTTAATTCTCTGACCCTCTTTAAGTCTTCCTCTTTTCTGCAAGGCTTCAAATGATGCTTTATAGGGGGACTCCAATATACATAGTTCACCATCTAAAACGAGCGGTAAAAAAGGCTTCATCTGCTCGGTCTTCACCATGAACGCATTAACAACCTCAGGAAAAGAATGATTTAATGAATGACCGTTTCTGCTGAACAGCTGAACGCCAGATTCAGACCATAAAGCAATGCAGCGATAACCGTCGTATTTTATTTCAAAAATCCAATCGTGCCCGTCAGGCAGATCACTTGCTAAGGAAGCGAGCATTGGTTTGAACGGCAGTTGCATTTTCTGTTAGGCTTTCTTTTTCTTTGGTTTGGCCTTTTTGGCCGTTGTTTTAGGTTTTGTTTCTCCTGTCTTCGACTGGTCGATACTCGCCTGTAATGCTTCCATCAAGTCGACCACATTGGTCCGTGGACGTTCTTCAGATACTTTAATCTCCTCGCCAGAAATCTTGCTTTGTATGATGTTCAGAAGCGCTTCCCTGTATTCATCTTTATATTTTTCAGGTTCGAACGCAGTAGAAAGTTGTTCGATTAATTGTTTAGCCATTTCAAGTTCTTTGTCATTCACTTGTATATCTTCATCCAGTCCAGGAACGTGATCAACATTCCGGACTTCATCGGGATAATAGATCGTTTCCATAACAAGCCCTCTATCATAAACTCTTACGGCAGCTAAGCTCTCTTTAGAGCGGATGGTAATTTTGGCTAGTCCGATCTTTCCGCTTTCTTTCATGGCCTCTTTCAATAAAGTGAATGGCTTTCCTCCGTTTTCTCCCGGTCCGATGAAATAGGAACGGTTAAAGTAAATCGGATCGATCTCTTCCAAAGAAACGAAATCAATGATTTCAATCGCTTTATTTTTCAATCCGGCGATTTTGTCGAGGTCTTCTTTTTCTACGAGCACAAATTTTCCGGGCTCGTATTCATACCCTTTAACGATGTCTTCCTGTTCCACATGCTCGTCACAAACTGGACAGGATTTTTCATATTTTATCGGATTATGGCATTTTTTATGAAGATATCTCATTTTAATATCTTTGTCTTCGGTTGCAGCAAACAGTTTAATTGGAATATTTACGAGTCCAAAGCTAATGCTGCCCTTCCACATGGTATGCAATGTCATACACCCTTTCCTAGCGTTCTTTTCTTAGTGTGTGACAATTGCCTGCTCTTTTATCCAAATAAAAAAAGCCGATGCAGATCGGCTTTTCAAAACTATCCGTTTACCACTGTCCCACCGTTAATGTGAATGGTTTGCCCTGAAACATAAGAAGAGTCATCACTTGCCAAATACACATAGGCAGGTGCCAATTCGTCCGGCTGCCCCGGGCGTTTCATAGGTGAGTCCTTTCCGAAAACATCCACTTCGTCTGCCGTAAAGGTTGACGGGATCAACGGCGTCCATATTGGACCTGGGGCTATAGCATTCACCCGGATTCCTTTTTCAACAATTGAATTGGACAATGCCCGTGTAAACGATACGATCGCTCCTTTTGTCGAGGAGTAGTCGATCAGCTTGGGATGGCCTTTATAAGCAGTAATGGAAGCTGTATTAATGATCGAGCTTCCGGCTTTAAAATGTTTTAACGCCGCTTTTGTCAGATGAAACATGGAAAAGATGTTCGTGCGGAACGTTCTTTCCAGCTGTTCAGCCGTAATATCTTCGATGCTGTTCTGCGGATGCTGTTCACCAGCATTGTTTACGAGAATGTCAAGCCTTCCAAACTCAGCCACTGTTTTCTCCACTGCATCTTTACAGAAGTTTTCGTCTCCGATATCACCGGAGTATAGCAGGCAGCGTACCCCTTCTTGTTCGATCAAAGACTTTGTTTCTTCCGCGTCTTTTTGTTCGTCGAGATAGATGATTGCCACATCTGCCCCTTCTTTTGCAAAGGCGATAGCGGCTGCTTTT
The DNA here is from genome assembly GCF_050468105.1 of Fictibacillus sp. NRS-1165. Classification (NCBI taxonomy): domain Bacteria; kingdom Bacillati; phylum Bacillota; class Bacilli; order Caryophanales; family Fictibacillaceae; genus Fictibacillus; species Fictibacillus sp. NRS-1165. The sequence continues at coordinate 150,057 of NZ_JBDPNU010000004.1, forward strand.
CCGATTCCGCTGTCGCCCCCAGTCACCAGGGCAGCTTTTCCTTTCAGCTTTCCGCTCCCTTTGTAGGCTTTCGTCTGTGATTGAGGGGCCGGACTCATTTCTGTTTCAGTTCCCGGCTGGCGATCCTGGTGCTGTGCGGGCGGATCAATTTTTCTTCCTTGCTGGTCGCTCATGATTTTCATCCACTCCTTTGTCATTGGGTTGAATACGATTTTATTCTTCCACAACATTTAATTGCTCAAACCTTTATAAAAAAAGGGTAGACAAATATTGTTCATCATTTCAAAGTGTTGCATAATGAAAGAAACATGACAAAGAGAGAGGCAGTGGTTTCATGGTTGATGTTGAAACGTTGTCCAGCAAACAGATGAATCAGGTGATTGATCATCTTCGATCACAGCATACGGGGATCGTGAAAGAATGGCTGGACCACGCCTTAATAAAGAAGGAAGACCCCTTTTATAAAGAGGTCGCAAAAAACGGGAGCTTCACACTTGATTTGTTGTATCAATATATCGAAAATCCGGATATTGCTCTTGTTAAAAGCCTTACAAAAAAAATTGCACCTGAACGGATTGAAGCGAAGACAGATATCAGCGAATTTGTATACAACATTAACATTGGAAGGCAAATCGTAAACGAAAAAGCACTCAATCCGCTTTTTCGCCCTGAAGAACAGAAGTGGATCATCCTCATGATCAATCAGTTTTTTGACCATCTTCTCTACTATGCGATTAAAGAATTTTCGTCGCTGAATGATGTGATCATCGAGAACAAAAACCAGTTTATTCAGGAGATGCATAGTGACAGGCTTACGATACTTGGGCAGATCGCGGCAAGCTTTGCCCATGAATTTAGAAATCCATTAACTGCGATCAAGGGATTCATCTATCTATTGGAAACTGAGCTCGTTCCTAATGATAAAACTGATCATTATATCTCTATCATCAATGATGAAATGGAAAATTTGCAGGACAAAATCAGCCAATTTCTATTGCTTTCAAAAATGAAAGGGCTCGATGACCTCATTGCCGTCTTTGATCTTACTGCCTGCATGCATGAAATGATCGACTTTATGTATCCTCGTTTTTTGGAAGCGAAAATCAACTTAATGGTAGAAATCTCTTCAGATCTGAAGGTTGAAGGGGATAAAAATCAGCTGAAGCAAGTGATCTTGAATATATTGAACAATGCGGTAGAAGAACTTTGTGATCTTCCGGAAGAACGGGTCATTAAAGTTAAAGCATACAGGTCTTCTGGCATGGTTAAATTAAAAATATCGAACAATGGTTCACAAATTCCGGCCCATCTCCTTGAAAATATATTCGAACCCTTCATCACAACGAAAGAACTCGGGACAGGCTTGGGATTATCCGTATGCAAACAAATTGTTGAAAAGCATAACGGCCAAATCCTTGTGGATTCAAATGCTTCCTATACCACTTTTACGATAAATATTCCTGAGGCCGTTGAAAGAACATCTTTATAAGGTGTTTTTTTTTTTGCAGAATGAATGCCTGTTTTGGCAGGAGCGTCTTTTTATTTTTCACAAATAAGACATGAGAAAAGTGATTGTAATCACAATGAGGAGCGTTCCGCTTTTTTATAATTAGCGTGTAATCGATACTAAAGCAAAGGGGACTTTGTCATGCTGGACCAAGAGACAATTAAAGTGATTAAATCAACCGTACCCGTTCTTAAAACTCACGGAAAGGAGATTACTACCTGTTTTTATAAAAATTTGTTCACCAAACACCCTGAACTTTTAAATATTTTTAATCATGCGAATCAAAAGAAGGGCCGTCAGCAGACAGCACTGGCCAACGCCGTCTATGCTGCAGCAGCCAATATTGACCAGCTTGAAGCGATCATACCGGCAGTGAAGCAGATTGCCCAGAAGCACAGAAGCTTAGGTGTTCAGCCTGAGCATTATCCGATCGTAGGGGAGCATCTTCTTATCGCGATCAAGGAGGTGCTTGGGGATGCAGCCACCCCAGAGATTATAGAGGCATGGGGTAAAGCATATGGTGTGATTGCTGATGCATTTATCGGGATAGAGAGTGAAATGTATGCTGAATCGGAACAGCAGCAAGGAGGCTGGGAAGGATTTCGGGACTTTATCGTGGATCGTGTCGAGGCAGAGAGCTCTGTCATTACGTCTTATTACCTGGTGCCAGCAGATCAAAAACCAATCGCTGATTTTAAACCGGGACAATACATCAGTATCAAGTTTAACATCAGCGGGGAAGAGTACAGCCACATCCGCCAATACAGCTTATCAGATGCATCTGGCAAACCATATTACCGGATCAGTGTTAAGAAAGAGGGGGAGGGAGCACATCCAGGGAAAGTTTCGACATATCTCCATGATCATATCAAACAAGGGGACATTCTCCCAGTCAGTGTTCCAGCAGGGGAGTTTTATCTTGATACAAAAAGAGAGAACCCGGTTGTGCTGCTGAGCGGAGGGGTTGGTTTAACCCCGATGATCAGTATGCTAAATACGCTGTATCAAGCTCCCCATGAAAGGGAAATAACGTTTATTCATGCGGCCATCGACAGCTCACATCACGCGTTTAGAGAACATGTGAAAAAAGCGGCTGAATTGGATCATATTCACAGTTATGTGGTGTATGAAAAGCCATCTGATGCAGACAAAGAACAAGCTTTATTCCATAAAGAGGGGTATATTGACCTGGAGTGGCTTAAGGAGCTCAATCTGGATATTAAAGCTGATTATTATTTTTGCGGGCCGGTGCCTTTTATGAAGGCTATATACAAGTACCTTGGGGAATTAGGAGTCTCCAACAGCCATATTCATTTTGAATTCTTTGGTCCTGCAGCGGAACTTACAGAACCGGAAACTGTACAGTTATAATAAAAAAGCATCCGCATAGGATGCTTTTTTATGTTCTTAAAGATGATCGGCCTCTTTTGAATAAGAATGTTTACCAGCCATTTTGTTCTCGTGTTCTGCCTGGTTCTTAAGCTGTCGATCCGCTTGGTGATCGTGTTTCTTTTTATTATCATCTTTCGTGTACTTATGAGTCATGCATCTCGCCTCCTCATGATTTAACATGGGCGTGCGGGATGAAAGTTATGCATCGGAATACGGCTTTGTTAAAAAGAACATGGCAATCGTTCCCGGACCTGCATGTGAGCCTATGGCACACCCGATCATCGAAATCATAATCTGCTCACATCCTGTTTCTGCCCTGATCATTTCTTTAAGTGTATTAGCGGCTTCTTGATCATCCGCATGGCTGATCCCGATAATCTGATTTTCAAAGGAAGTGCCGCGTTCCTTCATCAACTCAATCATCCGGCCAAACACTTTCTTTTTTCCCCGAATCTTTTCGATAGGATAGAGTTTGCCTTCCTTCATATGAAGAACCGGCTTGATTTTCAGCAGGCTTCCCATGACAGCTGCTGTTCGGCTTACCCGTCCGCCCCGCAGTAAATATTCCAGGTCATCTACAGTAAAAATATGCTCAGAATGGCTGAGGTAATATTCCGCAGCTTTGATCACTTGTTCTAGACTCTTTCCTTCTTTCGCAAGCTTCGCTGCTTGATAGACGACAAGTCCAAAGCCCAGTGAAGCACATTTGCTGTCTACAACAGCAATGCTGGCATGAGGAAATTCCTCAAGCACCTCCTGGCGGATCAGCTCAGCTGTCTGAAACGTCCCGCTTAAACCTGAGGAAAGAGTGATGTATAGGCAAGGGGTACCAGACTTTGCGCATTTTTGAAAGGCTTCCCTAACAAGAAGAGGAGGAACCTGGGATGTTTTCGGAGCCGCTCCTTCGCGCATCTGGTTATACAGCTGGAGAGGCTGTATGGTTTTCCGGTCATATTCTTCACGGTCATGAATGGTTACCACTAAAGGAAGCATATTAATCTCAAGCTCGTCTATGATGTGCTGCGGCAAATCGCAGCCGCTGTCTGTTATGATCTGGACTCCCATATCAATCACCTTCATTTATGTAAGATACTCTAAGTGTATACTTGAGCAATGGCAAAGGCAATAGAATGTTTGAGTTTAAGAACTTTGCACCTATTGACTCCCGAAGTTAATTCTGATAAAAATGTATAGTTGGGAAGCTATGAATCGAAAGGAAATTGAATAATGAATTACACACCCTTGCAGGAAATCAAGAAAATTGTTGTGATTATTTTTGGTGCAGCATTGAATGCCGTTGCCCTAAATTTATTCTTAATACCAGCCAAGGTCTATGCGAGCGGGTTTACTGGTGTAGCGCAGCTCGTATCGAATCTGCTCGTCCATTCACCAATCCCAATTTCAACAGGGATGCTGTTGTTCGCACTAAATGTCCCGGTTGCTGTTTTAGGCTGGCTGAAAGTAGGAAAATCCTTTACGATCTACAGCTTTTTTTGCGTTTTTATGATGACATTTTTCCTCGAAATTATCCCTATTGTTGAGATCTCAAAGGATATCCTGCTAAATGCGGTGTTCGGCGGGGTTATTGCGGCGATCGGAGTGGGCTTTACGCTGAAATATGGTGCCTCAACAGGGGGTCTCGATATTGTAGCTATGATTTTATCCCGCAAGCATAATCGCCCGATTGGAACCTATTTCTTGATCTTAAACGGGAGTATCATCCTGGCGGCCGGATTGCTTTTCGGATGGGAAAAAGCACTTTATACACTTGTAGCGTTATATGTGAGTACACGTGTCATCGATGCCATCCATACCCGCCATGAAAAGCTGACAGCAATGATAGTTACGAAAAAAGGAAACGAATTGAAAGAGGCCATCCATTCCAGGCTAGTCCGCGGGATCACGATCGTACCCGCAAAAGGAGCTTTCTCAAATGAAAACAAAGAGATGCTGGTCATTGTAGTCACCCGCTATGAACTATATGATCTGGAACACATCATTAAAGAGGTCGACCCGAGTGCCTTTACCAATATTGTAAACACTACTGGGGTATTCGGCTTGTTCCGTAAAGATGATTAATGAAAAAACGTACCTGCTGAATCATTGCAGGTACGTTTTTTGATTAGAGCGTTTCTAATACTTTTTGAATATGTGGCACAAGTTCGTCCCAATCACTTTCAGGGAATTTATTTACGGTAATGAAATCCTGAAAACCGAAAATCGATTCGACACCTTCAATGGCAAGAAGCGAATTTGCCAGATCTGAATCAGTTGCCTCTCCTGCCCGAGCGGATAGTCTGCCTTCCAAAAAGGGCTGGCTCGCTGAAAACTTCAAAGAGTTCGGGTTGGGAGTTGGTTGTATTCCGAAATCTACAGCCATACTTATCATCTCCTGTAATTAGAAATTAAATTGATACCTCTGTGAAACGATATCATGAAAATCAAGGGAATTATACAAATGTTTTGTGACTGAATTGTTGATCCCGGTTTCAAGTTCGATGGACTTAATGCCTTCGCGTTCTGCCCAATGGATCAAATGAAGCAAAATTTTTCTGGCGATCCCTTTGTTTCGCGAGTTTTCCCTGACAAAAAGTTCATTCAGCCAAAGGTAGGGCCCGCCGAGCGGCAAGCTGATTCCAAGGTTGTAAAAAGCTATTCCATGAACTTCTCCTGCTTCCTCAGCAATAATGACACCCGAGTTCGAATCTTTCTGAATGGCCAAAGAAATGCCGCTTAACACTTTTTGATAACTGCCATCATCTTCTGACCGCGTTCGCTGCTGAGAGACCAAATCGGCTATTTTTTTCTTTAAATCGTCGGTGGCGTCAGCCGGTACTTCATAGACAAACATTGAAATCCTCCATGCAAATAGGTATTGTAGCTACATTATAACAAAATATTCACGTTGCGACTGTGAGCAAATCAAATTTACGATCGAATAATTATGTTAGTGGAACGACAAAAGTGGCTAGGGGGGAGTTCATGAAAACATTGGTCTGCTTCGGTGACAGTATTACATCCAGGGAAAAAAGCGATGATGGTTCACTTAGACTGACGTCGCGCGTTCGTTTATCCCTGCAGAAATGGAATGTTATAAATGCCGGGGTTCCTGCTGAAACGACAAGGGTCGCATTAACCCGTTTCCAGGAAGATGTGCTACGGCATAACCCTGATCTGGTGACCATCCTTTTTGGTGCGAATGATGCGAGCAGCCACCGCTTGATCGAAGTCGAAGAATATAAGAATAATCTCGAATATATGATAGAAAAGCTGGGCCCATCAAAGGTGATCCTTGTTTCTCCATCTCCCGTCAATGAGCGGTTTCAGCACGCGAGGTCAAATGAGGGCTTAAAACACTATGCGAAAGCGGTAAGAGAACTGGCAAAAAAGTACAATACTCATTTTGTTGATTTGTGGGCAGAGATGATCGGCAAGGATTATTGCCAGATGCTGAACGAAGATGGCCTGCATTTTAATAAAAAGGGGTATAAGCTGTTGGCGGACCTCGTCATCCGAAAAATGGAAAAGCTTACAAAAGCATGTTCTACAAAGCCCATGTTACAGCAGTAAAAAAGTACAAAAAAAGGCTGAGAGAAAACTCTCGGCCTTTTACAGTTGATCTTTGGTGCTGTTTTTTGTCTGGTCAAGCTCTTGTTGAAGCTCAGCAAGCTGCTGGCGCTCTGCGTCAGATGAGTCCGCCATGGCAGATGAGATAATGTTTTCCGCTACAGAAATGTCGTCGTTGCTGAAATCATTTTTTTGCTGGCTGATTTGTTCATCCTGGCGCTGCTGCTGAGTGTGCTGCCCTTCTTCATTTTTTCCAACAAGATTGGAAACCGCTTCTTTTGCTCTTTGAAAAATATTGTTACCCATAGCCTTAATTTCCTCCCAGCGTAATTTCTTTTTGAACCTCTTGTTTCGTTTCTTGAATATCTTCATTCAGCTGCTGCTGAACGTCATTATTCCTTGCTTCATCGGCGCCATGCTGTACGGCTCTTTTTGATTTGCTGTGCTTGCTCATGTATGTTCGCCTCCTAACGGGGTTTACTTTAGTTTTTACACAAGCACGAGTTTTATGTAGAAAGGCCACTCTTCCAAAATTTATAAAAAAGCCCGGCAGAAGGTTCTCCTTTTGCCGGGTTTTTGGAATCAACTGTATTTTAATGACAATACATTTTCTAGATAAAGAGCGATGCCCTCTTCTTCGTTCGTTGCTGTAACGCAGTTTGCGATGTTTTTCAGTTCAGATATCGCGTTGCCCATTGCGATGCCATGCCCTGCGTACTCAATCATTTCAAGGTCATTGTCTTCATCTCCGAACGCAATGACCCTTTCTTGAGGAATATTGTAGTATTCAGCGATTTTTTTTAATCCGACGGCCTTGTTTAAACCAGCACGGATGATTTCAATGATGCTCCATGGAGCAGCCCAAACTCGCTGGTCAATCACTTCCGCGTGTTCCTGTTTCAGCTGATCCCGTAATTCAGCCACATGATGGTCCTGGGGGTGAATCAGGATGGAGGTAGGATCCTTTTGGAGCATGTATTGAAGATCTCCAGTCTGAGCAGGATTTTCACCCATCATAAAAGTATTAACGATGACTTCATCATCTTTATGCAAATACACATCATCCAATACTTCAGCCATAATATTTTTAACTAGAAAATCTTCAGCAGTTTGAATGACTTTTTTAGCGGTGGAAAGTTCCAAAGGGCTATGATATACACCAAATTTTTTATCGTGAGGGTGATGGACAAACGCGCCGTTAAAGTTTACGATCGGTGTCTTTAACCCAAGCTCGTCATAATACATCGTGCTCGCCCGGTATGGACGTCCGGTTGAAATGCAGACAATGTGGCCTTCCTCTTTAGCTTGAAGAACGGCTTTTTTGGTTCGGTTGGAAATCGTTTTTTTATCATTCAATAAGGTGCCGTCAAGATCTAGCGCGATTAAATATGGTTTCTTCATTCAGATTCCTGCCTTTTCTACGGTTCTCAAGTTTAGTGTAATGCTTTCCTTAATCACTGTCCAATATAAGGAAGTTTTACCTTTCGTGGTCGAGGGTAATCCTACTACATATCCATGATAAGAAGGAGGAGTTTCCATGAAGAAAAAATATTTGCTGCTATCCGGATTTGCATTGTCCGCTGCTGGGGTAACATCCTACCTCTTACGAAAAGGTTCAAACCGGGTCATGGCTAAAATGATGGTTAATGAGATGAAAGATAAAGTCCTTCCATTTCTTACAAAAGAGGATAAACAAGGAAAACTTCCAGTCAATAAAGCGGGTCATCCCGATCCGTTCGATATTAGAGACAATGAAATGGTTTCGGAAGGAAGCATGTATCCCGTTGATTACTACAACGAAAAGAAACAGTAAGGCAAAGACCCGTGCAAACGGGTTTTTTTATCGGCAAATTTCAATTAACTTGTTATGATAGAGAAAACGGTAAGCAAAGGAGAAGGATATGGTAACCATAGAAACACGAACAATCGAAAATATTCCGGTGCTGCATGCCTTTGAAGCAGGGAAAGAGAATGAGAAGCTTCCACTAATGATATTCATCCATGGGTTTACAAGTGCGAAGGAGCACAACCTTCATTTTGCCTATGCCCTCGCAGAAAAAGGCTATCGAGTCGTTCTTCCCGATATGCTCCATCATGGTGAACGAATAACGGACGTTTCCGGAGATAAAAGGATGTATTCCTTCTGGGATATTGTTGTTCAAGGAATAACGGACGTACATACACTGGTTCAGTCTCTTGACCGGGAAGGCTTGATTGACAAGCAGCGGGTAGGGCTTTCGGGCACTTCAATGGGAGCGATAATTACCTTCGGTTCATTGTCTCAATATCCTTATGTTAAGGCTGCTGTAACACTTATGGGAACGCCGAGTTATGAAAATTTCGCCTATTGGCAGATCGAAAAAATAAAACAGCAGGAAGTATCTTTTCCTTTTTCAGAGGAAGCGCTGGCAAAGGTGATCTCCATCATCAAGCCTTTTGATTTAACATCCTGCATGGAGAAGCTTGATAACCGCCCTCTTTTATTATGGCACAGCAAAATTGATGAAGTGGTGCCGTTCAGCCAAAGCTATGATTTTTATCGAAAAGCAAAGGCTGTTTATAAAAATCCTGAGAAGATTCAATATATCGCAGATGAAACTTCAGGCCATAAAGTATCGAGAACAGCCTACCTTGAAACTGTAAAATGGTTTGCTAAATATTTATAAATGATGGAAAAATAAATGAAAGAGGTGAGCATCGTGCCAATTGAAAAACGAGAGATCATTCCTGTCTGGGAAGCGGCAAGCAGAATCCTTGAACAAACCATTACATTGCCGACAGAAACGGTTCCTCTAGAAGAATGTGACAACCGTTATTTAGCCGAGGACATTATAGCCACGCATGATGTGCCTCCCTTTGACCGTTCTCCTTATGACGGTTTTGCCGTTCGAGCTGAGGATACACAGTGTGCATCGAAGCAGGCACCTGTCCTGTTAAAAGTTATCGATTCCATTGGAGCTGGACATGTTTCTGAAAAAACGGTTCAAGAGGGTGAGGCCGTCAGGTTAATGACGGGGGCTGCAATCCCCAAAGGTGCGGATGCGGTCATCATGCTTGAACTTGTAAAGGAGATCGGCAGCGGGAAAATTGAAATAGGAAGAGTTTTTTCCCCCGGTCATAATATTTCACAACAAGGAGAAGACACGAAACAGGGTACTCTCATTCTGAAAAAAGGGTCAAAAATTCATCCGGGTGCTGTAGCTCTTCTGGCTACTTTCGGCTATGAAAGAGTGCAGGTCATGAAGAAGCCGGTGGTCGGTATCTTGGCGACTGGTACCGAACTGCTTGATGTGGGGGAGGAGCTTGTTCCCGGAAAGATCAGAAACAGCAACGCGTACATGATTGCTTCCCAGATAAAAAAAGCCGGCGGTGAACCCCGTTTGCTCGGGAAGATGCCGGATGATCTGGAGCAAACGTATAATGGTATCATCGCCGCCTTACAACAATGTGATATGTTGATTACTACTGGGGGGGTTTCAGTAGGAGATTTTGATCATCTGCCGGCGATTTATAAAAAAATGGAAGCTGAATTGCTTTTTAATAAGATTGCGATGAGGCCTGGGAGCGTGACTTCCGCAGCTGTGTATGAAGGGAAGCTTTTATTTGGCCTCTCCGGAAACCCATCAGCCTGCTTTGTTGGCTGTGAGCTGTTCGTGCGGCCGTTTCTTTTAAAAGCGCTGAATGCTGATAAGGTTCATCTCGGCGTTTTAAAAACAGAACTGCAGGAAGATTTTCTAAAGCCCAATCCATTTACAAGGTTTGTTCGGAGCCGGGTGGAGTGGGAAGGCTCCGTACCAGCTGCGGTTCCAGTTGGTTTGGATAAGTCGGGTTCGGTAACCTCATTAGCAGACGCCAATGCACTCATCGTTCTGCCCGGCGGTACCAGAGGCTGGGAAAAAGGTTCAGAAGTGACCACACTCCTATTAGATGGGGAAGGCAGTGTATGGCCATGGGATCTGGCAGTAAAGTCCAAGTCATAGGGTACAAAAACAGCGGTAAGACCACGTTGATTACCAATCTGTTGGAGGCGGCAGCAAAGGGTGGAACCAGGACCGGAACGCTTAAGCATCATGGACATGGCGGCCGGGTAGAATTCCGAGATGAAGAAACGGATACTTCGGCCCACCGAAATGCAGGAGCTGTTGTTTCTGGAATAGAAGGAGGAAATGCATTTCAGCTTTGCCTGAATATGAAGGTAACCTTCACCCAGCTACTGGCTTTTTACGACCCCTTAAATCTTGATCTTCTTCTCATTGAGGGATTTAAAGAACATCAGCTGCCCCGCATCGTCATTCTGAAAGATGATGAAGACGTAAAGCTGATTGAAGACAGCGAGAAGGTCCTTGCGGTCATTGCCTGGCCGCCTGTTTCGAAAGAGCTTATATCAGCCGATCTTCCTTTTTTCAGGATTGGAGAAAAGGATCGGTACATCGAATTTCTGGTGGATTTGTTAAAGGGGATGAATACATGAAATCATTTGAAATCGTCACTGAACCGATTTTGGTACAGGACATTATCGATAAAGTCATCAGAGCCGACGCAGGTGCCATTAATACGTTTATTGGTACGGTGAGAGAAATGACTTTGGGTAAAAGAACAACCTACCTGAAGTATGAAGCCTATGTTCCCATGGCGGAAAAACAGCTTGAGAAAATAGGTGATGAGATATCTGCCCGATGGCCAGGATCAAATACAGCGATTACCCACCGGATCGGCAGCCTTGATATTTCGGAGGTTGCGGTTGTCATTGCGGTTTCTACACCTCACCGCGCAGAATCATTTGATGCCTGCCGCTACGCGATCGAACGCATAAAAGAAATTGTCCCAATCTGGAAAAAAGAGCATTGGGATAATGGAGAGATGTGGGTGGGAGATCAGCTGGAAAAAATGTCCTATTCAAAAGGCCATCCCGAAAGCGAGGAAGATAAGAATGATTAAAGTGTTGTTGTTTGCGGGAATGCAGGAGCGAGCAGGCACGAACGAACTTGAATTGGATGAAGAACGGCTCCTCATTTCTGAAATAAAAAACGCATTGCAAAAGAAGTATGATTTTCCCCAGATGTTTCAAGGCTGCCTCTCAGCGGTCAACGAAGAATTCGCTGATGATGATACAGAAGTGACATCTGGTGATACGGTCGCTTTTATTCCTCCGGTAAGCGGGGGGTAATCTGCTCTTTTGCACAAGTAAAACATAATAATACGGATTGATTCACATGAATGCCATTTAAGAAGCCCTCTAAACAATAGACGGGCTTTTTGCATTTACTGCATTCTCCTACGAATTCCTTCATGCTATCCACTCCTTTTCTTTATATTAAACCTATCAAATTGTCCATTCAACTCAGAAAAAATTAAAAATTTATAAATATACAGTTGAATTTATCTTTATACATACATATAATGAAACATACATTAAGGATAACGAGGTGGAAGTATTGAATGTCGGAATAGTAGGAGCAACAGGCTTCGGAGGGCTTGAATTAGTGCGCTTGCTGAAAAATCATCCCCGTATAAAGAAGCTTACGTTGTACTCGTCAAGTAAAAAGGGAGACTCGATTGATAGAATCTATCCTCATCTGAACGGGATTGAGGAAGGAAAGCTGGAAGACATTGATAAGTACAATATTCCAAAGCAAGTTGACTTTTTGTTTTCTTCAGCACCTACGGGAGTATCTGCAAGTTTGCTTCCGCCCATTCTTGAGCAGGGGATGAAGGTGATCGACCTTGCTGGTGACTACCGCTTAAAAGAAAGCGAGACGTATAAACAGTGGTACCAAAAAGAGCCGCCAGATGCAAAATGGGTGGATCGAGCCGTTTACGGACTATCAGAATGGAATACCGATCAAATTACTCACGCTCAGATGATCGCCAACCCTGGATGCTACCCGACGGCCGCTTTGCTCGGTCTATTGCCGCTCGTTAACAAGAGATTACTTGATGTCAGCACGATTATAATTGATGCCAAATCTGGGGTATCAGGAGCAGGAGCAGTTCCTTCCGTTTCATCACATTTTCCTTTTGCTAATGATAATCTTCAAATCTATAAAGTGAATAAGCATCAGCATATTCCTGAGATCGAACAGATGCTCCACCAGTATTCAGAAACGAACAAGCCGATTACATTCAGTACACACTTGGTACCGATGACAAGGGGAATCATGAGTACGATGTATGCGAAAGTAAAGGACGGCGTCAGTGCGATGGAGATTGAAGAGACGTATACAGAGTATGCGGAACAGCATGAATTTATCAGGCTTTCTCCTGCTCAAGGTCTTCCTTCAACAAAACACGTGATGGGGAGCAACTATTGTGACATAGGCTGGTCCTTTGACCCTCGTACACAGCGCATAACGGCTGTTTCGGTGATTGATAATCTCATGAAGGGTGCAGCCGGCCAGGCTGTACATAACTTTAATCTGATGAATGGATTTCCAGAGACTGCCGGTTTGCCGGCAAGTCCGGTTTTTCCATAAAGAAAGGAGAGCCGATGTGGCTTCTATCATTTCATCTCAACTAAAAAAAATAACAGGATCAAACATTACGTTGCCCAAAGGTTTTACCGCTGCAGGTATAAACTGCGGCATTAAATTTAAGAAAAAAGATCTAGGCATAATTTTGAGTGAGAAACCCGCTTCAGCCGCTGCGGTGTATACAACAAGCAAAATAAAAGCAGCTCCACTGGAGGTCACGAAAGAAAGCATTGAAACAGAAGGATTGCTGCAAGCGGTAATTGTTAATTCTGGGAATGCCAATGCATTTACAGGAGAACAAGGCAGGATGCATGCGTATGCCATGTGCCGCGAAGTAAGTGAACGGTTTGGGCTGCTGGACCATCATGTCGGTGTGGCATCGACGGGAATTATCGGTGAGACAATGCCGATCGAAAAAATATTACAGGGTATCCAGCAATTAACCCCCGCAGCCCAAGTCGACCGTGCGATGGAGTTCAGCCAATCCATTTTAACGACGGATACGAAGACAAAAAATGCCTGTTATTCTTTTAATATCGGTGAATCAGAAGTTATTCTGGCAGGTACAGCGAAAGGATCAGGAATGATTCACCCAAACATGGCGACCATGCTGTCATTTTTAACAACGGATGCTAATATATCATCCGAAAACCTGCATCTTGCCTTGAAAAAAGTGACGGATCAAAGTTTTAACTGCATCACCGTGGATGGGGAGACGTCGACCAATGACATGGTACTCATTCTTGCAAACGGATTGGCAGGGCATGAAGAGCTGAGTCCTGAACATCCTGACTGGGGAACGTTTCTTCAGGCACTGACATTAACCTGTACCGAACTTGCGAAGTCCATTGCCAGGGATGGAGAAGGAGCCACAAAGCTGATCGAGGTGACAGTGGAGGGCGCAGCAACCGGCGACGAGGCCAGAGCTGCAGCAAAATCAATCGTTGGCTCACCTCTTGTCAAATCGGCCATCTTTGGGTGTGATCCAAACTGGGGCAGGATAGTCGCTGTTCTTGGATATGCAGGTGTTGAAATATGTCCGGATTCCATTGATCTTTCCATCGGGAATTTTCCGGTTTTAAGACAAAGCAAAATCGAGGACTTTAACCATGACGAAATCTCTGATTATCTGACGGGAAGCGAAATTTCAATAACGGTTAATCTTCATAAAGGAAACGGTAAAGGAAAAGCATGGGGATGCGATCTGACCTATGACTATGTACAAATCAATTCCAGCTATACGACTTGAGGAGGAGACCGGATGGAACAAACGGTAATTATTAAGTGCGGCGGAAGTGTTTTACAAGCGCTTGAACCTTCATTTTTTGAAAGATTAAGAGATATGCAGAAAGATGGTAAACACATCATACTCGTTCATGGCGGCGGTCCCGCTATTACGAAGTACATGAATGTTCTCTCCATTCCTACTGAATTCATTAATGGAGTGAGGCGGACTTCCGTACGTGCGGCCGAAACAGCGGAAATGGTACTTGCCGGCCAGTTGAATCCCTGGTTTGTGTATCAGCTTAATCAGCTGGGGCTTAAAGCGATTGGCATAAACGGAAATGATGGGGCGCTGCTGGAATGTGATTATCTTAAAAAGGAAGAATGGGGCCATGTAGGCAAAATTCTTAAGGTCAACAGAGGAACGTTAACTCAACTGATCAAAGCCGGATTCGTTCCTGTGATTGCCTCGGTTTCCCGGAATCTTTCCGGAGAGATTTTAAACTTAAATGCAGATACTGTAGCTTTTGAAGTGGCATCAGCGATGGAAGCTGAGTCGTTGATATTTGTCACCGATGTCGATGGAATCATGGCAGAAGGAAAGACCGTACAAAAAGCAACGATTGATTCGATCAATGAACTGATTGACGGAGGTATTATTACAGGTGGCATGATCCCGAAGGTACAGGCCGCGATAAACTGCCTTAAATCAAAAATTAAAGAAATCCAGATTGTCGGAAAAGAGATGAAGGGTACGTTGATTGTTAAAGAGGAGGTACTATCTTGAGTACATTATTTCCAAACTACAGCCGATGGAGCCTGCAGATTGATAGTGGCAGCGGAAGCAAAGTAGTCGATGACGCAGGTAAGTCTTACCTTGATTTTACGAGTGGAATCGGTGTTTGCAATCTGGGCCATGTTCACCCGGCGGTAACAGCTGCGGTAGAAAAACAATTGAATAAAGTCTGGCATACCTCCAACCTGTTTCAATCTGCTCTGCAAGAGGAAACAGCAAGTCTTTTGGTGGGACCGACTCACCTTAAGAAGGTGTTTTTCTGCAATAGCGGAGCGGAAGCGAATGAAGCAGCGATTAAACTGGCAAGAAAGTTTACGGGTAAATCAAAGATCATAACGTTTGAACAGTCCTTCCACGGAAGAACGTATGGAGCGATGGCGGCAACAGGGCAGGAAAAAATAAAAAAAGGATTCGGCCCAATGCTCGAAGATTTCCAAAATATACCATTTAATGATAGTAACGCATTGTCCAAACATGCTGATCCACAGACCGCCGCGGTTATGCTTGAGGTGGTTCAAGGAGAAGGCGGGGTCATTCCCGGAAGTGAAGCTTTTTTACAAAAGGTTCAGCAGCTTTGCAAGAAAAACAGCATACTCTTGATCATTGATGAAGTGCAGACAGGAATCGGCCGAACCGGTAAACCATTCGCCTTTCAGCATTATGGATTAGAACCGGATATCGTTACAGCCGCCAAAGGGCTGGGCAATGGTTTTCCAGTAGGTGCGGTCATTGGAACAGAAGAGGTGAGCGAAGCGTTTGGACCAGGAAGCCATGGAACAACCTTCGGAGGCAATCCTCTGGCTATGGCTGCAGCAAAGGCCGTTCTTAAAGAGGTGTTCACACCCTCATTCTTGGATGAGGTCATTGAAAAAGGTCAATTGTTAAGGGAAGAGTTGAAGAAGGAGCTTCATCCCTACGAGGATATTTTAGAAATTAGAGGGTTGGGGTTAATGGCTGGGATTGAGTGCCGTTATAAGATCGCTCCGCTCATTCAGGAACTCCAGAATGATGGACTGCTGGCACTGCCGGCAGGAGAATATGTTCTCCGTCTTCTTCCGCCGTTAAACATGAGTAAGGAAGAAGTAGCAGAGGGTGTAAAAAAAATCAGCAGAGCTGTAAAAAAACAAAGTATTCTAGTATAAGTATTTTTTTTACAATGAAATGTATAAAAATCCGTAATTATAAATTAATATACAAAGGAGTAGAAGGATGAAAGGATACCTGCAGCTTTCGAATGGTGAAAGCTTTGAAGGAGACTGGCATGGAAAGCCGCAGCACACGAGCGGTGAAGTTGTTTTTTTTACCGGGATGACAGGATACCAGGAGGTGCTTAGCGATCCTTCCTATCACGGGCAGATCGTCGTATTTGCTTATCCACTGATCGGGAATTATGGGATTAATAAAGAAGACTTTGAATCTATCCTTCCGCAGCCGGCAGGAGTGGTCACTTGCTCAACAGATGAGGAAGGCCACCATTTCCAAAGGGAGGAGTCCTTTTCGGCACTGCTTAAGAAGCATAGCATACCTCATTTGAGCGGAGCGGATACACGTTCTCTGATTAAATTGATCCGTTCCGAGGGGGATATGAAAGGAGTATTAACCAGCAGTGTACAGAACATTCAGGTTAAAGAAGGAAAAGGAATGCAGGGAAGGCTTGTCAAAGAAGTGGCAGTGAAAACACCGGAGGTTCATGGAAAAGGAAAGACCCATATCGTGCTGCTTGATTTCGGTTATAAGAAGTCTATCCTGGATGCTTTAGTTTCGCTCGGATGCAAAGTGACCATCGTTCCTTTTGATACGAAAGAAGAAATTCTCCATAAATTAAAACCGGATGGCCTTCTATTTTCAAACGGACCCGGAAACCCGAAAGAACTCGCACCCTATATGCCGTTGTACAAAAGGCTGGCCGAACTCTACCCTTCATTTGGCATTTGTCTCGGGCATCAGCTTTTGGCATTGGCATTTGGGGGAAACACAAAAAAATTAAAATTTGGCCATCGGGGAGCCAATCATCCTGT
This sequence comes from Fictibacillus sp. NRS-1165, assembly GCF_050468105.1. Taxonomy (NCBI): domain Bacteria; kingdom Bacillati; phylum Bacillota; class Bacilli; order Caryophanales; family Fictibacillaceae; genus Fictibacillus; species Fictibacillus sp. NRS-1165. Next base: position 167,031 of record NZ_JBDPNU010000004.1, read on the forward strand.
TATTAATGTGAAATCGAATAAAGTGGCGATGAGCTCACAGAATCACGGCTATGTCGTTGAAGAGAGCAGTTTACTTCAGACCGGCTTTCAAGTGCTCTATAAAAATATCAACGACGGCAGTGTGGAAGGGATGTTTCATGAAACTTATCCCGTCATAACGACTCAATTTCATCCGGAAGCCAATCCCGGCCCGGAGGATCATGCCTATTTGTTCAACCATTTTATTGACTTGATTCAAGAAAAGAGGAGCGAAAAGATTTATGCCTAAGCATCAAGAGATTCATAGTGTCCTTGTGATCGGTTCAGGACCAATCGTCATCGGGCAGGCAGCTGAATTCGATTATGCAGGAACACAAGCCTGCGCAGCACTGAAGGAGGAAGGGATCCACGTCATTCTGGTGAATAATAATCCGGCAACCATCATGACAGATGAAACATATGCCGATAAGGTTTATTTTGAACCTCTGACTGTCCGGTCCTTGGCAAGCATCATTAAAAAGGAGAAACCTGATGGGCTGCTGGCTTCAGTCGGGGGGCAGACCGGGTTGAATTTAGCCATGGGGCTGCAGGAACAAGGAATCCTAGAAGAACATGAAGTAAAGCTGCTCGGAACAAATTTGGAGTCCATTAAAAAAGCAGAAGACCGTGAACAATTCCGTACACTGATGCACGAGCTGAATGAACCTGTACCCGACAGTGAGATTGTAACAACCGTTGAAGAGGCTGCTGCGTTTTCAGAAAAAATAGGATTTCCAGTCATAATCCGACCAGCTTATACGCTCGGTGGGTATGGCGGGGGGACCGCAAATTCAGAGCATGAGCTGAGTGTGATCGTCAAAAAAGGTCTTTCAGCAAGTCCGATCGGGCAGTGTCTGATCGAGAAAAGCATTGCCGGATTTAAAGAGATCGAATATGAAGTGGTACGCGACAGCAATGATACGTGCATTACGATTTGCAACATGGAAAACATCGATCCGGTAGGCATACATACCGGTGATTCAATGGTTGTAGCACCTAGCCAGACGATGACAGACCATGAGTACCACATGCTTCGTTCGTCAGCGATAAAAATCATCAGGTCCCTCGGGATCATCGGCGGATGCAATATTCAATTTGCACTCGATCCGGAAAGCAAAACCTATTATCTGATAGAGGTGAATCCGCGGCTGAGCCGTTCTTCTGCACTGGCTTCAAAAGCAACAGGATATCCTATCGCAAAAATAGCCGCCAAGTTAAGCATTGGCTATCTGCTTCATGAGCTTAAGAACCCGGTGACCGGTTCAACGTTTGCAAGCTTTGAACCGGCTTTGGATTATATTACCGTAAAAATGCCGCGCTGGCCGTTTGATAAATTCCCGGAAGCTGAAAGAAAACTCGGTACGCAAATGAAGGCTACCGGAGAAGTGATGGCCATCGAAAGAAATCTTGAATCAGCCCTGCAAAAGGCTGTACGTTCGCTGGAACTGGATACAGAAAGTATTTTTTTGAAGGAACTGAAGGATTGGCACAGCGATGAACTGAAGCAGCTCTTAATCGAAGCCGATGACCGCCGCTTCTTTGCGATCATGGAACTGCTCATCCGGGGTGTTTCAGTTAAAGAGATCCATGAAGCCACGAAGATTAATTCCTTTTTTCTTGCATCATTTAAAAAATTAGCGGACCTTGACCAGCAGATCAAGAACAGTTCAATGGAATCCGTAGAATTAACCGAGCTTTCTGTATGGAAGGCTGCGGGGTTCTCTGACCTGACGATCGCTGCGGCCTGGGGCATGACTGAAAATGAAGTAAGACAAAAAAGGATTCAATCAGGAATTGTGCCATCTTATAAAATGGTGGACACATGCGCGGCAGAGTTCACTGCAGATACGGCCTATTACTACTCAAGCTGGAAAGGGAAAAACGACAAACTCCCGGGAAACAAAGAAAAGATTGCCATCATCGGATCGGGACCGATACGGATCGGCCAAGGGGTAGAGTTCGACTATTGCTGTGTTCATGGGGTGCTGGCACTGCAGAAGGAAGGCTATGAGACCATACTGATCAATAATAATCCGGAGACCGTAAGCACTGATTTTGAAGTGGCGGATACGCTTTATTTTGAACCTCTCTCTTTCGAGGACATTATGAACGTACTTGATTTTGAAGGAGCAGAAAAAGCAATATTGCAGTTTGGCGGACAGACAGCCATTAACGTAGCAAATCAGCTGGAGGATGCGGGCATCCAAGTCCTTGGTTCAAAAGCCGACCTGATCGATGAGATGGAGAACAGGGAGAGGTTTTATCACTTTTTGAAAAAATGCAGCATCCCTCATGTGCCAGGTGAAACCGCATATGATCATCAAGAGGTGTTGACGTTCGCGCAAAAGATCGGATATCCTGTACTGCTGCGTCCTTCCTATGTAATCGGTGGAGAAGGAATGTTGATTGTTCATGGCGAGCAGGAACTGAAGAACTATTTGAACACGCAGAATATCGAGTTTCCTGTTTTAGTCGATCGTTACATTTCAGGAAAAGAAGCAGAAGTTGATGTCTTAACTGATGGAGACGAAGTATTTATTCCTGGAGTATTTGAACATATTGAGCCGGCAGGCATCCATTCTGGAGACAGCACAGCTGTTACACCTCCAGTTAGTCTGCAAAAGAAAACGATCGATCTTATCGTCTCTTGCACTCATACGATTGCCCGCTCAATGCCGTTCAAAGGGATCTTCAATATCCAGTTCGTCATCGATGGAAACGACGTCTATGTCCTGGAGATCAACCCGCGCGCATCAAGGACCGCACCTATTTTTAATAAAATCACCGGTGTGAACATCATTCAGTCGGCGGTTCAAGTTATGCTCGGCAAGACGCTGGCAGAGCTTGGCATACAAGCAGGGCTGAACGAAAGCCAATTTTTTGCCGTAAAGACACCGGTGTTCTCAAATATTAAGCTCCCGGGCCTTTCGCCAAAAACTGCTCCAATCATGCGTTCCACTGGTGAAGTGCTTGGAATCGGCAGCACTGTAGGAGAGGCCGTTCAAAAGGTTTTTGCCGGCTGCAACCCCGCTGCCCGGACAGGGGATGGTTCTTTGCCAGCCAGCCTGTTTGCAGACGTAAAGGAAGAGCGTCTTACTATAGAAGAAACACAACTTCTCGAACTTTGGAAAGAGAAAGGCGTCAGCATTTATTTTCCATCAAAGCTGCCTTTTTCTGAGTGGAATCAATGGAGTCAGACCGGAATCTACTTTTCAACCGGCAGGGATAAGATTTCAAAGAGCAGGTTAATGGAGGCAAGTCTGGGAGGCAATTATATCTTTACACAATGGGAAACGTGCGCATTTTATCAGCATGGATTGCTTTCTTATAGCGACAACCCTGTCCATATCAAAGAAAATCGTCAAGATAGAAAGGGAGTTAAATTATGAATCCGATGGCATCGATTGCAGAAACGTCACTGAAAGGGAAGGACCTGTTAACGCTTGCAGACTGGAAGGCGGATGAAATCAACCAAATCCTTAAGTACGCCCTTCAGCTGAAGAAAGAAAACCAGCCAAAACAGCTGCTTGCAGGAAAAACACTGGGAATGATCTTTGAAAAATCATCGACCAGAACAAGAGTTTCATTTGAGGTCGGCATGCTTCAATTGGGCGGGCATGCTCTTCATCTGAGTTCACGTGACATTCAAATGGGGAGAGGAGAATCGATCGCTGACACCGCTAAAGTACTTTCGCGATATCTTGATGCGATCATGATCAGAACCTTTAACCATGAGATTGTAGAAGAACTTGCTCTTCATGCGGATATTCCTGTAATCAACGGATTGACTGATGATTATCACCCATGCCAGGTGCTTGCTGATCTTATGACCATTCTTGAATATAAATCATCGTTTTCAGGAAAAAAATTAGCGTATATTGGGGACGGGAACAACATGGCCCACTCCTTGATGATCGGTTCGGCAAAAGTAGGACTGGACTGTACAATAGTGACTCCTGAGAACTATGAGCCAAAAGCGGAGATTGTAAGCAAAGCTCAGGAAATTGCGAAAGCCTCAGGTGCGAAGATACTTGTGACCACAGACTTAGAAAAAGGCATACAAAATGCGGATATCGTGTATACCGATGTATGGGCGAGCATGGGCTGGGAAGACGAAGCGAACGAGCGTCTCGAGGCCTTCAAAGAATATCAAGTCAACAGCAAAACCTTATCAGTCGCTAAATCAGATTATATTTTCATGCATTGTCTGCCTGCACACCGCGGAGAAGAAGTGACAGGCGAGATTATCGATGGAACCCATTCCGTTGTCTTTGACGAAGCAGAAAACAGGCTTCATGTTCAAAAAGCACTGCTTGCTTCCGTATTGTAAGGGAGATGAACACATTGGGGCTGGGTGAATAACATGTGTTAGTAAGGAGGTGCCCCATGTTTAATAACCAGAATCCTTATTACGCTCAGCAGCAAGGCTACCAGCAGCCACAACAGGGCTTTCAGCAGCCACAACAGGGCTATCAGCAGCAAGGCTTCCCGCCGAATCCTCAAATGATCAAAAAGATACAGAAGCTGTGCCGGAAACACATTCAGCGTCTTGTATCGGTAACCATGCTCGATGGCAGTGGATATGATGGATTTATCGAATTCATGGATGGACAGAATATTTATTTTGCTTCCCCTATTATCGATGAGGGGCAGCACAGTGAAAGAGAGAACAGCGCGACCGAATACGACTATCCCTATTACGGGTTCTCGCAGCCAGTGAGAAGCTATGAAATTGAACGGTTCATTATTCCGGTATCCAACTTGGCTAACGTCGCGCCTGTTCCATATTTATAATTTCCGAACCAGCCAGGATTGGTTGGTTTTTTTGTCTTTTTTGGGAATAGTAAACAATGAAAATGTAAAAAGGAGTGTGGAAGCATTGGGTCAGAATCATCAATTTAAACATGGGCAAAAAGCTCCTAACAACGGCATCTACGTAGAAATCGGGGAAACCGGAAGCATGGTTAACGATCCGAAAGAGGTCAGGCTTAGTACGGGGGACCCTTTTCCGGAAAATTCAAATCATAACCGTGTATGGACGTATAAACGAAAACCTTGATTATCGGAAATCTGCCAGATTGGTGCGATAGTTAACCAACTGCCGCGTAAAAGAAAAAAGGACCTGAATATCAGGTCCTTTCAGAACGTCGACAAAC